>JAKFFB010000107.1:0-2355 GCA_036675425.1 Actinomycetales bacterium | reverse complement strand
GGGCCGCGGCGCCTCGACCGGCAGCAGCGCCGGACGTGGCGGCGCGGGTGGCCGCGGAGGCGCGGGAGCGAGCTCCCGGTCGGGTGGCCGCGGTTCGAGCGGTGCCCGCACCGCGGGCGCCGGCACCGGGTGAAGCCGCAGCGGCCGCAAGGGCGAGCGCGAGCAGACCACCGATCGTGACAGCCTGGTCTACGACCAGGACTGGCTCGGCGACGACGACGTCGCACCCGGCGTACTCGACTGACGGAAGCTCGTCAGCGAGCTCGGCGTGATGCAGGTCCCCGCTCTCGGGCGGGGATCTTCGTCATTTCCCGGGGGCGCCGGCCGGTCGGGCCGCGTCCAGGCCTCAGGCGACGACGGTGGTGATGGGCTGCGAGGAGTCCGCCGGCAGGTCGAGGCGCGACGGCGTACGTCCTCGTGCGACGAGCTCGGCCCCGAGCGCGGCGACCATGGCACCGTTGTCGGTGCACAGGCCCGGTCGCGGGACCCGCACGCGGATGCCCGCCTCCGTCGCCCGCTCCACGGCCATCGCCCGCAGTCGGCTGTTGGCGGCGACCCCGCCGCCGATGAGGATGTCCTCGATGCCTCGGCTCGTCGCCGCGTCGATCGCCTTGCGGGTGAGCACGTCGCACACCGCCTCCTGGAAGGAGGCGGCCACGTCGGCGACGTCGATCGTGACGCCCTCGCGCTGCTGGGTCTCCACCCAGCGCGCGACCGCGGTCTTGAGGCCGGAGAACGAGAAGTCGAAGCGGTGCCGCTCGAGGTCGCGCTTGTGCGAGAGCCCGCGCGGGAAGTCGATGGCCACGCTGTTGCCGCTGCGGGCGGCCCTGTCGATGTGCGGCCCGCCAGGGAACGGCAGGCCCAGCAGCCGGGCGACCTTGTCGAAGGCCTCCCCCGCCGCGTCGTCGATCGTGGCGCCCATCGGCTCGACGCCCACGGTCACGTCGGCCACCTCGAGCAGGCTCGAGTGGCCGCCGGAGACCAGCATGGCCAGGCACGGCTCCGGCAGCGGACCGTGCTCGAGCTGGTCGACCGCGACGTGCGCGGCCAGGTGGTTGACGCCGTAGATCGGCTTGCCGAGCCCCAGGGCGAGCGCCTTGGCGCTGGCGACCCCCACGAGCAGGGCGCCGGCCAGGCCGGGGCCGCTGGTGACCGCGACCGCGTCGATGTCGTGCAGGGAGATCCCGGCCGTCTCGGCCGCGCGCTCGATGGTGGGGACCATCGCCTCGAGGTGCGCCCGGCTGGCGACCTCCGGGACCACGCCCCCGAAGCGGGCGTGCTCCTCGACGCTGCTCGCCACCGTGTCGGCGAGCAGGGTGTGCCCGCGCACGATGCCGACGCCGGTCTCGTCGCAGGAGGTCTCGATCCCCAGGACGAGGGGCCCGTCAGTCATGCGAGGTCGCCGACGGCGTGCGGGCGGCGCCGGGCAGCCAGCGGCACATGACCAGCGCCTCGGACCCGTCGCGGTAGTAGTGGGGGCGTACGTCGATCACGCTGAACTGGCGAGCGACGTAGAAGCCGAGGGCGGCGGCGTTGGACACGCTCACCTCCAGCAGCATCCGCGAGGCGTCGTCGGTGTCGACGAGCAGCTCGTCGAGGAGCCGGGAGGCCAGGCCGGCGCGGCGGGCGTCGGGGCGTACGCCGATGCGCAGCAGGTCGACGATGTCGCCGGCCGTCATCGTCACGGCGTAGCCGGAGAGGTCGTCGGCCACCACGAAGCGTCGGCCGGGACCTTCGATCTCCTGCCGGACCAGGGCTTCGTTCCACGCGTCGACGCCGAAGAGCTCCTGCTCGAGCGCGGTGAGGGCCGGGAGGTCGGCCAGGACAGCGGGACGGATCACGAGACAGGCTTTCTGGGTGCGCCGACGACCGCATCGGGACGCCGCAGGTAGAGGGGTTCGGGGTCGAGCAAGTCTACGAGCTCTGCCGTCACAGCCATGGCGAGCCAGCCGGCGCTCGGCCGGACCGGGGCGATCGGGTGGGGGAAGGCGTCGGGGTAGAGCGTCGGGCCCGCGCCGGCGACCGGCGCGTCGGTGGCGACCTCGGCGGGACGGGTCACGACCGGGCCCTCGAGCCGACGGCCGTCGGCGTCGTAGGAGGCGAGGTAGACCTCCTTGCGGCGGGCGTCGGTGGCGACGAGGAAGCTGCCCGGTGCGGCGGACGTGCCGACCACCTCGAGCGCGATCGCGTCGAGCGAGCAGACGCCGTACACCGGGATCTCGAGCACGAAGCCGAGCGTGCGCGCGGTGACGATGCCGACCCGCAGGCCGGTGAACGGGCCGGGGCCGACGCCGACCGCGATGGCAGTCAGGTCCTGCCGCACGATGCCCGCGTCCTCCAGCGACCGGGCGATCA
>JAKFFB010000243.1:0-13398 GCA_036675425.1 Actinomycetales bacterium | reverse complement strand
GCGGCGCAGCGATCACCAGCCGCCCCCGCGGCAGTCCGCGCACCGGCGCTGCGGGCCCCCGCGCACGTCGCCGGGATCCCGGAGCGGATGCCGCCCCGGCCGCTCCCGCTGTCGGCGCCGCTGCCCGCACCCGCCGCGCGCTACGAGGAGCTGCCGCCCGCCCGCGGCGCCCAGGGCGAGGCGTGGTCGCCGGTGCCCGTTCCCGCCCCGACCTACCTCTCCGCGCCGACCGCCCCGCGCCGCGTCGTCGACCTCACCACCCCCGGCGCCTACGCCGACGGGCTGGCCGACGCCGAGCGCGAGCTCGGGATCGTCGACGAGGGGCCGGAGCTCGACGAGATCCTCGAGCGCCGCCGGGCCGTCAACGACTGGTAGCTCCGCCGCGGCAGGCGGCCCCTGCTAGCCTTTCCGCCCGCGGGGCTGTGGCGCAGTCCGGTAGCGCACCTCGTTCGCATCGAGGGGGTCAGGGGTTCGAATCCCCTCAGCTCCACCCGCACGCAAGAGCCCCGTTCCTCCCTGCAGGAGCGGGGCTTTCGCGCGTCTCCTCACACGATCGTGGTGACCGGGCGGCCGATCCCGCGGTCGCGATCGGCCGTACGCCACCCCCGATCCTGCGCGGGCGTCCGGGGGCGGCAGCACGTGATGCTGGCCGCGCGGTGACTGTCCGGTCTGGTCGTCACCTCGTGGCAGCAGTCGACCACGTCGGACAGTCACCGCGAAGCCGGCGTGCAGACCTGGCCGGCCGGTGCGACACGCCGCGGCAGCCCCCCGTCGGGGCGCGACCCCGCCTCAGATCCAGCTGGTGAACCACATCCGGGCCCGCCAGGCGTCGTAGGGCAGCGTCTGCGCGGCCAGCACCGGGTAGAGGTAGGCGAAGTTGATGACGACGATCGCGAGGTAGGCGCCCACCCCCATCGCGGCGGCCGTCCGGCGGCGCGCGGTCGCGGCCGCACCGCCGTACAGCCAGCCGGCGACCAGCGCCAGGCCGAGGCACATGAACGGCACCGCGGGCAGCGCGTAGAACAGGAACATCGTCCGGCCGTCGAGGTCGTCGCGGATCCACGGCAGGATCGCGGTGAGGACCATGACGAGCACCGCCGCCGGTCGCCAGTCGCGCTTGGCCAGCCACAGCCAGGCCAGCACCGGCAGCACCACGAGCATGATCCACCAGATCGCCGGCGTGCCGATGGCGAGCACCTCGCGCGAGCAGGACTCGACCTCGCAGCCGTAGTCGCCGGCGCCGACACCGGCCGGGTAGTAGTACGACACCGGCCGGGCGAGCAGCAGCCAGCCGGCGGGGTGCGACTGGTAGGGGTGCTTCTGCCGCAGGTCGTCGTGGAAGGTGAACTGCGCGACGTGGTAGTGCCACCAGGAGCGCAGCCCGTCCGGCACCAGCCCGGCGATGCCGGAGGCGGGGTTGCCCTCGGCCCAGTTGCGGTCCCAGGCGACCTGGTCCGCCGCGCTGCTGGCGAACCAGCCGAACCAGCTGATGACGTAGAGGAACGCGGGCAGCACCACGAGCACGGCCAGGAGCGGCGCCGCGGAGCGGAAGACCGTCGCTCGCAGCGGTGCGGAGACGCCCGCCATCCGGCGCGCGCCGACCTCCCAGAAGAAGGCCAGCAGGATGAGGACGGCCACGTAGTAGAGCGCGCTCCACTTGGTGGCGAGCGCGGCGCCGAGGCACACGCCGGCGGCGATCCGCCACGGCCGCCACCCGAGCGACGGTCCCCAGCCGGCGAGGTCGTCGTCGTCGGTGACGGCCAGCCGCCGGCGCACGGCGTCGCGGTCGGCCACCAGGCAGGCGAACGCCGCGAGCACCCACGCGGCCAGGAAGACGTCGAGCATCGCGACCCGGCTCTGCACGAAGTGCAGGCCGTCCAGCGTCAGCAGCAGGCCGGCCAGGCAGGCCAGCACCGTCGAGCCGGTCATCCGCCGGGTGACCCGGATGAGCAGGACCACCATCAGGGTGCCGGCGACGGCGGCCGCGATGCGCCAGCCGAACTCGTTCACCCCGAAGACGCGCATCCCCAGCGCGATCGCCCACTTGCCCAGCGGCGGGTGGACGATGAAGCCTGCCTGCCCGTTGGGGATGCAGTCGGAGTTGCCGCCCTCGGTGCCGGCCTCCACGCCGTAGCGGAGCAGGTTCTGCGCGTCGCAGGCGTAGTAGATCTCGTCGAAGATCCGACCCCGCGGGATGTCGAGCCGGACGACCCGGAGCACGCCGGCGAGCAGCGCCACGGCGATCGTGGCGATCCAGCCGCCGCGGCCGTTCGTCGGCGGGAGGATCCGGGTGCGCCAGGCGGCCGCCGCCGGCTCGGACGTGGCCTCGGCACGCTGCAGCGTCGCGGTCATGCGGCACACCCTAGGGAAGGTGGGGCACGGGCTGGGGGAGACTGCCGCTGTGCCCCTCGTCCTCGCCGGAGCCCCGATCGGCTCCGCGGACGACGCCAGCCCGCGGCTGGTCGCCGCGCTGACCGCCGCCGAGCTGATCGCGGCCGAGGACACCCGCCGCCTGCACCGGCTCTGCGCGGACCTCGGCGTGACCCTGACCGGCAGGGTCGTCAGCTACTTCGAGGGCAACGAGGCGCAGCGCACCCCCTCGCTGCTGGAGGCGCTGCGAGCCGGCAGCCGGGTCGTCCTCGTCACCGACGCCGGGATGCCGACCGTGTCCGACCCCGGCTACCGCCTGGTCGCGGCTGCAGCCGCCGAGGGCCTGCCCGTCACCTGCGTCCCCGGGCCGTCCGCCGTCACGACCGCCCTCGCCGTCAGCGGGCTGCCCACCGACCGCTTCTGCTTCGAGGGGTTCCTGCCCCGCAAGGCAGGCGAGCGCCGCGCCCGGCTCGCCGCCCTCCAGGGCGAGCCGCGCACCGTGGTGCTCTTCGAGGCCCCGCACCGGCTGGCCGCCGCCCTCGCGGACATGGCCGCCGTGCTCGGCCCGACCCGGCGGGCCGTCGTCTGCCGCGAGCTCACCAAGACCTACGAGGAGGTCGTCCGCGGCACCCTCCCCGATCTCGTGGCCTGGGCCGAGGCCGGAGTCCGCGGCGAGGTCACCCTCGTCCTCGAGGGCGCCCCCGAGCGCCAGGAGGAGCTGACCCCCGAGGAGCTGGTGCGGCTCGTGGGGGTGCGCGAGGAGGCCGGCCTCACCCGCAAGGAGGCCATGGCAGCGGTCGCGAGCGAGACCGGCCTGCCGAAGCGGACCGTCTTCGACGCCGTGGTCGCGGCGAAGCGATCACTAGGGTGACCGCATGTCACGCGTCCTGACCGCCGTCGCCTGGCCCTACGCCAACGGCCCCCGCCACATCGGCCACGTCGCCGGCTTCGGGGTGCCGTCCGACGTCTTCAGCCGCTACTCGCGGATGGCCGGCCGCGACGTGCTGATGGTCAGCGGGACGGACGAGCACGGGACCCCGATCCAGGTGCAGGCCGACCGCGAGGGCGTCACGGCCCGCGAGCTCGCCGACCGCTACAACCGCGTGATCGCCGAGGACCTGCAGGGGCTCGGCCTGTCGTACGACCTCTTCACGCGCACCACGACGCGCAACCACTACGCGGTGGTGCAGACGCTCTTCACCGCGCTGCACGCCAACGGCTACGTGGTGGAGCGCTCGCAGCTGTCGGCGATCGATCCGTCCACCGGGCGCGGGCTGCCGGACCGCTACGTGGAGGGCACCTGCCCGATCTGCGGCTACGACGGCGCGCGCGGCGACCAGTGCGACAGCTGCGGCAACCAGCTCGACCCGCAGGACCTGATCAACCCCGTCAGCAAGATCGACGGCAAGCCGCCGAAGTTCGTGGAGAGCGCGCAGTTCTTCCTCGAGCTGCCGGCCTTCGCGGAGTCGCTCGGCAGCTGGCTGCAGACCCGCCAGGGCTGGCGCCCGAACGTCCTGAAGTTCAGCGAGAACCTCATCGGCGACCTCAAGCCGCGCGCCATCACGCGCGACCTCGACTGGGGTGTCCCTATCCCGCTGCCGGAGTGGAAGGACCGCACCGACAAGCGGATCTACGTCTGGTTCGACGCGGTCATCGGCTACCTCTCGGCGAGCGTCGAGTGGGCCCGCCGCACCGGCGATCCCGACGCCTGGCGGCCGTACTGGGACGGCAGCGCCGACGCCCGCTACTTCATGGGCAAGGACAACGTCGTCTTCCACTCGGTCATCTGGCCGGCGATCCTGCTCGGCGCCAGCGGCAAGCCCGCCGGCACGCCCGGGCCGCTGGGCGAGCTCGCGCTGCCGACCGAGGTCGTGAGCAGCGAGTTCCTCACCATGGAGGGGCGCAAGTTCTCCTCCTCGCGCTCGGTCGTCATCTACGTCCGCGACGTGCTCGAGCGGTACGGCGCGGACGCCCTGCGCTACTACCTCTCCGTCGCGGGCCCGGAGACCTCCGACACCGACTTCACGTGGGAGCAGTTCGTCACCCGCAACAACACCGAGCTGGTCGCCGGCTGGGGCAACCTCGTGAACCGGTCGCTGTCCCTGGTGCACAAGAACCTCGGTGCGATCCCCGGACCGGGCGAGCTCACCGGCGACGACGTCGCCGCGCTCGAGTCGTCCAAGGCCGGCTTCGCCGCGGTCGGCGCGCACCTCGAGAAGTCGAACCAGAAGGCCGCCATCACCGAGGCGATGCGCGTCGTGGCGGACGCCAACAAGTACCTGTCGGACCAGGCGCCGTGGAAGCTCAAGGACGACCCGGCGCGACGGGACAGCGTGCTCCACGTCGCGCTGCAGCTGGTCGACGACGCCAAGGCGCTGCTCACGCCGTTCCTTCCGGCGTCGTGCGACGCCGTCGACGCGATGCTCGGTGGGGACGAGCCGTGGGCCGGGCAGCCGGAGCTGCGCGAGGTCGAGGACCTCGACGGCGGGCCGGGCTACCCGGTGCTGACGGGCGACTACGACACCGCCGCCGTGTGGGAGTCGCGCCCGATCCGGGTCGGCCAGCCCATCGGCGCCCCGACGCCGCTGTTCAGGAAGCTCGAGCCCTCCGTGGTGGACGAGGAGCTGGCCCGCCTCGAGGCCGAGGCGCAGGCTTGAGCCGTTCGCACGGGAGGGTCGGGGAGCCGCCGCCGCTGCCGGAGCCGCTCGCCGTCCCCGTCCTCGACTCCCACGCCCACCTCGACCTGATGGATGCCGACGTCGACGAGGCGCTGGCCGCCGCCCGCAGCGTCGGCATCGACACCGTGGTGCAGGTGGGCGTGGACCTGGCCTCGAGCCGGTGGTCGGCGGAGGTCGCGAGCAGGTACGACGACGTGCACGCGGCGGTGGCCATCCACCCGAACGAGGCCGGCCGGGGGGCGGCCACCGACGAGGCGCTCCGCGAGATCGAGGCGCTCGCCCAGCTGCCCCAGGTGAAGGCGGTCGGCGAGACCGGGCTCGACTTCTTCCGCACCGAGACCCCCGAGGGGCACCGGTTGCAGGAGGATTCCTTCCGCGCGCACATCGCCATCGCCAAGCGCACCGGCACGGCGCTGGTCATCCACGACCGCGACGCCCACGACGACGTGATCCGGGTGCTGCTCGACGAGGGCGCGCCCGACCGCGTGGTCTTCCACTGCTACTCCGGCGACGCGACGATGGCGCGCACCTGCGCCGAGCACGGCTGGTTCATGAGCTTCGCCGGGCCGGTGACGTTCAAGGCCAACGACGACCTGCGGGACGCCGTCGCAGCAGCCCCTGTCGAGCTGCTGCTGGTGGAGACGGACGCGCCGTTCCTCACCCCGATGCCGTTCCGCGGGCGGCCCAACGCGCCCTACCTCGTGCCGCTCACGGTGCGCTCCATGGCGGCCGTGCGGGAGGCCGACCTGGACGAGCTCTGCGGCGCGATCGCGGCCAACGGGCGGCGTGCCTTCGCGCTCTGACGCCCTGTCGTGAGCCGTTTCACAACCGTCATGAGAAATCGGCCCTGACCTGCAGGTACTCCCCACCGGGGCGTCGAACAGGGCTCGGTGAGCAGGTTCTTCCCCCACTTCGGGTTTGGACGTCTCCGAGGTGGGCCGTACCGTCGCACGTCAGAGAAGCCGGGATCGCGATCGCTCGTCCGAGTTGCACACCCCCGTGTGCGACCCCGCGTGCCCGGGCCGCACTGCGCTTGGAGTCCCGTGCTCGTTCCCGCCCTGCCGTCCCGCGCCTCGCTGCGCTCGGCCGTCAGCCGTCCCGCTGTCCCCCTCGTCATCGGCGTGCTGCTCACCGCGCTGCTCGCCAGCGGGCTGGCCTGGTCGATGACCGGGTCGACGGTCCTGCTGTCGGTCGACGGGCAGACCCGCGAGGTCGACTTCCGGGGCGAGACGGTCGAGGACGTGCTCGAGGCGGCCGGCCTGGAGGTGGGCGAGCGCGACGTGCTCGTGCCCGCTGCCGGCACCGTGGTGGAGGACGGCGACCGCGTGGCGCTGCGTCGCGCCCGGCAGATCACGCTCGTGGTCGACGGCGTCGAGAAGACCGTCTGGGTGACCGCGGCGTCGGTCGACGAGGCGCTGGAGCAGATCGGCCTGCGCGACGGCGTCGTGGCGATGGCGGCATCCCGCTCGCGCATCATCCCGCTCGACGGCTTCCGGCTGCAGGTGAGCACCCCCAAGCCGATCACGATCGTGGCCGACGGCCAGACCCGCAAGGTCACCACCGCCGCGCCGACCGTGCGCGACGCGCTCATCGAGGCCGGCATCAAGCTCGACGGCGACGACCGCATCTCCGCGACCCGGCAGACGCCCGTCGCCAAGGGCATGACCATCACCGTCACCCGCATCTCGACCAAGCGGTTCACCGAGACCGTCGTGGTGCCGTTCGCGACCGAGAAGCGCCCGGACGCCACGCTCTACAAGGGCGAGACCAAGACGCTGCGCGCCGGCGTGACGGGCAGCGCCCGCGAGACGGTCGAGACCGTGCACGCGAACGGCGCGCTCGAGAAGCGCACCGTCCTGTCGCGGACCGTGCTGAGGGCGCCGGTCGTCCGCATCCTCGCGGTCGGCACCAAGGCCCGCCCCGTGCAGGAGAGCGCGCGCCAGGGCACCGGCGACGTCGACAGCCTGAACTGGCCGGCGCTCGCCCGCTGCGAGTCCGGCGGCAACCCCCGCGCGGTCAGCTCGACCGGCCGGTACCGCGGGCTCTACCAGTTCTCCATGGCCACCTGGCAGAGCGTCGGCGGTCAGGGTGACCCGATCGACAACTCGGCCGGCGAGCAGACCTACCGGGCCAAGCTCCTCTACAAGCGCTCCGGTGCCGGGCAGTGGCCGCACTGCGGGAAGTACCTGTTCACGTAGACATGCAGGCATGACCCTCCTGTCCGCCGCGGACGTCCGCGCCCTGGCGACCCGGCTGGACCTGCGCCCGACCAAGACGCTCGGGCAGAACTTCGTCATCGACCCCAACACCGTGCGGCGCCTCGTGCGCACCGCGGGTGTCGGGGTCGACGACGTCGTGGTGGAGGTCGGTCCCGGGCTCGGCTCCCTCACCCTCGGCCTGCTCGAGGTGGCGACCCGCGTCGTCGCCGTCGAGATCGACCCGGTGCTCGCAGGCGAGCTGCCGACGACGGTGCGGGACCGGCTGCCCGAGCGGGCGGACCGGCTCGAGGTCGTGCTCCAGGACGCCCTGACCCTCGAGTCCGTGCCCGGTCCGCCGCCGACGGCCTTCGTCGCGAACCTTCCCTACAACGTGGCGGTTCCCGTGCTGCTGCGGCTGCTGGAGCACCTGCCGTCGCTGCGCACCGGCCTGGTGATGGTGCAGGCCGAGGTCGCCGACCGGCTCGTCGCGCCCCCCGGCAGCCGGACGTACGGCATCCCGTCGGTCAAGGCGGCCTGGTACGCCGAGGTGCGCCGGGCCGGCGCGATCGGCCGCAACGTGTTCTGGCCCGCGCCGCACGTCGACTCCGGGCTGGTCGCCTTCACCCGACGCGAGCCTCCGCCGGGGGACCGGGTGGCCACCTTCGCGGCGATCGACGCCGCCTTCGCGCAGCGCCGCAAGACGCTGCGCGCCGCCCTCGCCGGCTGGGCCGGGTCGGCTCCCGCGGCCGAGGAGCGGCTGCGCGCGGCGGGCATCGACCCCGGTGCGCGCGGCGAGGTGCTGGGCGTCGACGACTTCGCTCGCCTGGCGAGCACTCCCGTAGCCTGAGAACTCGCCCGCGAGTCCTGGAGCCCGTCCTGCCTTCCCGTCGTACGCACAGCCGTGTGACGGTGCGCGCTCCCGCCAAGGTCAACCTGCACCTGTCGGTCGGCCAGCGGCGTACGGACGGCTTCCACGACCTCACCACCGTCTTCCACGCCATCGGGCTGTACGACGACGTCGTCCTGACGCGCGCCGACGCCGCGTCGGTGACGGTCGAGGGGGAGCAGGCACGGCTCGTCCCGACCGACGACAGCAACCTCGCCCTGAAGGCGGTCCACCTGATCGCCCAGCACACCGGCAACGACCCGTACATCGCCGTCCACATCCGCAAGGGCATCCCGGTCGCCGGCGGCTGCGCCGGCGGATCCGCCGATGCGGCAGCCGCCCTCGTCGGCTGCGACGCCCTGTGGGGCACCGGGCTGGGCAAGGACGAGCTCGCCGGGCTCGGCGCCCGCCTCGGCAGCGACGTCCCGTTCGGGCTGCACGGCGGCACCGCCCTCGGCACCGGTCGGGGCGAGCAGCTCACCCCGGTCCTCGGTCAGGGCAGCTACTCCTGGGTGCTCGCGCTCAGCGACGGCGGGCTCTCGACGCCGGACGTCTACGCCCAGCTCGACCGGCAGCGCGAGAGCGGTCCGGTCGGTGTCGTGAGCAGCCCTGCGGGGGTGCTCTCCGCGCTGCGCCAGGGCGACGCGGTCGCGCTCGGCCGCGCGCTCGGCAACGACCTGCAGCCCGCAGCGATCGCGCTGAAGCCGTCGCTGCGGCTGCTGCTGGAGGCCGGCCGTGACCTGGGTGCGCTCGGCGCTCTCGTGTCGGGCAGCGGCCCGACCGTCGCGCTGCTGACCCGCGACGAGGACCACGGCGTCGCGCTCGCGTCGGCGCTGGCCGGCCAGGGGGTCTGCTCCGGGGTGCGGGTCGCGTCCGGACCGGCCGCCGGTGCGCGCGTGGTCGAGGCGCACTGATGGCCGTCAACCTGGTCAACCTCGAGAACGTCACCGTCGCCCACGGCGCCCGGCTGCTGATGGACGCCGTCTCGCTCGGTGTCTCCGAGGGCGACCGCATCGGCGTGGTCGGTCGCAACGGCGGAGGCAAGACCACCTTGCTCAAGACGCTGGTGAAGGCCGAGGAGCCGCACTCGGGCCGGGTCACCCACACCAGCGGCCTGCGCGTCGGCGTCCTCACCCAGGACGTCCGCGTCGACGTGAGACTGACGGCGCACCAGGCGATCCTGGGCGAGACGGCCGAGCACACCTGGGCCGGCGACGCCCGCGTCCGCGAGGTGCTGGACGGGCTCGGGCTGCACGGCATCGGGCTGGACAGCGTCATCGGGACCATGTCTGGCGGCGAGCGCCGCCGGGTCGCGCTGGCCGCGCTGCTGGTGCAGGAGTGGGACCTGCTGGTCCTCGACGAGCCGACCAACCACCTCGACGTCGAGGGCGTCGCCTGGCTGGCCGCCCACCTCAAGCAGCGGTCACCGTCGCAGGCCCACCTGGTCGTCACCCACGACAGGTGGTTCCTCGACGAGGTCAACAGCCTGACGTGGGAGGTGCACGACGGCGTCGTGGACTCCTACGACGGGGGCTACTCGGCGTACGTCCTGGCGCGCGCCGAGCGCGACCGCATGGCGTCCACGGCGGAGCAGAAGCGGCTGCAGCTGGTGAAGAAGGAGCTGGCCTGGCTGCGCCGCGGCCCGCCCGCCCGGACCAGCAAGCCGCAGTTCCGCATCGACGCGGCCAACGCCCTCATCGCCGACGAGCCGCCGGCGCGCGACGACATCGCGCTGCAGCGCTTCTCGGCTGCCCGGCTCGGCAAGACGGTCTACGAGCTGCACGGCGTCTCGCTCGCCTTCGGCAAGAAGGTGCTGCTCGAGAACGTCGACTGGAACCTCGGTCCCGGCGACCGGATCGGCCTGGTCGGCGTCAACGGCGCCGGCAAGTCGACGCTGCTCCGGCTGCTCGTCGGGCAGCAGGCGCCGGACAGCGGTCGGGTCGTCGTGGGTCAGACCGTGAAGCCCGCCTACCTCTCGCAGGAGGTCGCTGAGCTCGACCCGTCGCTGCGCGTGCTCGAGGCGGTCGAGCAGGTCGCCAAGGTGGTCGACCTCGGCGGCGGCAAGACCGTCGGCGCCTCGACGCTCGCGGACCGCTTCGGCTTCACCGGCAACGCCCAGTGGACCCGCGTGGGCGACCTGTCCGGCGGCGAGCGCCGGCGGCTGCAGATCCTGCGGCTGCTCATGGGCGAGCCCAACGTGATCCTGCTCGACGAGCCGACCAACGACCTCGACATCGACACGCTCACGGCCCTCGAGGACCTGCTCGACGGCTGGCCGGGCACCCTGGTCGTCGTCAGCCACGACCGCTACTTCCTCGAGCGGGTCACCACCGTCACGGCGTCGCTGATGGGCGACGGCAGCATCGCCGCGCTGCCCGGCGGCGTCGAGGAGTACCTCGCCAAGCGCATCAAGGCAGCGCCTGCTGCTGCGCCGAAGTCCAAGGGCGGTGGCGACTCGCGCGCCGCCCGCAAGGAGCTCACGAAGGTCGAGCGCGAGATCGCCAAGCTCGACAAGCGGGCCGTCGAGCTGCAGGCGCAGATGGCCGAGCAGGCGACCGACTTCGTCGCCGTCGCGGCCCTCGACGAGGAGCTGCGCACCGTGCACGCCACCAAGGACGAGCTCGAGCACACCTGGCTCGAGCTCTCCGAGGCCCTGGACGACTGACGCCCTTCTCGCATCGCGCTTGTACGTCTGCAGCAACATCAACAACGCCGGATGATGTTGCTGCGGACGGACAAGCGGAGCGGGTCAGACCGCCGGGGTGCGCTGGGAGCTCAGGACGGGGGAGGTCTCCAGCCCGGACAGGCCGTTCCAGGCGAGGTTGACCAGGTGCGCGGCCACCTCGTCGCGGCCGGGGGAGCGGTTGTCCAGCCACCACTGGCCGACCAGGGCGACCTGCCCGACCAGGGCCTGCGAGTAGAGCGCGGCGAGCGTGGTCTGGAAGCCGCGGGCGAGGAACTCCGCCGCCAGGATGTGCTCCACCTGGGTGGCGATGTCGCTGATGATCGTGGCGAAGCCGCCGCTGTCGGCGAGCGGCGCCGGTGACTCGCGCACCAGGATGCGGAAGCCGTCGGACTGGTCCTCGACGTAGGTCAGCAGCGCGAGCGTCGCCTGCTCGAGCAGCCGGCGCGGGGTGTCGGCGGTGAGGGCCCCGGTGAAGCTCGTGAGGAGCCGCTGCACCTCGCGGTCGACGACGACGGCGTAGAGACCCTCCTTGCCGCCGAAGTGCTCGTACACAACGGGTTTCGAGACGCCGGCGCGGGCGGCGACCTCCTCGACGCTGGTGCCGTCGTAGCCGCGCTCGGCGAACAGCGCGCGCCCGACGTCGAGCAGCTGCTCGCGGCGCTGCGTGCCGGTCATGCGCACGCGGCGGACCGCGTCCGAGGAGGTCACCGGTGCAGTGTGTCGCGTCCGGACGGTTCTCAGGCGGCGGTGCCCGCGCGCCGCGCGTCGAGCCGCTCCGGCTTGGGCCAGCGCACGTCGTACGCCCAGCCGAGCTTCTCGAAGCCGCGGATCAGCTCGGCGCTGGTGTCGAACTGGAAGCGGTCGACGCCGTGGCGAGCGGCGGTCGGGTCGGCGTGGTGCAGGTTGTGCCAGGACTCGCCCATCGAGATGAAGGCCAGCGGCCACACGTTGCGGGACTCGTCGCGGGTCAGGAACGGCTTGCTGCCGAAGGCGTGGCAGATCGAGTTGATCGACCAGGTGACGTGGTGCAGCACCGCGACGCGCACCAGGCTCGCCCAGAAGAACGCCGTGCCCGCGCCGTACCAGAACCCGTCGCCCACGGCGGCCGCCCAGACGCCGCCCAGCAGGGCCGGCAGGGCCAAGCTGATGAGCACCCACACCGGGAAGAGCCGGTTGACCCGGTGCACGGCCCTGTCGGCGAGCAGGTCGGGCGCGAAGCGCTTCTGGTCGGTCTGCTCGACGTCGAACAGCCACCCCACGTGGGCGTGCCACAGGCCCTTGCACAGCGCCCAGAAGCTCGTGCCGTACCGCCACGGGCTGTGCGGGTCGCCCTCGCGGTCGGAGTACGCGTGGTGCCGCCGGTGGTCGGCCACCCAGCGGGTGACCGGGCCCTCGATGGCCATCGAGCCGGCGATGGCCAGCGCGACGCGCAGCGGCTTGCCGGTCTTGAACGAGCCGTGGGTGAAGTAGCGGTGGAAGCCGACGGTGATGCCGTGGCCCGTGACGGCGTAGAAGACGGTGCTCAGCACGACGTCGCGCCACGACAGGCCGTTGCCCCACAGCACGAAGCCGCTGGCGACGACGGCCAGGAGGGGTACGGCGATGAAGGCCGTGAGCGCGACCTGCTCCAGGCGGGCCCAGAGCCGGGTGCGCGGGATGTCCTGGAGCGGGCGCGCCTCGTCGGCGACGTAGTCGATCGTGGTGACGGGGGCGTCGAGCGAGGTGGTCATCCGGGTCCTTCACGTGCTGGGTCAGGGCTACGCAACCGTAACCTACGGACCCGTAACCGGAAAGGCGGAGTTGTCCACACGCTGCCCGCCGGTCGTTGCGCGATCGGCCTAATGTGCGCCGCGTGGGCGAGATCGCGGTGCGGCCGGCGGAGCTGCTGGAGACGGCCACGCAGCTGGACCGGGCGGCGCAGCGCCTCGGGGGCGTGACCCGGGCGCTGGGGGCGACCGACGGCGCCGACACCGGCGCGGGCGGGCTGGCCGCCGCCCTCGACGACTTCCGGAACGACTGGCGGCACGGGTTGGGACTGCTCGGCGGGACCGCCGACGTCACGGCCGGCCGGCTCCGCGAGGCGGCGCGCGCCTACGCCTCGGTCGACGAGGCGATCGTGCGGGCCTGCTCGTGAGCGCCTTCCCGGCGCTGGGCTTCGACCCCGCGCCGGGCGACGCTGCCGAGGTGGGGCGTCTGGGCCGGGAGACGGCCCGGGTGGCCGGCGAGCTGCACGACCTCGACCGGGAGCTGCAGCGACTGGGCTCGGTGGGCACGGCGTGGCGCGGGGCGGCGGGGGAGTGCTTCCGCGACGCCGTCGGCGAGCTCCCGGTGCACCTGCGCCGCGCGGAGGACTCCTTCGCGGCGGCGGCCCGTGCGCTGTCCACGTGGGGCGACCTGCTGGCGGACCTCCAGGTCGAGGCGCGCGCCGCCGAGCGAGCCGCCGCCGACGCCCTGTCCCGCCTCCGGGCCGCCCGCGCCCGGGCCGCGGAGGTGCCGTCAGGGGGCGCGGACCCTTCGGCCTGGGTCGCGGCCGAGCAGGACGCAGCGCGCGCCGTGCGGGAGTTCGAGGCCGACCTGGAG
>JAKFFB010000285.1:0-13419 GCA_036675425.1 Actinomycetales bacterium | reverse complement strand
CCAGCCGGGTCGGCAGGCCGGCCCCGGCGTAGTCGCCGCGGTCGGCCATCCGCAGCAGCAGGGTGTCCGGCACGAGCGACGCGATGCGGCCGACGAGACCGCTGCGGTCGGCGGTCAGCACGACGTGCAGCCCTACGGCAGGCCCCTCGCGGAGCAGCCGCAGGACGAGGTCGACGAGCCGGCCGCCGTCCAGCTCCCCGAAGGTCGCGAGGAAGGCCTCCCACCGGTCGATCATCAGCAGCAGGTGGGGGAGCCGGTCCTCCGGGGCCGCGGCGGCGCGCTGCTCCGCCAGGTCGGAGTGACCGCCCTCCGAGAGCAGGACCTGCCGCCGGGCCACCTCGTCCGCCAGGCGCACCAGCACCCGGTCGACCCGCTGCGGCTGCTCGCGCGCGACGACCGCGCCGGTGTGCGGGAGGTCGCGCAAGGGGGCCAGGCCGCCGCCACCGGGGTCGAGGGCGTAGAGGTGCACGTCGTCGGCGGACGCCGCGGCGGCGAGGGAGCCGGCCAGCGTGCGCAGCACCGTCGTACGCCCGGAGCGGGCCGATCCCAGCACCATCAGGTGGGTCATCCGGTCCAGGTCGAGGGCGAGCGTCCGCCGGGCCTGCTGCCCCGGGACGTCGAGCAGGGCGTACGGAAGAGGCGGCACGCGGCCGGCCACCCCGGCGAGCGGGTCGTCGAGCGGGGGCAGCTCGCCGAGCCGGAGCGACTCGGGCAGCGGCGGCAGCCACGGGGAGCGCTGCGCCGGCAGGGCGAGCCGGCCGGCCGCGGCGACGCAGGCGTCGACGAGCAGCGACAGGTCGGTGACCTCGTCGGGCTGCTGGGCGCCGGTCGACGCGCGGGGCAGGGGGTCGCCCAGGTCGGCCGCCGGGAGCAGATCCACGCGCGGTGACGCGTCGGTCGGGACGGCTGTGGGCCGGCGCCCGCCGACCCGGCCGGCCTGGAACGGCGTCAGGTCGGCGGAGCCCGTGCGGGCGAAGGCGCGGCCGGGAGCGGTCCGCGGGATGGCGGCGGCGACCGGGGAGTCGAGCACGTCGCGGGACTCGGCGTCGTGGGTCACGGCCAGGCACAGCCGCAGGTTGGTGTTGGCGCGGATGTCGGCCGACACCACGCCTTCCGGGCGCTGCGTGGCCAGCACCAGGTGGACGCCCAGCGAGCGTCCGCGCATGGCGATGCCGACCAGGCCGCCGACGAAGTCGGGCAGCTCCTCGACAAGAGAGGCGAACTCGTCGACGACGAGCACGAGCCGGGGCAGCACCTCCCGCGGACCACCGGGGGTGCCGACCCGGCGGCGGTGCTCCTCGACGTCCTTGGCGCCCCACTCGGCGAGAACGGCCTCGCGGCGGGCGAGCTCGGCGTGCAGCGACGCGAGCGCCCGCTCCACCAGGCTGCCGTCGAGGTCGGTGACGACGCCGACGGCGTGCGGCAGTCGCGCGCACGGCCCGAAGGCCGCTCCGCCCTTGTAGTCGATGAGCACGAAGGCGAGCTCGTCCGGCCGGTTGGCCAGCGCCAGCGAGGCGATCAGGGTCTGCAGCAGCTCGCTCTTGCCCGATCCGGTGGTGCCGGCCACCAGCCCGTGCGGGCCGTCGCGGGTCAGGTCCACGGAGAAGACGCCGTCGGGGCCGCGACCGAGCGCCGCGGTCGTCGACCGGCCGGGGGAGGCCCACCGGGAGAGGACGCGGGCGGCGTCGGCGTCCCCGCCCTCGAGCCGCAGGTCGACCACGTCGGTCCAGCGCACGGCCGCCGGCAGCTCGTCGCCGCCGTCGCGCTCCCGGCTGCTGTCGCGCAGCGGCGCGAGCGCCCGGGCGACCCGCTCCGCCCAGTCCGCGCTCACGAGATCAGCTGTGGCGCAGCGGAGGTCGACGCGGCCCGTGATGCGCACGTCCACGGCGGCGCCGGTCAGGACCGCGGTGGCGCCGCACTCCTCCGGCAGCAGTCGGGGGTCCGCCTCGACGCAGACCGCGTGCACGCCGACGGCCGGCCCCTCGGCGAGGAGCTCGGCCAGACCGGGAACGGCGCGCAGCGCGCGGGCGCCGTCGACCACGACCAGCACGCGCCGGACGTCGGCGGAGGCGCGGTCGGCACGCCGGGCGTCGACCAGCGCGCGCAGCTCGGCCACCCGCACGGCCACCTGGGTCGGCGTGAGCCCGAGCAGCGCCCGGCAGTCCTGCCGGCCGTCGGGCCTCGTGTGCGGCAGCCAGCGGGTCCACTCCCAGTCGCCGGCGGCGGCGGGCTCGGCGAGCACCACGAGCTGCAGGTCGCGAGGGCTGTGCCAGACGGCCGCCTGCGCGACCAGCCAGCGGGCGAGGGACCGGGCTCCGTTGCCGGCCACGCCGAGCACGCCTGCCTCGCGCAGCGGGACCACCACGGGGACGTCGCGCGCGATGGTGACGCCGTCCTGCAGGTCGCCCTCCGCCTCGACCCGGGCGGGCAGGTCGGCCAGCCCGATGCGGAGCTCGAGCAGGTCGTCGTCCGAGCGCCGGCGCTCCCAGAGCCGGGGCTGCGGTCCGAGGGCGGTGAGCAGGACCTCGGCGGGGTCCGGTGCTGCGGCGCGCCGCTGCTGCTCGTCCGTGCGCACCGCGCCGGCCAGGGTCTGCTCGGCGACCGCGCGCTGCGCCTTCCAGACAGCGGTCTCCCGCCTGCTCCGGCGACGGCCGGACCGCCGCTCGGTGACGACGTTGCCGAGCACGAGAAGCGGTGACAGCAGGGTGAAGAGCAGGAAGGTCGTGCTCCCGGTGACCTGCCACATGACGACGCCGAGGACCACCGGCGCGATGACCGCGAGCACCGGCAGGGGGCTGCGCTCGCGGTCCGCCGGTGGCGCGGGGACGACCACCTGGACGACGGCGTGCGGCGGGCGAAGGCGCGGCTGGCGGTTGAACGCCAGCCGCCCGTCACCCGACGCGGAGACCGGGGCAGCGGGGGCCCCGGCCACGCTCAGCACCATGCGTGTCCCGCCGACCCGGAGCACCGCGCCCGGGGCCAGCGCGGCGCCGTCGGTCACGGGCTCCCCGTCGACGGTCGTGCCGTTGGTGGAGCCGAGGTCCGCGACCTGCAGACCGGAGTGCCCGACGGTGAGGAGGCAGTGCGTGCGGCTGACGTCCGGGTCGTCGAGGCAGATGCCGCAGGACGGGTCGCGGCCGACGGTGACCGTGCCCGGAGCGAGCCGGTGCACCGCCCCCGCGCCGGGGCCGCCGACGACCCGCAGCTCGGCCAGCCCCGGGAGCGCGGGCGGGGGCGTGCTGCCCTCGACCTGCAGGAGGGCGCCCTCCACCAGCGGTGGCGCGCCGAGGAGCGCCGCCGGCGGGACCGGAGCGCCGTCGACGGTCAGCCGGCCGCCGGCGCCCTCGGGCAGGACCCGGGCCAGCAGCAGGGGCGCCACCTCGTCGAGCCGGGTGCCCGCGCGGGCGCGGACCAGCACGTCGGCCCGCGCGCCGGTGGCGGGCACGACCACGCCCAGCCCGAGCTCCACCTGCGCCTCCCGCTCCGTCGGAGCGCTCGGTGTACCAGGACCGGACAGGCCCGGGCCGCCGTCATCCACAGGACTGGTCTTGACAGAGGGTGCAAGATCCGGCACGCAGGGTAAGAGGGCGGTGTCGTTCCCGCACTCGCCCTGGAGGGCCCGTGGACCCGGCCGCCACCCCTGACGCGGCGCCGCCGCCCGCCGGCAGCGTGCTGCCCGAGCAGCCGCGCCGCCGCTCGCGCCGGCCCTCCCGGCGGGTGCTCGTGGCGCTCGTCCTGGCGCCGCTCGCCCTGCTCGTCCTGGCCGGCGGCATCGCCTTCGCCTCCGTCGACGTCCCGCGCCCGGAGTCCATCGCGAACCCTCAGGTCACGGTCATCACCTACTCCGACGGCGAGGAGCTCGGTCGGGTGGGTGCGCAGAACCGCATCGAGGTCCCGCTCTCGAAGATCTCGGAGCCGGCCCGCCGGGCGGTGCTCGCCGCCGAGAACCGCGACTACTACAGCGAACCCGGCATCTCGCCGCGCGGCATCCTGCGCGCGGCCTGGGCCAACCTGCGCGGCGGCGGCGTGAAGCAGGGCGCGTCGACCATCACGCAGCAGTACGCCAAGAACGCCTACCTGTCGCAGGAGCGCACCTGGAGCCGCAAGCTCAAGGAGGTCGTCATCGCGGTGAAGCTCGACCGCGACCACTCCAAGGACGAGGTGCTCGAGCTCTACCTCAACACCGTCTACTTCGGCCGCGGGGCGTACGGCATCGAGGTCGCGGCGCAGACGTGGTTCGGCAAGCCCGCTGCCGAGCTGAGCGCGGCGGAGGGCGCGGTGCTGGCGGCGGTGCTGCGCTCGCCGGCGGCGTACGACCCGGCGAGCGATCCCGAGCGCGCGCGCGAGCGGTGGGACTACGTCATCCGCGGCATGCAGGAGCAGGGCTGGCTGGAGGGGGAGCAGCCGACCTACCCGGAGGTGCTGCCGCCGCCGGCCGGCGACCGGCTGGCCGGTCCGCAGGGCTACATCGTCCGGCAGGTGCAGGACGAGCTGGAGCGGCTCGGCTTCTCCGAGGCGCGGGTGCGCTCCGGCGGGCTGCGGGTCGTGACCACCATCGACCGGAAGGCGCAGGCCGCCGCCGTCCGCACCGTGCACGAGGTGTCCGGGAAGGAGCTGCCGGAGGGCGTGCACCGCGCGCTCGTCTCGGTGGAGCCGGGCACCGGGCGGATCCGCGCGGAGTACGCCGGCGCCGACTACGTGGCGCGACAGTTCAACTCCGCGACGCAGGGGATCGCGCAGGCGGGCAGCACGTTCAAGCCGTACGTCCTCGCCGCCGCGCTCGACAGCGGGATGTCGCTGAAGACGACGATGGACGGCACGTCCCCGCAGACGTTCGGGGACTACGAGGTGAGCAACTACGGGGATACCAGCTTCGGCGAGATCGACCTCGTGCAGGCCACCGCCAAGTCGGTCAACACCGTCTACGTCCCGCTCGGGCAGAAGGTCGGTGGGCACGCCGTCGCCGAGACCGCACGCCGGCTCGGCATCTCGACGGACATGACCGAGCAGAGCGCGCTGCCGTCCTTCGCGCTCGGCGTGACGGCGGTGACCCCGCTCGACTCCGCGGTCGCGTACGCCACCCTCGCGGCCGGTGGCGTGCACGCCGAGCCGTACGTCGTGGAGGAGGTCACCGATCCCGACGGCGAGGTGCTGCACCGGGCGGAGCCCGTGACGCAGCAGGCGATCTCGGCCGGCGTCGCGGCGGACACCACCCACGCATTGCAGGCCGTGGTCGAGCAGGGGAGCGGACGCGGCGCCCGGCTGTCCGGGCGGCCCGCTGCCGGGAAGACCGGCACCACGACGGGCAACACCGCCGCGTGGTTCGTCGGCTACACGCCTCAGCTCGCGACGGCTGTCGCGATCTTCTCGGAGAAGCAGGACACCCCGCTGCGCGGCATCGCCGGCGTCGGCGAGGTCACCGGTGGCAGCCTGCCGGCCCGGACCTGGCGCGCGTTCATGTCGAGCGCGCTCGAGGGGCAGCCGGTGAAGCAGTTCCCGGAGCCGGTCTTCGGCGGGGTCGCGCCGTCGCCGTCCCCCTCCGCGTCGCCGTCGGCCTCGGCCTCGGCCAGCCCCTCGGCGTCGCCGACCCCGAGCCCGACGCTCTCGCCGAGCCCGGTCCCCTCGCCGACCTGGTCGCCGTACGTCTACACCTACGAGCCCTACAGCCCGCAGCCGTCGCCGACCCAGGAGCACGACGCCCAGCCGTCGCCGTACGCGTCCCCGTCGCCGACCTACACGGAGACCAAGCGCGGGAAGCAGGGCGAGCCGTCGCCGAGCCCGTCGTACGCGACTCAGTAGCCGGCGTCGAGGTCGACCAGGCCCAGCAGCTCCTCGTCTGCGGCGAAGCGTCGGACGTTCTCGGTGATGCGCGCGGCGAGCAGCGGCTGCGCGGTCTGCCACGGGTTGGCGGTGTGCGGCGTGACGAGGCAGCTCTCGAACTGCCACAGCGGCGACTCCGCCGGCAGCGGCTCGGGGTCCGTCACGTCGAGAGCTGCTCCACCGATGGACTTCTCGCGCAGCGCGGTGACGAGCGCGTCGGTGTCGACGTGCCGGCCGCGTGCGACGTTGACCAGCCAGGCGTGCTCGTCCATCGCGGCGAGCTGTCGCGCGCCGATCACGTGCTCGGTGTCGGCGGTCAGCGGCAGGGCGAGGAAGACCACGCGTGCGCCGGGCAGCACGTCGTCGAGGTCGTCGAGGCCGACGGTGCGCGCGGCACCGGCGACCGGCGTGGTCGCGTCGCGGCGTACGACGGTTGCCGTCACGCGGAAAGGGGCGAGCAGGTCGAGCAGCGCGCGGCCGATCCCGCCGCCGCCCAGGATCACGACCGGTGCGTCGTAGAGGGTCTGCGCGCCCTGCTCGCCCCACGCTGTGGCGCGGGCGTGCTCCGGCAGGCGGCGCAGGCCGGCCAGGGCGAGCGCGAGGGCGTGCTCGGCGGTCGGCTCGCTGTAGACGCCCTTCGCGCAGGTCCAGGTGATCTCGGGCGTCATGACCGGCAGGAAGCGCTCGATGCCGGCGAAGGGCAGCTGCACCCAGCGGATCGAGGGCGCGTCGGACAGCACCTGCCGCAGGCCGTCGACGTCGCGCGGAGCCATCCACACCAGCGCGTCGGGGGACGCGTCCGGTCCGACGACCTGACCGCCGCCGGCTTCCACGGCGGAGCGGACGTGGTCGACGGAGTCCGGAGCGATGGCGACGGCGCAGCTCATGTTCCCCACCCTGACAGCCGCGTCAGCCGGGCAGGTCGAGGATCAGCGCCAGCACCTCGCGGATCTGCGCGAGCGAGGCTGACCCGACGTTGCCGCGTCGCTCACCGAGCCTGGTCGTCGCCACCGCGCGCACGTGCTGGCACTGGGCCGACGACGGCATCGACAAGCGGTTCGTCTCGTCCGGAGAGAGCTCCACCTCGGACGCGAACCCGCGCAGGGTCGAGGTCAGCGGCACGATGTGGACGACCGACGGCGACGCGTCCAGCAACCGCTGGGCCGTGACGACGACCCCTGGGTGGCGGAAGCCGGCTTCCCTGCCTACGGGCGGACCGAGGTCCACCTCAACGACGTCACCCGAGGTCAGCATCGAGCCAGGCTGCTTCCTCTGCCGTGGGCGCGGCGCGCAGCTCCGCCGCGATCTGGTCCTGCCGCAACCGACGTACGGCCAGGGCGACCGTGTCGCCCACCGACGTGCCGAGTGACGCCGCCAGGCGCTTGAGCTCCTGGTGAGTGGCGACGTCGATGCGCACGCTTGTGCTCGGCATGCATAAACGTTAGCAGAAGTGCATGCAGTCGGGGCAGCTCTGTCCACAGGCGCTCCCCGCGCGGATTCTCGCGCCGATATGTTCTGCGCCGGTCCGCACGGGAGACGGGAGCCGCCGGAGTGGCGAGCGCGGTGGGCAGCGCGTACGAGCACGTCGAGGCCGAGGTCCGCGAGCTGGTGCGCCGGCGGGGGCTCGACCCGATCGAGGACCGGGCGGCGATGCGCCGGCTCGTGGACGAGGTCGTCACCGACTACGACGAGCGGGCGCTGACGTCGTCGCTGCCGCCGTTGCCGGACTCCCGGTCTGCGGCGCGGGCGGTGTACGACGCCGTGGCCGGGTTCGGGCCGCTGCAGCGGCATCTCGACGACCCGACGGTCGAGGAGATCTGGATCAACGAGCCGGGGCGCGTCTTCGTCGCCCGCCGGGGCCGGTCGGAGCTGACGACCACGATCCTCAACGACGGGCAGGTCCGCGACCTGGTCGAGAAGATGCTCAAGACGACCGGGCGGCGGATCGACCTCTCGACGCCGTTCGTCGACGCCATGCTCCCCGACGGCTCGCGGCTGCACGTCGTCATCCCGGACATTGCCTACGGCGGGCGTGAGACCGCGACGGCGAAGGCCGCGCACCCCTCCTGACCTGCGCTTTTGCAGTTCGACCGATCTCCGCCGATCTGAACCTCACGAACTTCTGACGGCCCACAGACGGCCCAGGATCGCCGGCGGGCCCGGTGGCCCGCCCTGGTCGCGTGCCCTCTGCTGCGGCTCCCGCGGTCGTGTGCGGTCGTCCACCGCCGCGCCGTGGTGTCGGCGGCCGGCGGCTGGTGTCGGATGGAGTTCAGCTGGGAGCCGACCGCGACGGGAGCAGGTGGAGGATCGGTGGTGGAGCAACCGTCACGGGTGTGTGCCGGTGGCGCGCGGAAGCGCTGCACGGAGGGACCAGCGGCCGTGACGGCGCGTCCGCCCCGGCCGGTGGGCAGGATTGCGGAGCGCTGACCGGGCGGGGCAAGGAGCAGCACCCACCGCATCCGGCGCAGCACCGGGGAGGCTGCTACCAGGACTTCCAGGCCGAGCAGGTGTTCCATCCGCTGTCGTCAACGCAGACGCGGCCCTTCTTGTAAGAGCCGACGGGAAGGGAGATGTCCCTCTCGCTGCCACAGCCACCGTTGTTGTAGTACCGGCTGGAGGTTCCGCTGCGGGCGTACTCGAAGTAGACGTTGTTGTTGTCGCAGCGGGTGTCACGGAGCGTGATGGTGTTGTAGCCCGCCCACTTGTAGGCGGAAGCCCCAGTGACGCTCCACTCCAGCAGCGCATGCGCGGGAGAGGCGATGACCACGAGAGTCATCGCTGCACCGCCGATGGGACCGAGGATCCTCTTCATGCGCTCATTGCTCCAGGAAAGCGGGGCCAGATGGCAGAAAACGCTCCCACAGTCACCTGGCGTTGTCTCCCATCGTTTCGTCAGCGACGGCTGATAGCCGGTGACCGGGGGTCTAGGGGCGTGAAGTTCGCACTAGCCCCGATGATCCATGTCCGCCGAGCCGCTCGTCACTGAGACTGGTGACGTGACTGTTCCCAGCTCCGCGGCCGTGGTCCGCCAGTGGGCTCGTGACAACGGCCTGCCTGTCGGAGACCGCGGCCGCCTCTCGCCCGAGCTCCTCACCGCGTATGCGGCCAGCGGATCACCCAAGCCCGGCGCGACTTCGCCCAAGCTGACGGCGCCGGCTCGGGCGTCTCGGCGGAGGGCCTCGCTCGCGGTACGCGTTCTCGTCCAGCCCACGCCCGGAGCCATCGGCATCGCGCACAGGGTCGCCGCCCGAGTGAACTAGGGCGAGAGTCGCGGTCCGGCTACTTGATGCTTGAGCACGCCCGTAGTCCGGCCAGGCTTGGGCGAGGTGTCCGGGTGGCTCGCGAGCGACTGACGGGTCGGCGCCGGGCGAGGTTCCCCGTCTTGTCTGACCTCGATGGCAGGGTGTGGCCACGGAACGAGCACGAACGAAGAGGACCTACGTGACCGAGCTAGCCCACAGCATCGACCTGCGGCCGCACCCGCGGGTCCTCAGCGTTCTGGGGGACATCCCCTTCGCACCGTGGCAGTGCATCGCCGAGCTTCTCGACAATTGCTTCGATGAGTTCCTCCGCCACCCGGGCGAGGGCGAGCGCCCACGGGTCAGCGTCACCCTCCCGGGTCGCAACAGCCACCCGACCGAAGCCGAGGTGTGGATCACCGACAACGGTCCCGGACTCACGCTCGACCATCTGCAAAACGCGCTGCGGGCCGGCTGGACCAGCAACGACCGGTACGGCCACCTCGGCCTGTTCGGCATGGGCTTCAACATCGCCACAGCACGCATGGGCAACATCACTCGTGTCCGCACGGCCCGCGCCGAAGATCCGCACTGGACCGTGGTCACGCTGAACCTGCCGGAGATGCAGCGCGCTGGTCACTTCGATGTCCCAGTTCGGACTGAGCCGAAGAGCCACCCTGGCGAGCACGGCACCGAGATCGTGGTCAGCGACCTCAAGCCGTCCCTGCACGACCAACTGTCCCGAAACTCCAAGAAGCTGCGCGAGACGCTCGGAGACGTCTACAGCTACCTGCTCACAGAGCACGACTTCGAACTGACCGTAGACGCGACCGCTGTCCAGCCACGCAGGCCCTGCATCTGGGCGCCCGAGCGTTACGTCGTGCGGAACGGCGAACGCATCTCGGCGTACATCGAGATCAATGAGCCGTTGGGGGAGCGCCTCGCGTGTCTTGACTGCGGCACCTGGCAAGACGACCTGGGCGAAGCGGAGTGCCGCAACTGCAAGAGTCACCGGCTGCAGCGTCGGGAGCGCCGCATCTGGGGCTGGCTGGGAATCCAGCGGTACACCGACAAGAAGGACTTTGGGATCGACTTCCTGCGCAACGGGCGGAAGATTTTGCTCCGAGACAAGAGCTTGTTCGACTGGGTCGACCCGAACGATCCCGTCGCGGCAGGCGAGCGTGAGTACCCCGTGGAGGTCCCCTACGAGGGACGCATCGTGGGCGAGATTCACGTCGACCACCTGTGGGTGCCGTACCAGAAGAATGGATTCGAGACCGCGTCACCTGACTGGGTCAAAGTGCGCCGGACGCTCAGGGGTGAGGCGCCGCTGCGGCCGCAAAAGGCTCGCGAGCTGGGCTACACCGCTAATCTCAGCCCGCTCGCCCAGCTATTTACGGGATACCGCCGCACGAACGGCGGCCTGAAGAACTTGATGCCCGGCGACGGCAAGACCGCCTTGCTGGCACGAGCGCGCGAGTGGGCGGAGCTCTTCCAGAAGGGAGACCCCGACTACCAGACGGACGAGCGCTGGTACGAGCAGGCGGAGCTGCACGACCGGCCCACGCCCGAGCCCGAGCCCGAGCCCACGCCCGAGCCTGGCGGGGACGCGTTCTGGCGCGCTGGTCTGGACGGTGATCACCTCTTCGATGCCCCGCCGCCCGGGCCAGCGAGGCCGGCACCGGCGCCGCCGGAGACCGAAGACGCTCGTCGCGAGCGATGGAAGACGTCGGGTGCGGCCGTTCCCGACCTGCAGACGTCGTTCGGCCTTCGGGGGCGCGGGAGTGCCCTGCAGGTAACGGGCGCGTGGCGCGTGACGGGCAACCGCGGCCGGATTGGCCCAGCCGACCGCCCAAGTCAGCCGGTCTACATCGGCACGGCACGCGGTGCGCAGGTCGAGATCTTCATCGATGACGAGCATCCGATCTTCACCGACTTCGCGGTCGACGTCCGCGATCTTGTGACGGTTGCCCTTGCTGACTACCTCAGGACGCGCGAAAGTGCCCAGGACGACTTGACGGCGCTGTTCGCCCAGCTCAAGGAGCAGTGCCTGAGTGACCAGCGCGTCACGGGCCCGTTCTTGAAGGACAGCGCGGACAGCCTCCTTGACCGGATCCGGGAGGCGATGGCCCCGATCATCTCCGGAAACAGCACCGGGTACTGGACGCTGCTGCTCGAGCCGGAGAAGGCCGCAACCCAACAGCGCTTCGTTCGCGAGGGCGGTCGCAACTGGG
Organism: Actinomycetales bacterium; assembly: GCA_036675425.1. GTDB lineage: Bacteria > Actinomycetota > Actinomycetes > Mycobacteriales > SCTD01 > SCTD01. The sequence continues at coordinate 2,126 of JAKFFB010000285.1, read as the reverse complement.
AGGACACCCTGTCAGACGGTCGGTGGCTGAACTACGCCCCGGCGAAGAGCCTTGTGCGGTTGCTGACCGGGCGTCCGGACGCCTTCCTTGATGGGCGCGTCTTCGCGGCGGCGTACGCCGCCCTCACGGACGCCGACGCGCAGCGCGCCGGCCTGGAGCGGGTCACCGACCTCCTGTCGGACGTCGCGGCCCTTTCAGACCAGCCAGTGCGCCGCCGCTCCGAGGAACTGCAGCGCGGTCGCCTCTCGATCAGCCTGCTGTCGGATGAGCTCATCGAGTCAGCATGACGTCGTACGTCGCGCCAACGCTGCTCACCCAAGGCGGGCCCTACCGATTCACACGTCAGGTCGAGCGTCTCCTGGGCCAGCTCGGCTTCACGGACGTCGTCAACATCGACGGGAGCGGCGACCATGGCGGCGACCTGCTCGCTACGAGGCAGGGCAAACTATGGGCGTTTCAGGCCAAATGGAAGAGCCGGCAGGCAGTCGGGGCTGACGCTGTGGACGAGGTTGCCGGCGCGCAAGATCACTACGGCACCGACCGAGCCGTCGTAGTTACGAACACGCGCCTGTCCCCGGACGCGCACCGACGCATCGACGACCTGGGCCGCATCGGCAAAGACATCAAGCCGTGGGACGGCGCACTCCTGCAGGAGCTATACGCCGGCTCCCCCGAGCACCCCGCGCTGGTCCTGCGTGACTACCAGGACGACGCGGTCAGCGAGCTCTGGAGCGACCTGCAGGGTAAGCAGCGCGCCCTGCTGATCCTTGCGACCGGTCTCGGAAAGACGGTCGTCGGTGGCGAGATCATCGGCAGGTTCCTGCGCGGCAAGCCCGACCAGGACGTTCTCGTGGTGGCGCACACCAAGGATCTCGTGAACCAGCTGGAACGAGCGCTCTGGCGACACCTCCCGAAGGGTGTCAAAACCCAGGTCTTGACCGGAGACGACAAGCCAGGAGACCTGCACGGCGTCACATGCGCGACCGTCGCGAGCGCGCTCGACGCGGTCCTCCGAGGTTGGCGTCCCGGCCTCGTGATGGTGGATGAGACCCATCACGTCGGCGAGGACGGACAGTTCGACCGCCTCCTCACCGAGCTCGCTGACGCCCTCCAGTTCGGCGTCACCGCTACCCCGTGGCGCGCGGACCAGTACGACATCGAGCAGCGGTTCGGCGTCGCGAGCTACAAGCTCGGCATCGAGGAAGGCATGCGTCGCGGATACCTCGCCGCTGTTGACTACCGCCTTTTTGTCGACAACATCGACTGGGACGTCGTGCGCCAGGCGAGTGAGAACCGGTACTCGCTCAAAGAGCTCAACAGCAAGCTCTTCCTCGTTCAGCGCGACGACGCCGTCATCGATGCGCTGTCGGACGCGTGGCGCAACGTCGTTGATCCGCGCGGGATCATCTTCTGCCAGTCAATCCAGCACTGCGAGCACATGGAGCAGGTGGTCCGGCGGCGACCCGAGTGGCGCAACGCCAGATCAATTCACGCGAACATGGCCAAGCGCGAGCGGCAGCAGCGCCTGCTGGACTTCCGCTCTGGGCGCATCCCGCTCCTGATTGCGGTCGACATCCTGAACGAGGGGGTCGACGTTCCGGACGTCAACATCCTCGCGTTCGCGCGCGTCACGCATAGTCGCCGCATCTTCGTCCAGCAGCTGGGCCGGGGCTTGAGGCTTCGTACCGGCAAGAACGAAGTCGTCGCGCTCGACTTCGTCAGCGACATCCGTCGCGTCGCCGCGCTCCTGAACATTCGACGCCAACTCGACTCCGACGGACACGTTGAAATCCTTCCCCGCGTCCCCCAGACGCGCATCGAGTTCAACGACGTCCGCGCCGAGAGCCTGCTCGAGCAGTGGATCCTCGACGCCGCCGACCTCGAGACCGCGAACGACGAGGCGAAGCTTCAGTTCCTCGACCCCGACATCCTCCCCGCATGACTCGCGACCTTCTCCTTCCCGAGGCCATCCGAGCCGACGTGGTCCGTGCCCTCTACGCGGACGCGATCCAGCTCGGCTGGTCCACGCTCGCACCGCAGGCAAAGACCGTCGCCTTCAACCGCTGGATTGAAGACCCGCGCATTGGTGGCCGGCTCACTGGCTATATGAGCCCCGAGCAGGCTCG
>JAKFFB010000161.1:0-2372 GCA_036675425.1 Actinomycetales bacterium | reverse complement strand
AGCGAACGAACCGCACACGGCTTCGGCGACCTCGGCACGTCGTGACCACCAGGCCGAACGCCAGCCCCGACCGACCAGAACCCCCACCAGGACAAGGATTGCGGCCAGGGCGATGGCCGCCATGGCCAGGAACCCGGGCAGGCTGGAACCGTCCGACGGCTCGCCCGGACCCATCACCCCGAGCACGACCAGCGCGACGAGACTGACCGAAATGACACCGGAAAGTCGCAACAACCTGCGGGCCAGGACGTGGCGATAACTGCGGGCCGCGAGCAGCAGGGTGCCACCGCCGAAGCCGACCAGGCACCGCGCACCGATCCGGTCCAGCGGCAGGTCGGCCGTCCAGAGCACCATCGGGGCCGACACCAGGACGACGACGAGGATCGCGACGGCGGCGGCACTGACCGTCCGTGCGCCGCGGGCAGCGACCACACTCACGGCCTGCTCGGGGACCACGATCCGGCCGCGGCGCCCCGTCGGCCGCTCGCGGGCCGACCACGCCGTGACGGCGAGGCGCTCGAGGTCGAGCAGGTACTGGTCGGGTACGTCGATCGCCACCTCGGGCACGAAACGGGCGCCGAGCACGGCGAGCAGGAACAGCACGGCCCACACGACCTGCGGGGCCACATTGGTCAGCGCTCCCACACCGGCCAGCGCGAACCACGCAGCGCCCACCACCATCTGGATCCGCAACCCGACCTCGGCACTGCTGTCCGGATCCGCGAGCGCCCGACCGACCGCGGCCGTCACGGCACCGGCCAGCGCGGCGGCACCGAAGACGGTCGGGAGACGTTCGTCGAGGGGATCCCACGCGGCAGCGAAGGCGGCAGCGGCGGCGAAGGCCGGCGCGGCCAGCACCCGCTGCGTCGCCAGCGCACCGAACGGGAGGCAGCCGACGAACGCGGCGAGCAGGAGTACGACGATCGCCGGCCACCGGTCGTCGGGGTCGAGCCGGGTGGCGGACCACGCGGCGGCGACCGCCACCGCAACGGCGACCGTGAGCCAGGTGCTCGACGCCGGACCCGGGGCCACCCCGCGCGACCGGGACTCACCCGATCCGGCACGTCGCGGCGGCGCCGGGCGGGACGACGGATCGACCGCGACCAGCACCGACCCCGAGACCAGCCCTGCGGCACCGACCTCGGTCGCCATCTGGAGCGGTTCCCCGGTGCGGCTGACGAGCGGCAACGGCACCGGCAGTCCGGTCTCGGCGGCGTACGCCACGGCCACGTCGGCGAGCGTCGCGTCCGTCGGCACCGTGAGGTCGAGGACACCGAGGGGTCCATGGACCGTCACGGCAGTCACTGTTCCGGCCGCAGGTGGCCGGGACGGCGTACCCGACATCGCGCCTCCCGAGAAATCCATCGTCGTCACCGCGGTTCACGGCCCCGTCCGCAGGGTAGTCGTACGTGTCGTGCTTCCACAGACCTCACTCTACCCACTGACGCCGCCACCTATCATCAGGGCCGTCGCATGATCGGGCGTCGACGACAGGGGAGCACCGAATGACCGTGACATCGGGGACACCGGGTACGGCCCAGGGCCGGAGGGTGCGCACGGCTGCGCCCGGAAGTCTGACGCAGCGAGCGGGACGCAGCGAGCGCCCCGAACTGCCCAGCGGACAGCTGCAGATCCAGCCGCCGCCGCAGATCCAGCCGAGCGAAGGTGCCGCCGGGGTCGCGATGAACGCGATCCCGATGCTGGGCAGCCTCGGGTCGATCGTCCTCGTCGCCGGGCTCGGCACGGGCACCGGACAGAACCCTGCGCTGCGCTACATCGCGGGCGGCATGTTCCTGTTCGCGACCCTCGGCTTCATCATCGTGCAGATCGACCGCCAGCGTAAGCAGCGCCAGCAGCAGGTGACGGGTTCGCGCACCGAGTACCTCCGCTACCTCGCCACCGTGCGCGGCGTCGCCCGCGACGCGGCGGACCAGCAGCGCCGGGCGCTGACCTGGATCCACCCCGACCCGTCCGCCCTGCCGGCCCTCGCCGAGGACAGGTCCCGGGTGTGGGAGCGGTCGTCGGCCGATCCCGCCTTCCTGCAGGTGCGGTACGGCATCTGCGCGCAACCCCTGGCGCTCGAGCTCGTGCCCCCGGAGGGCGCGCCGATCGACGACGTCGACCCCGCGTCGGCGTCCGCACTGCACCGACTGCTCGTGGTCCACCGGCTGCAGCCCGACCTGCCCGCGTCGATCGACCTGCGCGCGTTCGACCGGATCGAGATCTGCGGCCCTGAAGAGGAAGCCCGCTCGCTCGCGCGGACGCTGCTCTGCTCGGCGACCACCTTCCAGTCACCGGAGAACCTGCAGGTCGCCGTCCTCGCGACCGAGGCGACGCTGGCCAACTGGGACTGGGTCAAGTGGCTCCCCCAC
>JAKFFB010000261.1:0-2373 GCA_036675425.1 Actinomycetales bacterium | reverse complement strand
CGCGTGTCCAGAGATCTCGGGATTTCTCCGGGCGCGCCCGTACCGCCGCAGGCCACCCGCGTGGCACGGCCGGGCTGGCGTGACCCCAGGTTGTGGATCGGCATTGCGCTGGTCACCGGTTCGATCGTCCTCGGAGCGCGCCTGCTGGCCGCTGCCGACGACACGGTCCAGGTCTGGGCGCTGGCCCAGGACCGCGGCAGTGGGTCGCCGGTCGTGAGTGAGGACCTGCAGGTGGAGCGGATCCGGTTCACGGACGACTCCGCGCTGGGGCGCTACTTCCCGGCTGACGAACCCGTGCCCGCTGACCTGGTCCTGACCCGTGCCGTGGGCGCCGGGGAGCTGCTCGCCCGATCGGCGGTCGGGGAGTCCGACGCCGAGGAGGTGCTGCGGGTGCCGCTCGAGGTCGACCCGAACCGGGTGCCGCCCGACGTGGACACCGGATCCGTCGTCGACGTGTGGGTGAGCGACGGTGCCGGGCTGGCCAAGGGAGCAACCCGCGAGGACCTCGAGGCCGACGGGCCCGCCCTCAGCGAGGTGACCGTCGTGGCGGCGCCGGAGTACGACGACACGTTCGCGGTCACGGGCGCGCGCCAGCTGGTCGTGGCGGTGGACGATCCGCGGGCCGCAGAGTTCGAACGCCTGCTCAGCTCCCTCCAGGACCCGGTCATCCGGATCCTGCAACGGTCCTGATGCCGCGATGATCGTCGTACTGCTGGTGTCGAGCGGCGCCGCGTGGGAGTCACGTGGCCTCGCCGCGCTCCAGGACCATCCGGGGACCGTCGTCCTCAAGCGCTGCGTGGACGTGGACGACCTGCTCGCTGCGGCGAGCACCGGCCAGGCCGAGGTTGCCGTCCTCGGCGTCGACCTGCCCGGCCTGGACCAGGGCGTCGTCGACGACCTGACCCGGTACGGCGTCCGTGTGGTCGGGATCGCGACGAGCCCGGACATCACCCAGCCCCGGGCCGCCCGGATCGGGATCACGACGCTGCTCGATGCGTCCCGGATCGACGAGCTCGGTGCGCTGGTGACGGCGCTGCCTGCCGACGCGACGCTGCCGGCCGCCCCGGTGCCGTTGCCGGGCGAGGACCCCGCGCCCTCGCTCGACGGCGCCCTCGCCGGCCGCGTGGTCACCGTCTGGGGGCCCGGTGGCGCACCGGGCCGGACCACGCTGGCCTCGGGTGTCGCCGCCGAACTGGCCCGGCGTGGGCTCTCGACGCTGCTCGTCGACGCCGATCCCTACGGCGGCGCCGTGGCGCAACAACTCGGGATCCTCGACGAGGTGTCCGGGCTGCTCGCGGCCGCGCGGCTCGTCGCGTCCGGAACGCTGGAGCAACGCTTCGTCTCCGTGCAGCGCCGGCTGTCGGACCAGCTGCGCGTCATCACCGGCCTGCCGCGTGCCGACCGCTGGGTGGAGGTCCGGCCGGGATCGCTGACGGAGATCGTGGAGGCAGCGCGTCGCGGGGGCCAGGTGGTGGTCGACACCGGCTTCAGCATCGAGCACGACACGGCCAGCGACCTGGGCCGGCCGGGGCGCAACGACCTCACCCGCGAGGCGCTCGAGATCGCCGACGAGATCCTGTTGGTCGGATCGGCCGACCCGGTCGGCCTGGCCCGGCTGGCGCGGGCGATGACCGAGCTCAACGAACTCGTCGTGAACCCTCCGGTGCGGATCGTCGTCAACCGGATGCGATCGACGCTGGGCTGGCGCGAGCCGGACGTCGTGGCCATGCTGAACGGCTTCGGGTCCAGCCTCGGGGTGCACTTCCTGCCCGACGACCAGCCGGCCGTCGACAAGGCGTTGGTGGCCGGCCGGCTTCTCGTCGAGTCCGGCGACTCGGCGCTGACCCGCGCGATTGGCGCCCTGCTGGACGCCATGGCCAGCACGCGACCGCGAGGCCTTGCGGGCCGTCCGGCAAGATAGGGGCCGTGCTGACCGTCCGCCGTACCCCGCGCACCCGCGTGGCCGTACCGGCGACGATCGGCAGCCTCGAGAGCGTCGCGGCGCTGGCTCTGGCGCACATTGCGGCCGGGGGAGAGGTGCCGGGGGCGCTCTGGCTGACCGCCTTCGGCGGTCTCGTGTACGCCGCCAGCGTGGTCGTGCTGCGCCGCAAGGCCGGGATCCGCGTGGTCCTTCCGGTGCTCGTCGGCGCGCAGGTGCTCGGCCATGCGTGGCTGGTCGCCCTGAGCCCGGGCGCGCACGCGACCCACGGCCACGACGCCGGCGGGTTCCTGGGCCTCACGCCCGGCATGCTCGCGGCGCACGCCCTCGCAGCCGCGGTCACGGGGGTCATGTGGGCCGTGCGGCGTCGCGCGGTCGTCGTACTCCTGGCGTGGTCGGACCTCGGGCGCCTGCCCGCACCGGTTCGCCCTGCT
>JAKFFB010000066.1:0-55894 GCA_036675425.1 Actinomycetales bacterium | reverse complement strand
GGCGACGATGTGCGCAACCTGATGCTCAGCCCCACGGCCGGGATCGACCGGCAGATGCTGCTCGATACCCGTCCGTTGGCCGCGCGGATTCTTTTCACCCTGCAAACCCATGAACGCTTCCATGAGCTGTCGGCCAAGTTCGCCGTGCAATTGGACGGCGGGGAAGGGTTGGCGATGCTTGAACATCACCATGACCTGTGGCTCTCGGCGCTGGTTCGCAACGGCGAACCGTGGCTGGCCTTCGGGCTGGCCGGCACCCCGCTGGATAAGCCGGACGGCGCTGTGCGCCTCCTCCTTGACCAGGCCGTCGGCCTCGAAGCCGGGCAGCGCAGCCGCTTCCGGAGCCGCGGCGAGCAGCGCGCTGGAGGCCACGCCGCTGTGGCAGTCGGTCCGGGCGAGGTAGACCACTCCCCCGTAGCTCGCCCGGTCGAGCTCGGCCGCCGTGGGCGGGCGTCGCTCGGGCCAGGCGTCCTCCTCCCAGCCGGTGCCGAGCACGATCCCGCCGCGCGACCGGCGGGCCGCCTGCTCGACGCGGTCCAGCAGCGCGGCCAGCGACGGCGCGCTCGCCAGGTCCAGGCCGATGAGCGACAGGCCGGTCGTCGTCGTGTGCACGTGCGCGTCGACGAAGGCCGGCGCGAGCCAGGCGTCCTGCAGGTCGACCGTGGTGTCGGCGGTCATCGCGTCCGCGGCGGCCTCGGAGCCCACCCAGGCGACGGTCTCGCCGTCGACCAGCAGCGCCGTGGCGAACGGGTCGGCCGGCGAGCGCACCCGGCCGTTGCGGTAGAGCGTCGTCGTCATGCGCTGCAGGCTAGGGAGCCCGCGGTCTGGCGGGCGGATCGCCGGTCCAGGTGCTTGTTGACGGGAGGATCGCCGTCTACCGTGGGCGGATGACGACTCTCGTTGATGTCGAGCTCCCGCCGGCCTCCGTGCACGACGTCCTGCGCCGCAGCCTGCTGGTGGACGGCTTCGACCTGGTCCTGGACCTGACGGCGAGCCGCGGGTCGCGGCTGGTCGACGCCCGGGACGGCACGTCGTACCTCGACCTGTTCACCTTCTTCGCCAGCAGCGCGCTGGGGATGAACCACCCGGCGCTCGCCGACGACCCCGCCTTCCGCGAGGAGCTCGTCACCGCTGCGCTCAACAAGCCGAGCAACAGCGACGTCTACAGCGAGCCGATGGCGCGCTTCGTCGCGACGTTCGCCAGGGTGCTCGGCGACCCGGCGCTCCCCCACCTGTTCTTCGTCGAGGGCGGCGCGCTCGCGGTCGAGAACGCCCTCAAGGTCGCCTTCGACTGGAAGTCGCGGTGGAACGAGGCGCACGGCCGCAGCCCCGAGCTCGGCAGCAAGGTCCTGCACCTGCGGCACGCCTTCCACGGGCGCAGCGGCTACACGATGTCGCTCACCAACACCGACCCGGTCAAGGTCGCGCGCTTCCCGCAGTTCGGCTGGCCGCGGATCTCCTCGCCGTACGTCACGGCGACCGGCGACGTCGCCGAGCGCGAGCGGGCCGCGCTCGCCGAGGCGCGTGCGGCCTTCGCGCAGCACCCGCACGACATCGCCTGCTTCATCGCCGAGCCGATCCAGGGCGAGGGCGGCGACCACCACCTGCGCCCCGAGTTCCTGCAGGCCATGCAGGCGCTCTGCCACGAGCACGACGCCCTCTTCGTGCTCGACGAGGTGCAGAGCGGCGCGGGCCTCACCGGCACGGCGTGGGCCTACCAGCAGCTCGGCGTGCAGCCTGACGTCGTCGCGTTCGGCAAGAAGACCCAGGTGTGCGGGATCATGGCCGGCGGCCGGGTCGACGAGGTGCCGGACAACGTCTTCTCCGTCGGGTCCCGCATCAACAGCACCTGGGGCGGCTCGCTCACCGACATGGTGAGGGCCCGCCGGATCCTCGAGGTCGTCGAGAGCGAGGGGCTCATCGCGCGGGCGGCAGCGCTCGAGCCGGTGCTGCTCGGCCTGCTCCGCGACCTGGCAGCACGTCACCCCGAGGTCACGGACGTACGAGGACGAGGCCTGATGTGCGCCTTCTCCCTGCCCGACGGGGCCCGGCGCGACGCGGTGCTCACCGCCCTGCGCGAGGATGAGCACGTGCTGCTGCTCGGCTGCGGCAGTCGCAGCGTCCGCTTCCGCCCCGCCCTCACCGTCACCCCCGACGAGCTCGCCGAGGGCGTTGCCGCGCTCGACCGCACCCTCTCCCGGAAGGCCACCGCATGACCCGCGTCGACTCCCTCGTCAACGGCTCCCCCGTCGTCGGCACCGCCGGCACCACCACGTCGACCAACCCGGCGCAGCTGTCGGACGTCGTCGCCGAGGTGTCGCTCGCGACCGCCGACCAGCTGCTCGAGGCGTTCCGGGCGGCGAAGGCCGCGCAGCCGGGCTGGGCGGCGACACCGGCTCCCGTGCGCGGGCAGGTGATCGCGCGCATCGGCCGGCTGGTGGAGGCGAACGCCGAGGCGCTCGCACAGCTCGTCACCCGCGAGGTGGGCAAGCCCATCGCCGAGGCGCGCGGCGAGGTGCAGGAGATCGTCGACACCTGCGACTTCTTCCTCGGCGAGGGACGGCGGCTGTACGGCCAGACGGTCCCGAGCGAGATGCGCGACAAGCAGCTGTTCACCTTCCGGGTGCCGGTCGGCGTCGCCGGCATCATCACGGCCGGCAACTTCCCGGTCGCCGTCCCGTCCTGGTACCTCGTGCCGGCGCTGCTCTGCGGCAACGCCGTGGTGTGGAAGCCGGCCGAGTACTCCGCCGCGCTGGGGAACGCCCTCACCCGCATCTTCGTCGCGGGCGGCCTGCCGGCCGGTGTGCTCAACACCGTGCACGCCGACGGGCCGTCGACCTACGAGGGGCTCGAGAAGGCCCTGACCGCAGGTGTTCTCAACAAGATCGGCTTCACCGGGTCGTCCGAGGTCGGGGTCCGGATCGGCGAGCTGGCCGGCCGCCACCTGCAGAACCCGTGCCTCGAGCTCGGCGGCAAGAACCCCCTCGTCGTGATGCCCGACGCCGACCTGGACCTCGCCGCGGAAGGGGCGCTCTTCTCCGGTTTCGGCACCGCCGGCCAGCGCTGCACCTCGCTCGGCGTCGCGATCGTCCACGACGACGTCTACGACGCCTTCCTGGAGAGGTTCCTCGCCCGGGTCGAGACCGCGGTGATCGGCGACCCGACCGACCCGTCCGTGCTCTACGGCCCGATGCTCGGCGAGCGCTTCCTCGACGGGCTGGAGAAGTGGCTCGGCGAGGTGCAGCCGCACCACGAGGTGCACGGCTCGACCGGCACCGGTCGCATCACCGCCGCCAACCCGCGGGCCGGCTTCGTCGGCGACCCGGAGGCAGGTGTCTTCGCCCACCCGACCGTCGTGACCGGCGTCCGGCCCGACGACGCACTCTACCGCAACGAGACCTTCGGGCCGCTCGTGTCGGTGATGCGCTTCTCCAGCTTCGACGAGGCCGTCGAGCTGGCGAACGGTCACGGCTACGGCCTGTCCAGCGCGATCTACACCCGCGACCCGCAGGCGGCGTTCCGCTTCCGCGAGCGGGTCAGCGCCGGGATGCTGTCGGTCAACAACTCGACCTCCGGAGCCGAGGCGCACCTGCCGTTCGGGGGAAACGGCAAGAGCGGCAACGGGTCTCGCCAGTCCGGGGTGTGGGTGCTCGACCAGTTCACCCGCTGGCAGTCGATGAACTGGGACTACGCGGGCAAGCTGCAGAAGGCGCAGATGGACGTCGAGACGCCGGAGGGTGACGCTGCCTTCCGTCTCTGAGCCGCACGTGGTCGCGGTCAGCCGCAGCCCGCGCCACCGCTTCACCAAGGACGTCGTCGACTCCGTGCTGCTCGTCGAGGGGCACGGCGTCGAGGGCGACGCGCATGCCGGCGCGACCGTGCAGCACCGCTCGCGCAAGCGCTGGAACCCGCAGCTGCCGAACCTCCGGCAGGTGCACCTGCTGCACGCCGAGCTGCTCGACGACCTCCGCGTGCAGGGTCACGACGTCTCCCCCGGCTCCGTCGGCGAGAACGTCACCACCCGAGGTCTCGACCTGCTCGCTCTGCCGGCCGGCGCCCTGCTCCGGCTGGGCAGGGACGCCGTCGTGGAGGTGACGGGGCTGCGCAACCCGTGCGTGCAGCTGGACCGCTTCTCCGACGGGCTGATGGAGGCGACGCTGCGGCGCGAGGCGGACGGCGCCCTGGTCCGGCTCGCCGGCGTGATGGGCGTGGTGCGGACCGGCGGCGAGGTCCGGCCGGGCGACGGCGTGACCGTCGAGCTCCCGGCCGGCGACCTCGTACCGCTGAAGCCGGTCTGAGACCGACTGGGCGCTAGCGGTTCTCGCGCTCCGAGGCGAGGTCGCGGGTCCCGTCGACCGGGTACGGGTCGTGGGTCTGCCCGGCGACCCCGACCCACAACCGCTTCGCGTGAGGAGAGCGTGACGCTGCGTAAGGATCATCGTGTTCGGGTACCGGCCGGACATGACCCCCGACGCCGCCGCCCCCGACACCGAGCACGCCCCGGAGCCGGCCGACGACGTCGACGTGGTTCTCGAGACCGTGCTGGTCCTCGCGCGCATGCGCAGCGACGCACCCGACGAGGAGGCTGCCGTCGGCGACGTACGACGGCGCCTGGACCCGGTGCGCGGGCTGTTCGACGACATCGTCGTCGAGCGCCGTGAGGACGACGGCTACTTCTGGGTGGTGGCGCGGTTCGTGACCGTCAGCACCGACGTGCACACCGCCGTCGTCGGGGTGCACGAGACGCTGCTCGAGGCGAGGATCACCGCCGACGAGGTCTGGGCGGCGAGCTAGGCCCTCGCGCGGTACCAGTTCGGCGAGGTGTTCGGCGGCGGGTCGAACGTCGCCTTGAGCACCACCAGGTTCGGCCCGCTGGAGGCGATCCCGTCGGCGACCGCCGCGGTCAGGCCCTCGACGGTGACCTCGCGTGCCGGGATGCGGAAAGCCGCTGCCAGCGCGACGAAGTCGGGCGGTTCGAGCTCCGTGCCGAGAGGCTCCTCGCCGTCCTTGGTGAAGTCGTAGCGCAGCATCCCGTAGCCGCCGTCGTCGACCAGCACGACCGTGACCGGCAGCCGCTCCTGGGCGGCCGTCGCGAGGTCGCCGCAGCCGAACAGGAAGCCGCCGTCGCCCACGAGCGCGACCGTCGGCCGGCCGGACAGCGCTGTCCCGAGCGAGGCCGGGAAGCCGAAGCCGAGGGTGCCCCAGCCGACCGGGTAGGCGAGCCCGCGCGGTGTCGACACCCGCCCGAAGCCGCCGTACCAGTAGCCGGCGACGCACATGTCGGCGACGACGACGGCGTGCTCGGGAAGCGCCGCCTCGAGCGCGTCGAGGAAGGCGGTCTCCGGGCCGGCGTACGCCTCGCGGCCGGACGGCCGGACGAACCACGGCGTGCGCGGCTCGATGGGCAGGGCGCTCACCAGGTGCACCAGCGCCGACGCCACGTCCTCCTGCAGCCAGACGTCCGGGTCGCTGTTGACCGGACGCCTGAGGTCGACCTTGACCAGCACCGGCGGCCGCGGCTGCCGGAAGCCCTGGGTGTTCATGGCGTCGAGGTCGCTGCCGAGCACGATGACGCAGTCGGCGGCGTCCCACAGCGCGCCGGCGGGCTCGACGTGCGGCGGCAGCGGGACCAGGTGCGGGGAGTCGGGAGGCAGCAGACCGCGACCGCCGTACGACGTGAGCACCGGGGCGCCGAGCGCGCGAGCGAGCCGCTCCACCAGGTCGCCGGCGTCGGCGGCGGTCGCCCCCCCACCGGCCCAGATCAGCGGGCGCCGCGCAGCGAGCAGCGCTTCGACGGCCGCCGCGACCGCGGGGTGCTGAGGGGCGGAGTCCGGCTGCGACGCCAGGTCGATCGCGACCGGGAGGCTCTCCGGGGCGGCCGCTGACAGCAGGTCGGTGGGGATCTCCAGGTAGACCGGTCGGCGCGGGTGCTGCATCGCCAGCTCGCCCGCGCGGACCACGTCGTCGTACAGCCCGTCGACGGACGTCACAAGGACCTGCGCCTTGGTCACCGGCCGGAAGAAGCCGGCCTGGTCGACGGTCTCGTGCAGGACCCCGCGGTAGGCGCCCTCGCGGCGGAGCGTCGTCGGGATGTCGGTGGCGATGACGAGCAGCGGTGAGTGGCAGGCCCACGCCTCGCCGGTCGCGGTGACGACGTTGGAGGCGCCCGGACCGGTGGTCGTGATGGCGACGCCGAGCCGTCCTGTGGCACGGGCGTAGCCGTCGGCGGCGTAGCCGGCGGTCTGCTCGTGCCGCACCCCCACCAGGCGCACCGCGGAGCCCGAGAACCCCTTCCAGGCAGCGAGGTTGTGCACCCCTGGCAGCCCGAAGGCGACCTCGACCCCGAGCGCTCGCAGCGCCGCGACCAGCGCGTCACCCCCTGTCGGCACCGGTGACCTCCTCGACCTGCTCGTCGGACAGACCGAGGGCGGAGAGCACCTCGGCGGTGTGCTGGCCCAGCAGCGGTGGTGCGCGCCGCACCGTCGGTCGGGTGCCGTCGAGCCGCATCGGCGAGCCGACCACCCGCACCGCGCCGGCCGGGTGGTCGACCGACTGGAGCTGGCCGTTGGCCACGAGCTGCGGATCTCCGGGCAACGACCCGAGGTCCTGCACGACCGCGCACGGGACACCGGCGGCCTCGAGGGCCTCCGCCCACTCCCCCGCTGTGCGCTGCGAGAACACCTGCGCGAGAGCGGTTCTCAGCGCCTCGCGGTCAGCGACCCGTCCGGCGTTGGTCCGCCACTGCTCCGGTGCTGCGAGCCCGACAGCGGCAGCGAGGGCCGCGAACTGCGCGTCGTTGCCGGCGCCCACGACGAGCGGGCGGTCCGCGCAGGGCACCGGGCCGTACGGCGCGATGTTCGGGTGGTCGTTGCCGGCGTAGGTCGGGACGACACCGCCGACGAGGGCGTTGGCGGCCTGGTTCACCAGCATCGAGACGGCGGACTCCAGCAGGCCGACCTCGACGCGCAGCGGCCGGCGCGCGACCAGCCCGGCGAGGGCACCGACGGCGGCGTAGAGCCCTGTGACGACGTCCGCGACCGCGACGCCGACCTTGGTGGGCTCGGTCGTGCCGGTGACCGACATCAGGCCGCTGCGCGCCTGCGCCATCACGTCGTAGCCGGGCCCGTCGCCGGCCGGGCCGTCGCTGCCCGCCCCGCGCACCGACACCCACACGGCATCCGAGCCCGCGCGCAGCGGCTCCAGGCCGAGCGCCGTGAGGTGGCGCGGCAGGAAGTTCTCGACGACGACGTCAGCGGCGTCGACCAGGCGCGCGACGACGGCCCGACCCGCCGCGGTCGTGAGGTCGAGGGCCAGCGAGCGGCGGTCGCGGTTGACCGAGAAGAAGTACGCGGCGTCCTCGCCGTGGAAGGGCGGTCCCCAGTGCCGGGTGTCGTCACCGAGCCCCGGTCGCTCGACCTTGAGGACGTCGGCGCCCAGGTCGGCGAGCACCATGCAGCAGTACGGGCCGGCCAGCACGCGGGACAGGTCCAGGACGCGGACGCCGCCCAGCGGACCCGGGGCCGGCGGCTCGGACGGCCAGCCCGGACCGGCGGCCAGAGCGGTCTCGAGGTCGGCGGCGGTCATCGCGGTCAGCCTTCCACGGCTAGCCTCGCCGGGTGCCTCTCGACCCGCGCGACCTGCCCGCGGAGGTGACGGCGTTCCTGACCGAGCGGCACCTGGCGACGCTGACGACGCTGCGCCCGGACGGCACGCCGCACGTCGTCGCGGTCGGCTTCACCTGGGACGCCGAGGCGCAGCTGGTCCGGGTCATCACGAACGGCGGGTCCCGCAAGGCCGCGCACGTGCGGGCCGGCTCGCCGCGGGCGGTGGTCGCCCAGGTCGACGGGCGGCGCTGGCTGTCCCTGGAGGGCGTGCCGGTCGTCAGCGACGACCCTGCACGGGTGGCGGAGGCGGTGCGCCGCTACGCGCTGCGCTACCGGCAGCCGCGCGAGAACCCCGAGCGCGTGGTGATCGAGATCGCCGTCGACCGGGTGCTCGGGTCGGCCTAGCCGTCCGCCGGTGGCGGGGTGCGTCCCTCCCATGGGGTGCTGAGCACCACCGTGGTGCGCGTGGACACCCCTGCGGCCGCGCGGATGTCCTGCAGCAGCTGCTCGAGCTCGGCCGGTCCGGCGACGCGCACCTGCAGGATGTAGCTCTCCTCGCCGGCGACGCTGTGGCAGGCCTCGATGGCCGGCAGGTGACGCAGCCGGTCGGGCGCGTCGTCCGGCGCGGCCGGGTCGATCGGCTGGATGGAGACGAACGCGCTCAGCGGCAGACCAGCAGTCGTCGGGTCGACGCGCGCGGTGTAGCCGGTGATGGCGCCGCGCTGCTCCAGCCGCCGGACCCGCTGGTGCACCGCGCTCGTCGACAGGCCGGTGTCGCGGGCGAGGTCGGCGTACGACATCCGGCCGTCGGCGGCGAGCAGCCGCAGCAGCTGGCGGTCGAGGTCGTCGAGCGGGGCAGCGCTCATGACGTCAGCGACCGCCCGATGACCAGGCGCTGCACCTGGTTGGTCCCCTCGACGATCTGCAGGATCTTCGCCTCGCGCATGTAGCGCTCGGCCGGGAAGTCCTCGACGTAGCCGTAGCCGCCGAGCACCTGCACCGCGTCGGTGGTGACGCGCATCGCGGTGTCGCTGGCGAACAGCTTGCTCATCGCCGCCTGCGGCCCGAACGGCTGCCCCGCGTCCTTGCGTCGCGCCGCCGAGAGGTAGAGCGCGCGGGCGGCCTCGACCTGCGTGGCCATGTCCGCGAGCAGGAAGGACAACCCCTGGAAGTCGGCGATCCGCTGGCCGAACTGCTTGCGCTCCATGGCGTACGACACCGCCGTGTCGAGCGCGGCCTGCGCCAGGCCGACCGCGCACGCGGCGATGCCCAGCCGGCCACCGTCGAGCGCGCTCATCGCGATCCGGAAGCCGACGCCCTCCTCGCCGATGAGCCGGTCGGCGGGCAGCCGGGCCGACTCCAGCAGGAGCGACGCCGTCGTGCTGGACCGCATGCCCATCTTCTTCTCGGCCGGCTGCGGCAGCAGCCCCGGCGTGTCCGCCGGAGCCAGCAGGCACGAGATCCCCTTGGGCCCAGGGCCTCCCGTACGCACCATCAGGTTGTAGAAGTCGGCCTCTCCGCCGTGGGTGACCCACGCCTTCGCGCCGTCGACGACGTAGGTGTCGCCGTCCCGCACCGCCTTCGTGGTGAGGGCGGCGGCGTCCGATCCGCTGCCGGCCTCGCTGAGGCAGTAGGCGCCGAGCAGCTCGCCGCCGAGCATGTCCGGCAGCCACTGCTGCTTCTGCTCCTCGGTCCCGAACGCGGCCAGCGGGAAGCAGCTCAGCGTGTGGACGCTGGTCCCCAGGCCGACGGCCAGCCAGCCGCGCGCCAGCTCCTCGATGACCTGCAGGTAGACCTCGTACGGCTGACCGCCGCCGCCGTGCTCCTCCGGGTAGGCGAGCCCGAGCAGGCCGGCCTTGCCGAGAGTGCGGAACACCTCGCGCGGGAACTCCGAGCGGGCCTCCGCCTCCGCGGCGCGCGGGGCGACCTCGCCCTCGACGAGGTCGCGGGTGAGGGCCAGCAGGTCCTCCGCCTCGGCGGACGGCAGCGAGCGGACGACGGGCGGCACGGGACGCCTCCAGCAGGACGATGAGCGGTGTCCCCAGGCTATCGCCGCACGTCTCGGGTGCGCCTGGGGCGGTGCGTGGCAGGGTGACCACGTGCCTGGACAGCTGACGCTCCTCGACGCCCCGTCGCTCTGGTACCGCGCGTTCCACGGCGTGCCGGAGTCGGTCATCGCCCCGGACGGGTCCCCCGTCAACCTGGTGCGCGGGACGATCGACCTGGTCGCGCGGATCGTGAAGGACACCCGGCCGGCGCGGCTCGTCGCGTGCCTCGACCTCGACTGGCGACCGGCCTTCCGGGTGGACGCCATCCCCTCCTACAAGGCGCACCGGCTCACCGAGAACGGCGCGGAGGCCGAGCCGGAGACCCTCGCGACCCAGGTCGGGATCCTGCTCGAGGTGCTCGACGCCGTGGGGATCGCCACCGCGGGCGTCGCGGGCTACGAGGCGGACGACGTCCTCGGCACCCTGTCGGCCCGCGAGACCGGTGCGGTGGACGTCGTCACCGGCGACCGCGACATGTTCCAGCTGGTGCGCGACGAGGGCCCCGTCCGCGTGCTCTACACGGTCGACAAGATGCGGCCCTACCTGCCGGGCGACGTGGCGACGAAGTACGGCATCCCCGGCACGGCCTACGCCGAGTACGCCGTGCTGCGGGGCGACCCCTCCGACGGGCTGCCTGGCGTCAAGGGCGTCGGCGACAAGACCGCCGCCGCGCTGATCAGCCGGTTCGGGACCGTCGAGGGGATCCTCGCCGCGCTCGACGCCGGGGAGCAGGACGGCTTCCCGGCCGGCTCGCGCGCCAAGCTCGAGGCGGCCCGCGACTACCTCGCCGTCGCGCCCGCCGTCACCCGAGCCGTGCGGGACCTGCCCGTGCCCGAGCTCGACGACGCCCTCCCCCGGGTCCCCCGCGACCCCGAGCGGCTGGTCGCCCTGGCCGACCGCTGGGGGCTCGACAGCCCCCTCGACCGGCTGCTGAAGGCCTTCGAGGTCGCGCACTCGTCGTAGGACGTTCACCCGGATGGGAGGACGGTCGCCCGGTCGGGATGCGACCATGTCTACCGATGAGTAACAAGCCGTTCTCCGTCCGCACCCGCGCCGCCGACCTGGCCGACGCCGCGAGCGCGGAGCTCGACGTGCTCGTCGTCGGGATGGGCGCCACCGGCGCCGGGGTGGCGCTCGACGCCGCGAGCCGCGGGCTCCGCGTGGCAGCCGTCGACATGGGCGACCTGGCCAGCGGCACCAGCAGCAAGAGCAGCAAGCTCGTCCACGGCGGCCTGCGCTACCTGGAGAACTACGAGTTCGGCCTGGTCCGCGAGGGCGTCACCGAGCGGCAGCTGCTCATGCGCCTGGCGCCGCACCTGGTCCGGCCGATGGACTTCCTCTACCCCGTGTGGCCGGACACCGCGAAGCGACGGCTGCTCGGCCTGGGACTGACGACGTACGACGTCTTCGCCCTCGCCATGGTCGGTGGCAGCGGCGTGCGCCGGCACGAGAAGATCACCGCCGCCGAGGCGATCGCGCTCGCGCCGGCGCTCGCCGAGTCCGGGCTGCTGCACTCCTACCTCTACGGCGACTGCGCCACCGACGACGCCCGGCTGGTGCTCGCCGTCGTGCAGGCCGCCCGCTCGTTCGGCGCGCTGACGGTCCCGTACGCCGAGGTCACCGGGCTGAGCACCGACCGCACCGGCACCGTCCGCGGCGCCACGGTGCACGACCGCGTCGCCGGGCGCGACGTCGAGCTGACCGCTCGCTACGTCGTGAACGCGACCGGGGTCTGGGTCGACCGGCTGCAGGCCCTCGAGGCGCCCGGCCGCACCGCGGTCGTCCAGCCCAGCAAGGGCGTGCACGTCGTCGTCCCGCGCGAGCGGCTGCCGCTGCAGGAGGCGAGCATCCTGCTGCCCAGCCGGCAGGGCGACGGCCGGTCGATGTTCGCCATCCCGTACGGCGAGCAGACGATCCTCGGCACGACCGACACGCCGTACGACGGCGCGCTCGAGGACCTGAGCCTGACCGGCGCCGACCTCGAGTACGTCCTCGCGGCCGGCAACGACGTCTTCAAGCACGACCTGACCCCCGATGACGTGCTCGGTGCGTGGGTGGGCGTACGACCGCTCATCCGCGACGTGGACTCGACCTCGATGAAGGACGTCAGCCGGCGGCACACCCTGGTCGAGGGCGCCGGCGGTCTGCTCACCATCACCGGCGGCAAGCTCACGACCTACCGGCGGATGGCCAAGGACGTCGTCGACCGGATCGTCGAGCGCGACGGCCGCAAGGCCCGCTGCCGCACCGACGAGATCCCGCTCGGCGGCACCCAGCCGCTCGGGCAGGTGCGCGACGAGGTGCGCGCCGCCGCCGCCTCCCTCGGGCTCGACGAGCGGGTCGCCGACGGACTGGTGCGGCAGACCGGTGAACGCGCGCACGACGTGCTGTCGCTCGTCGCGCACGACCCGGCGCTCGGGCACGTGCTGTCGCCGTCGGCGCCGCACATCGCCGCGGAGGTCGTCCACGCCGCGCGCGCCGAGGGCGCGGTCACCCTCGACGACGTGCTCAGCCGCCGGATGCGCCTGTCGCTCCGGGCCAAGGACGCCGGACTGCCGGCGGCGCCGCTCGCCGCGCGGCTGCTCGCCGCCGAGACCGGCCAGGACGCGACCTGGGCCGCGGCGCAGGTCGCGGCGTACGCCGACGCCGTCCGCAAGGAGCGCGGCGTGCTCGGCCTCGACGGCGTGATGAGCGAGCTCAGCGAGGCGGGCTAGCCCCCGGAGTGGAAGGCCCCGGCATCGTCCGGCGGGGTCGGGTCCATCGCGTCGCGCAGCCAGTGCTCGGGCAGGACGACGTGCCGCGGTCCCTGGACGTGCCCGCGCGGCAGCAGCTCCGAGCCGGGCGGCAGCTCGGCGGCGGGGTCCAGCGCGTCGAGCAGGTCGTCGAGCTCGGCCAGCGAGCTCGCCATGGCCAGCGCCTTGCGGGCGCTGCCGCCGACCGGGTAGCCGGTCATGTACCAGCCGGTGTGCCGCCGGAAGTCGCGCACCGCGAAGCCCTCGTCGCCGCGGGCCTCGACGAGCATCCGGGCGTGCTTCTTCATGACGGGGACGACGTCGCCGATCGGCGGCGGCGGTGACGGCTCGCGGCCGGCGAAGACGTCGGCGAGGTCGCGGAACAGCCACGGCTTGCCCAGGCAGCCCCGACCGACGACGACGCCGTCGCAGCCGGTGTGCTGCATCATCCGCAGCGCGTCCGTGGCCGCCCAGATGTCGCCGTTGCCGAGCACCGGCACGTGGTCCAGGCGGGACTTCAGCTCGCCGATCGCGTCCCAGTCCGCGCGGCCGCTGTAGAACTGCTCGGCCGTGCGCGCGTGCAGCGCCACCGCCGCCGCACCCTCCTCCTGGGCCCGCCGGCCGGCCTCGAGGTAGGTCAGGTGCGCGTCGTCCACGCCCTTGCGCATCTTCACCGTGACAGGGACGTCGCCGGCAGCGCGCACGGCGGACCGGACCAGGTTGCCGAAGAGCACCGGGTGCGCGGGCAGCGCTGCTCCCCCGCCGCGACGGGTGACCTTCGGGGACGGGCAGCCGACGTTGAGGTCGACGTGGTCGACGCCGTCCTCCTCGACCAGCTTGCGCACGGCCGCGCCCACGACGTCGGGGTTGGTGGCGTAGAGCTGGATGCTGCGGACGGTCTCGTCGGGGCCGAAGGACGCGCGCCGGTTGGTGGTCTCGTTGACCTCGAGAAGAGCTCGGGCGGAGACCATCTCGCTGACGTAGAGCCCCGCGCCGTACGACCGGCACAGCGAGCGGTAGGCGGCGTTCGTGACCCCGGCCATCGGGGCGAGCACGACGGGGATCTCGACCTCGAGCGGACCGATGCGCAGCCCCGGCTGCAGCGTCGTCGTCACGTCCACAGCTCCGTGATCGGCACGCCGAGCTCGGCCAGCAACGACCGCAGCAGCGGCAGCGATATCCCGATGACGTTGCCGGGGTCGCCGTCGACGCCGTCCACGAACGGCGCGGACCGGCCGTCGAGGGTGAACGCGCCGGCGACGTGCAGGGGCTCGCCGCTGGCGACGTACGCCGCGACCTCCGCGTCGCTCGGCGACCCGAAGCGGACCGTCGTGGCGGCAACGCCTGTGACGGTGCGGCCGGCGCGCACGTCGACGACGGCGTGGCCGGTGAGCAGGGTGCCGCTCTGGCCGCGCATCCGCTTCCAGCGCTCGGTCGCGTCCACGGCGTCCCGCGGCTTGCCGAGGATCTCGCCGCCCAGCTCGAGCATGGAGTCGCACCCGACGACGAGCTCGTCCCCGGACAGCTGGCCGGCGACCGCAGCAGCCTTTCGCCGCGCGAGCTCGACCACGAGCGCGGCAGGGTCAGGTGCTGTCACCCCGTCCTCGTCCACGCCGCTCACGACCACGCGCGGGTCGAGCCCGGCGTCGCGCAGCAGGCGCAGCCGGGCCGGTGAGGCGCTGGCGAGCACCAGCGGGCGGGCAGTCACGCCGGTCAACGCTACCGGCGACTGCGCGCACTACCCCGCTCGAACCGCGGCCCCGCACGCTCGGCTGCCCCGCGGTTCGGGCGGGGTAGTGCGGCTCAGGCGAGGCTGCTGTAGGCGACGACACCGCGTCGTACGCCGTCGAGGGCCTTGCGCACGGTGCCGCGCAGCTCCTCGCCGCGGGGCGAGAGGTCCTCGGCCACCAGAGCGATCTGCCCGAGCAGGTCCAGCACCTGCTTGCACCACCGCACGAAGTCGCCGGCCGTCAGATCCGGGTCGTCCCCGAGCACCTGCTCGAGCGTCGCCCCGCCGGCCCAGCGCCAGGTCGCCCAGGCGAAGCCCGGGTCGGGCCGCTTGAGGAACTGCACGCCCGCCTCGGACTCCACCTGCGACAGCGAGCGCCAGAGCCGGTCCATCTCCTGCAGCGCACCCTGGACGGCTCCCGACGGGACGAGCGGGTTGGACTCGTCCGCCCGCCGGGCGGAGTAGACGAGGGTGGACACGACGGCAGCCAGCTCGGCGGGCGACAGGTCGTCCCAGAGCCCGCGGCGCAGGCTCTCGACGCAGAGCAGGTCGGACTCGCTGTAGACCCGCGAGAGCGCGCGGCCGGCCGGCGCCACCTCCTCGCCTTGCAGGTAGCCGAGCTGTTCGAGCACGACGCACACCCGGTCGAAGGTGCGGGCGATGGAGGAGGTCTTGCCGGCGACCTTGCGCTCCAGGTTGTCGGTCTCGGAACGGAGCCGGTGCCAGCGCTCGGTCCAGCGCAGGTGCGCCTCCCGGTCGTCGCACCCGTGCACCGGGTGCCGGCGGAGCGCGGCACGGAGGTCCGACAACCCGGCGTCGTCCGCCGCGGCGCTGCGGCGCTTGCCGGGACGGCCGGGACCCGGCAGGTCGAGAGCGCGAAGCGTCGAGGCCATGTCCCGGCGGGCCTGCGGCGACCGCGCGTTGAAGCCCTTCGGCACCCGCACCTTCGCGAGGGCCTCGACCGGTGCGGGGAAGTCGGTCGACGACAGCCGCCCGGCCCAGCGGTCCTCGGTGACCACCATCGGGTGGGCGTCGCCGTTGCTGCCGACCCCCGGGTCCAGCACCACGGCGAGCCCCGACCGGCGGCCGCTGGGCAAGCGGATGACATCGCCCACCCGCAGCTGCTCCAGCGACGCGGCGGCCGCCGCGCGCCGGGACGCCGCCCCGCTGCGGGCGATCTCGGTCTCGCGCCGCTTCAGCTCCTGGCGCAGCCGGCCGTACTCCTGCACATCGCCCAGGTGGCAGGTCATCGCCTCGCCGTAGCCCTCGAGGCCCTCGAGGTTGCGGCTGATCTGACGGGCCAGGCCGACCACGGACGCGTCGGCCTGGAACTGCGCGAAGGAGCTCTCCAGCAGCACGCGCGCCTGCTCGCGACCGAGGGACCCGACGAGGTTGACCGCCATGTTGTAGGACGGCCGGAAGCTCGACCGGAGCGGGTAGGTCCGGGTGGAGGCGAGGCCGGCGAGCTGCCGAGGATCCAGCCCCGGCTGCCACAGGACCACGGCGTGCCCCTCGACGTCGATCCCGCGCCGGCCGGCGCGTCCGGTGAGCTGGGTGTACTCCCCCGGCGTCACGTCGGCGTGGGTCTCGCCGTTCCACTTGGTGAGCTTCTCCAGCACCACCGAGCGGGCCGGCATGTTGATGCCCAGCGCCAGCGTCTCCGTGGCGAAGACGGCCTTGACCAGGCCCTCGACGAACAGCTCCTCCACGACCTCCTTGAAGGTCGGCAGCATCCCGGCGTGGTGCGCGGCGATGCCCCGCTGCAGCCCCTCGAGGAAGTCCCAGTAGCCCAGCACCCGCAGGTCCTCGCGCGGGATCGAGGACGTACGGCGCTCCACCAGCACGCGCACCCGGTCCGCCTCCTCGGCGGTGTTGAGGCGCAGCCCGGAGCGCAGGCACTGCTCGACGGCGGCGGCGCAGCCGGCCCGGCTGAAGATGAAGGTGATCGCAGGCAGCAGGCCCTGGGAGTCGAGTCGGGTCAGCACGTCGGCACGGCTCGGCACCGAGCGGCGGGGCGGCGGTCCGCTGCGACCGCCTCGACCGCGGGCCGGGAAGCGCCCCTCGTCCCGGGCCAGCCGCTCCAGCTGCGGGTTGACCTTCGAGTCCTCCCCCACGAACAGGTCGTAGAGCCGCCCGCCGACCAGCACGTGCTGCCAGAGCGGCACCGGCCGGTGCTCCTCGACGACGACCTCGGTGTCGCCGCGGACCGTGCCGAGCCACTCGCCGAACTCCTCGGCGTTGCTCACTGTGGCGGACAGGGAGGTGACCTGCACGTCCTCCGGCAGGTGGATGATCACCTCCTCCCAGACGGCGCCCCGCTCGCGGTCGGCCAGGTAGTGCACCTCGTCCATGACGACGTGAGCGAGGCCGCGCAGCCGGTCGGCTCCCGAGCCCGCGAGCGCATCGGCGTAGAGCATGTTGCGCAGCACCTCGGTGGTCATCACGACCACGTCGGCGTCGCCGTTCACGGCGTTGTCGCCCGTCAGCAGGCCGACCCGCTCGGCGCCGTGGCGCTCGACGAGGTCGTTGTACTTCTGGTTCGACAGCGCCTTGATCGGCGTCGTGTAGAAGCACTTGCGGCCCTCGCGCAGCGAGAGGAAGACGGCGAACTCCCCCACCACGGTCTTGCCGGCACCGGTCGGCGCCGCGACCAGCACGCCGCGGCCGGCCTCGAGGGCGGCGCAGGCGGTGCGCTGGAAGGCGTCGAGGCCGAAGGGGTAGCCGGCGGAGAACTCGGCGAGCGCCGGCCCCGCCTGGCTGCGCCGGAAGGCGGCGTAGCGCTCCGCGGGCGAGGTCGCCTCGGTGCTCACCCCCTGAGGCTACGGCGAGGGCCGCTGCTCGATGACGGAGGTCTCGTCGTCGCCGAGCAGCTCGAGGGCCTGCGCGTCCGGGTCGAGAGCCCGTCGCTTGCGCAGCGCCCGCTCGCGGACGCGGGCGATGACGATGCAGCCCTCGTAGAGCGCGTAGAGCGGCAGCGCCATCGCGAGGAAGGTGAACGGGTCCTGGGACGGCGTGAGGACCGCTGCGGCCACCGCGATCCCGACGATCATCCCGCGCCGCCAGGCGCGCATGCGGCTCGACGGGAAGACCCCGGCGACGTTGAGGAACAGCACGATCACCGGGAACAGGAACGCGACCCCGAACGCGATCAGGGTGAGCGTCACGAAGGACAGGTAGCTCTGGATCGACGGCAGCGTGACGATGCCCTCGCCGCCGAAGGAGAGCAGGAACTGCAGCCCGCGGGAGATGGTGAAGTAGGCGAAGACGGTGCCGGTCGTGAACAGCACCAGTGCCGAGCCGAGGAAGGCCGCGGCGTAGCGCTTCTCGTGCCGGTGCAGGGCCGGCGTGATGAAGGCGCCGAGCTGGTAGAGCCAGACCGGCGAGGACGCGACCGCGCCGGCGATGAGCGAGATGCGCAGCGACACCGAGAACTGCTCGAAGGTCCCGAACGCGAACAGCTCGCACTGGTTGCCCGAGCGCTCAGCGGCCTCGCGGGCGACCTCCGTCTGGCAGTACGGCCGCTTGAGCAGGTCGAAGACCTCCTCGCGGAAGACCAGCGCGACGACGACGCAGACCGCCAGGGCGAGCAGCGAGACACCGAGCCGGTTGCGCAGCTCGCGCAGGTGCTCCACCAGGGCCATCCGGCCGTCCGGTGTGCGCGGGACCTTCCGGCTGCGTGAGGGTGCGGCCACCTACGCGCGCGGCTGCGGCGGGTCGGTCGGCGGCAGCGGCTCCTGGTGCGCGGTCACCGTGGTGTCCGGCGGGATCGTGGTGTCGCTGTCGTCGCGCAGGCCCTTGGTCTCGGCCTTGAAGATGCGCAGCGAGCGGCCGAGCGAGCGGGACGCCTCCGGCAGTCGCTTGGCGCCGAACAGCACCATGATGACGAGCACGACCAGGACGAGCTCCCAGCCTCCGGGCAGCGACACGGTGGTGCTCCTTCGCGCGTTGAGGTCCGGTTCAGCCTACGCCGAGACCGGCCGTACGGCCGTCGGGTCGGCCGCGCCGGCGGGCGCGCCGCAGGTGGGGCACGGCGGTGGCGTCGGGCCTCGTACGCCCTCGATCGAGGCGGAGAGCTCCGCCGCGGCCTCGCCGGCTGCGGCGACGCTGCTGCCGAGCGCCTTCACGCGGCGCCAGAGGGTGAGCAGGCACAGCGCGAGCGCGATCAGGCAGGCCAGCAGGAGCAGGCCGATCAGGAGCCAGGTCACCCGCCGAGGCTAGCGCGGGACGGCGAGGAGGATCAGGTGCGGACGGAGGCGCCGGCGGCGGCGGCGAGCAGGTCGGTCTCGCCGAGCTGCAGGGCGAAGTCGAGCAGGTCGTCGTAGGAGAGCCGCGGGCCCTCCTTGAGCTCGAGCGCCTCGGCCGGCAGTTCCCAGACCCGGGCCGGGACACCGCCGGAGACCAGCAGCGAGACGACGTGGTCGTCGGCCGGCTTGCGCACCTCGTCGTGGCAGCTCGGGCAGCCGAAGGCGTAGTAGGAGAGCGGGGCGTGGCTGCAGACCATGAGGGACACGTCCGCGGGGGTCAGCTCGACCTCGCCGCAGGTGGGGCAGGACGCCTTGATCGTGGTCATGGCCCGGACTCCTCCGTCGGTTGCCGCGGTTCTGCGACACATCCGGCTTCGGCACACCCTCCTGGCGGCTTGACCTTTCGGCGATGTGACTACTCACAGTGACTAGGCGCCCGGCCGGATGGCTCAGTCGGAGTAGGCCGCCAGGGCGAGCGCGGCGTCGTCGCGGACGGCCTGGGCCAGGTCGGCCGGCTCCAGCACGTGGCCCTGGTCGCCCAGCCGCAGGACGAGCCGGCGCACCCAGGAGGTGTCCCGGGCACGCAGCCGCACGGTCAGCCCGCCGTCGGCTGTCTCGGTCACCGACTCGGTCGGGTGGTAGTCGGCGACCCAGGCCGCGCCCGGCCGCAGCGCCAGCGTGACGATGAGGTCGTCCGGGCCGGGCCGGAACAGGCCCTGGGCCAGGTCGCGCGGGCGCACGTCCGCCGGCGGGGCGGACGGCTCGTCGAGCAGCCGGATCTCGTGCACGCGGTCCAGCCGGAACAGCCGGACGCTCTCCACCCGACGGCACCACGCCTCGAGGTAGCTGCGCCCCTCGACGAGCAGCAGCCGCAGCGGGTCGACGTCGCGCTCGGTGGTCTCGTCGCGGCCGGGGACGTAGTAGGACAGGTGCAGCGCCCTGCCCTGCTCGAGGGCCGCCTGCGCCACGGGCAGCACCCGGGCCTCGCCCTCGACGGCGATCTCCACCCGGTCGGCCGCCCCGGCGGCGGCACCCGCTGCCTGCTCGACCTTGGCCAGCGCCCGGTCGACGGCGTCCCGCTCCTCCAGGCCCGGCGTCTCCGACAGCGCCCGGAGCGCGACGATGAGGGCGAGCGCCTCCTCGACGGTGAGCCGCAGCGGCCGGGTGACGCCGGCCGGCTCGGTCAGCGTGACCGTCTCCCCCTCGAACTCCACGTCGATGAGGTCGCCGGGACCGTGGCCGGGCAGCCCGCACACCCACAGCAGGTTGAGGTCCTTGCGCAGCCGGTCCTCGCTGATGCCGAAGTCCGCGGCCACCTCCGCCAGGCGCACGCCGGGTCGGGCGAGGAGGTACGGCACGAGCGCCAGCAGGCGCGGCAGCTGCGCCGGGGTGCCGCTCATGAGGCGAGCGCCCGCAGCCGGCGCACGACGGCCTCGCGGGCGGTCGGGGGCGACAGCACGACGGCGTCGGCGCCCAGGCCGGTGACCCGGTCGGCGAGGCGCTCGGGGTCGGAGAAGCCGAGGTCGACCACGGTCCACCCCTCGCGATCCGGGTCGTCGGCGGACGCCGTCGCCGCGCGGCGCAGCTCCCAGCCGGCCCCGGGGCGCAGCGTCACCCGGGCGGTCTCCCGCGGCTCGTCGGTGGCCATCCGGCCGGCCATGGCGCGCAGGTCGACGCCCTCGGGCCGCACCACGGCCCCGGGCTCGCCGACGGCCGCGACCGTGCCCTGGATCCGGGAGAGCCGGAAGACGCGCTCGGCCCCGCGGTCGGTGTCGTGGCCGACGAGGTACCACCGACCGCGCCAGGACACGACTCCCCACGGCTCGACCCGGCGTCGCTGCGGAGCCTGCCCGGTCCCGGCGCGGTAGTCGAACTCGACGGCGCAGCCGTCCTGGACGGCGCGCAGCGCGCTCTCGAAGGCCGGCTCCGTGGCGCCGACGCGGGGCTCGAGGGCGGCCGGCGCCGTCGGGGCGTCCATGCCCGCGGCGCGCAGCTTGAGCAGGGCCGTCCCGGTCGCACGGGCCAGCGGCGCGGACTGCCAGAGGCGCGCGGCGAGGCCGAGCGCGGCGGCCTCGTCGGGCTCGAGGTGGATGTCGGGCAGCTCGTAGTCGCGGCGGGCGATCCGGTAGCCCGGCTCGTCGTCGTGCGCGGCGCTGTTGGTGCCGGTCTCGAGGGGGATGCCGAGCTCGCGCAGCTCCTCCTTGTCGCGCTCGAACATCCGGCGGAACGACTCCTCGGTGTCCTGCTCGTAGCCCGGGACCGCGTCGCGGATCTCCTGCACCGTCAGGTAGCGCCGGGTGTGGAGCAGGCAGATCACCAGGTTGAGCAGCCGCTCGGTCTTCTTCGCCGACACGGGCGCGACGTTAGCCTGCGTCCCATGATCCGGTGGCGGCGCGGGACGGTCGCCGCGCTGGGTCGTTCCTGGCCCGGGTCGCAGGAGCTCGACGTCGACGTGGACGGCGCCCGCCTGCGCGCCCTCGCCCATCCGCCGCTCGTCGGCGACCCGCAGGTCGGCGACGCGGTGCTGCTCAACGTCGGCGCGCTGGACCTGGGACTCGGCACCGGCGGCTACGCCCTCGTGGTGGCCCTCCCCGACCGGCTCCCCCCGGACCGCGAGGGCCCCGGCCACCTGGTCAAGGCTCGCTACACGCCGCTGCAGGCCGTCGTGCTCGGGGCGGATGAGCAGGACGCCGAGAGCCACGAGCTGCTGGCCGCCGACGAGCCCCTGCCCGGCACGCCCGTCGTCGTCGCCGACCTGCACTCCTCGCTGCCCGCGGTGCTCGCCGGGGTCTCGGCCGCCCGGCCCGGGACGCGGGTGGCGTACGTCATGACGGACGGGGGCGCCCTGCCGCTGTGGTTCAGCCGGCTCGTCGCCGAGCTCGCCGGCGAGCTCGTCGGCACCGTGACGGTCGGGCAGGCGTTCGGGGGCGACCTCGAGACCGTCAGCCTGCACACCGGGCTGCTGGCGGCGGTGCGGGTCCAGGGCGCCGAGGTGGTCGTCGTCACCCAGGGGCCGGGCAACCTCGGCACGGGGACGTCCTGGGGCTTCTCGGGGGTCGCCGCCGGGGAGGCGGTCAACGCGGCAGCGGCGGTCGGCGGCCGGCCGGTCGCCGTGCTGCGGATGTCGCAGGCCGACCCACGTCCCCGCCACCGGGGCGTCAGCCACCACAGCACGACGGCGTACGGCCGGGTGGCCCTGGCCGCGGCGGACGTCGTGGTGCCGTCGTCGTACGCCGGGCTCGTCGATCCCGCGCCGTTCGCGCGGCACCGGCTGGTCGAGGTCGACGACGCCGGCCTGCTCGGGGTGCTCCGCGAGCGGTCGTCCCTGCTGTCGTCGATGGGCCGCGGGCTGGACGAGGACCCCGTCGCGTTCGTGGCCGCCGCCGCCGCGGGTCGGCACGCCGCCCGGCTGCTCGGGTGAGCGACCGGCGGCGGATGGCCGCGCAGTTCGCCGGGCGCATGTCGCTGGCGATGATCGGCTCCAACGTCCTCGGCGCCCTGGTCGTCTTCGTCTACCTCGTCTTCGTCATCCCGGACCGCCCGACCGACACGCCCGCGACCACGACCATGAACGTCGCGGTCGCGGGCGGCTACCTGCTGCTGGCCCTGCTGCTGGGCACGATCGGCAGCGTCCTGGCCCAGCGCCGGCTGCTCCGCTGGCTGCGCAGCAGCCACGTGGTCGGTCCCGAGGACCGGCGGACGACGCTGCGGCTGCCGGGCCGGCTGGTGCGGCTCTACGGCCTGCTGTGGTTCGTGGCGGTCGTCGTCTTCGCCACCATCAACCTGCCGCTGTCCGCCGCCGGCAGCGCGGACATCGCGGTCACCATCGCGGCGGGCGGCGCGACGACCTGCGCGCTCTGCTACCTGCTGGCCGAGCGCCTGGTGCGACCGCTGCTCGCGGAGTCGATGACCGGGGTGTCGGAGCCGCCGCCGGTCGTGCTGGGCGTGCGCCGCCGGCTGCTGCTGTCGTGGGGGCTGGGCACGGGGATCCCGCTGGCCGGCATCGCCCTGGCGGTGCTGCCGGACAGCGAGGCGCAGCCGCCCGGGCCGCTGCCCGTGCTGTTCCTGTGCGCCGTGGGGCTGCTCGTGGGGCTGCTCGCCGTCGACGTCGCCGCCCGCTCGGTGAGCGAGCCGGTCGGTGCGATGGCCTCGGCCCTGCGCGAGGTGGGCCGCGGCCGGCTGGACATCGCGGTCGCCGTCGACGACGTCAGCGAGGTCGGCCAGCTGCAGTCGGGCTTCAACGCGATGGTCGGCGGCCTGCGCGAGCGCGCGCAGCTGAGGGACCTGTTCGGCCGGCAGGTCGGGACCGACGTCGCGCGACTGGCGCTCGAACGCGGGGTCCGGCTGGGCGGCGAGCGGCGCGAGGTCGCCGTGCTCTTCGTCGACGTGATCGGGTCGACCGCGCTGGCCGTCGAGAACGAGCCCGAGGACGTGGTGCACCAGCTCAACGCGTTCTTCGCCGTCGTGGTCGACGCGGTGGGCCGCCACGGCGGCTGGGTGAACAAGTTCGAGGGCGACGCCGCGCTGTGCGTCTTCGGGGCGCCGGTCGAGCGGGAGGACGCCGGTGCCTGCGCGCTGGCGGCGGCACGCGCGCTCTGCCGGGGACTGGAGCCGCTCGCGCTGCAGGCGGCGATCGGGGTCTGCGCCGGACCGGTGGTGGCCGGCAACGTCGGCACCGAGCAGCGGTTCGAGTACACCGTCATCGGCGACCCCGTGAACACCGCGGCCCGGCTGGCGGACCTGGCGCGCACCGAGCCCGGACGGCTGCTCGCCGACGGCGCCGTGGTGGCCGCCGCCGGCGAGGAGGCCGAGCAGTGGGTGCTGGGGAACGAGGTGGTGCTGCGCGGCCGGACGACGCCGACCCGGCTGGCTGCTCCTCGTACGTCCTAGCGGACGGCGAGCAGGTCGACGACGAAGACCAGGGTCTCGCCGCCCTTGATGGCGCCACCGGCGCCGCGCGCGCCGTAGCCGAGCTCCGGCGGGATCGTCAGCCGGCGACGGCCGCCGACCTTCATGCCGGCGACACCCTTGTCCCATCCGGAGATGACCTGGCCCTGGCCGAGGCCGAAGGTGAACGGCTGGCCGCGGTCCCAGGACGCGTCGAACTGCTTCTGGTCGGACCAGGCGACGCCGACGTACTGCATCGTGCAGGTCGTGCCGGACACGGCCTCCGGGCCGTCGCCGACGGTGATGTCCTCGAGGACCAGCTCGGTCGGGGGCGGGCCGTCGGGGATCTGGACAGTGGGCTTCTCAGTCATGCGAAAGAGGCTGTCACATGCTGGCGATGAGCTTCTCGACCCGGTCGTCGACGGAGCGGAACGGGTCCTTGCACAGCACGGTCCGCTGGGCCTGGTCGTTGAGCTTGAGGTGCACCCAGTCGACCGTGAAGTCGCGGCGCTTCTCCTGCGCGCTCTTGATGAACTCGCCGCGCAGGCGCGCCCTCGTGGTCTGCGGCGGGACCGACTTCGCCTCGAACACAGCCAGATCCGTCGTGGCGCGCTCCACGGCGCCGCTGCGCTCGAGCAGGTAGTACAGGCCGCGCTTGCGGTTCACGTCGTGGTAGGCGAGGTCGAGCTGAGCGACCCGCGGGCTCGACAGCGGCAGGGCGTGCTTGGCGCGGTAGCGCTCGATGAGCTGGTACTTGGTCACCCAGTCGATCTCGCGGTCGACCAGGGACAGGTCGCCGGTCTCGACCGCGGTGAGGGTGCGGCCCCACAGGTCGAGCACGCGCATCACGGTCGCGTCGCCGCCGCGCCGGGCGATGAAGTCGGTCGCCTTGCCGTGGTACTCCCGCTGGATCTCCAGGGCGCTGGCCTCGCGGCCGTTGGCGAGCTTCACCTTGCGCCGACCGGTGATGTCGTGGCTGATCTCGCGGATCGCCCGGATCGGGTTCTCGAGGGTGAGGTCGCGCAGCACCACACCGGCCTCGATCATCCGCAGCACCAGGTCGGTCGCGCCGATCTTCAGCAGCGTGGTCGTCTCGTTCATGTTGCTGTCGCCGACGATGACGTGCAGCCGGCGGAACCGCTCGGCGTCGGCGTGCGGCTCGTCGCGGGTGTTGATGATCGGACGGCTCCGCGTGGTCGCCGACGACACGCCCTCCCAGATGTGCTCGGCCCGCTGGCTGACGCAGTAGACGGCGCCGCGTGGCGTCTGCAGGACCTTGCCGGCGCCGACGACGACCTGCCGGCTCACCAGGAACGGGATGAGGACGTCGGCCAGCCGGGAGAACTCCCCCTGCCGGCCGACCAGGTAGTTCTCGTGGCAGCCGTAGGAGTTGCCGGCGCTGTCGGTGTTGTTCTTGAACAGGTAGATGTCGCCCGCGATGCCCTCCTCGCGGAGCCGCCGCTCGGCGTCGACGAGCAGTCCCTCGAGGATCCGCTCCCCCGCCTTGTCATGGGTGACCAGGTCGACGGCGCTGTCGCACTCCGGGGTCGCGTACTCGGGGTGGGAGCCGACGTCGAGGTAGAGCCGGGCGCCGTTGCGCAGGAAGACGTTGCTGCTGCGGCCCCACGAGACGACGCGCCGGAACAGGTAGCGGGCGACCTCGTCGGGTGACAGCCGGCGCTGCCCGCGGAAGGTGCACGTGACGCCGTACTCGTTCTCGATCCCGAAGATCCGACGCTCCACGCCTGCAGCCTCGCACGGAGCGATCACCGACGGGCGTGTTCCTCCGGCGCGACGCGCGGCGGGGCACCGTCGGGATACAGGACGCGGCCCCCGCGGCGGACGGCCGGCCGATGGCGTAGCCCTGCAGCAGGTCGCAGCCGAGAGCGGCCAGCCGGTCCGCCTGCTCCACGCTCTCGACGCCCTCGGCCACGACGGTCAGGTGCATGTGGCCGGCCAGGTGCAGGATCGCCGTGACGATGCCGTCCTTGCCGGAGCCGTCGCCCAGGTGCGACACGAAGGTGCGGTCGATCTTGACGGTGTCGACCGGGTAGCGGTGCAGGTGGCTCAGCGACGAGTAGCCGGTGCCGAAGTCGTCGAGGGCCAGCCCCACGCCGGCGGCGCGCAGGGCGTGCAGCGCGGTGAGCGCCCGCTCCGGGTGCGCGATGAGGGCGGTCTCGGTGATCTCGAGGCACAGGTCGGCAGGCGCCAGGCCGGCCGAGGCGAGGGCGTCGTGCACGTCGCCGACCAGGTCCGGCTCGGACAGCTGCAGCGCCGAGAGGTTGACGTTCATGGTCCACCCGGGGCCGTGCTCGTCGCGCCAGCGGCGCGCCTGGGCGCAGGCCTCGCGCAGGGTCCAGCGGCCGATCTCGACGATCTGGCCGGTGGTCTCGGCGATCGGGATGAAGTCGGCGGGCGAGACCGCGCCGCGCTCGGGGTGCTCCCACCGCAGCAGCGCCTCGTGACCCACGACCTGGCGGTCCGACGCCTGCACGATCGGCTGGTAGACGAGCGAGAACTGCTCCTGCTCCAGGGCGATGCGGATCTCGCTCTCGATGTCGAGCCGCTGCAGGGCGGCCTCGCGCATCGCCGAGTCGAAGAAGGCGCACCGCCCGGGACCGATCCGCTTGGCCGTGTACATCGCAGCGTCGGCCTGCTCCAGCAGCGTCTCCGGCGCGCCCTCGCCACCCGGCTGGACGACGGCGACACCGGCCGAGCTGGTCACCCGTACGGTCCGGCTGTCGAGCTGGAACGGCCGGTCGAAGACGTGCTGCAGGCGGCGTACGACGGTGTCGGCGTCGGCGGAGTCCTGCAGCGACAGGAGCACGACGAACTCGTCGCCGCCGAGGCGGGCGATCGCGTCGCTGGGTCGCAGCGCACCGCGCAGCCGGTCCGCGACCTGCACCAGCAGGGCGTCGCCGGCCGCGTGCCCGAGGCTGTCGTTGATGCGCTTGAAGCCGTCCAGGTCGAGGAAGACGAGCAGCCGGGTCAGGGCCGCGGGCTCCGCCAGCGCCTCGAGCAGCTGTGCGCGGTTGGCGAGGCCGGTGAGGTCGTCGCTGCGGGCCTGCAGGGCGAGCGCCAGCTCGGCGTCCTTCTGCCGCGTGATGTCGGCGATCGAGCCGCGGATGAGCGGGCGACCGTCCGGGCCCTTCTCGACGGCGGCGATGTTGCGCACCCAGCGCTGCCGGCCGGCGCCGTCGAAGATGCGGTACTCCAGGTCGTGCGAGCGGCGGCCCTCCGCGGCCGGACCCGCGAGGGACAGGAGCTGGACGCTGTCCCGCCGGTGGATCAGGCCGAGGAAGTTCGCCGGGTCGCCGAGGAAGTCGGCGACCGGACGGCCGGTGATGCGCTCCAGGTAGGGGCTGACGTAGCGGACCTCGAGGGTCTCGGCGTCCATCTCGTAGACGACCACCTCGAGTGAGTCGAGCAGCTCGCTGAGCTGCTCCTGACCTGCCCGCTGGAGGCCGGCGACCGTCCCGACCACGTAGGCCGTGGTGAGCGCGCTGATGGCGTACGCCGGCAGCGCCAGCACGTGCGCGTCCGACAGGGACGAGCCGAAGGCGACCGCCGCCAGGCTCCCCGCGGTGAAGAAGACGCCGCCGAGCGCCGCGCCGCGCAGCGACGAGCGCCGGTCGAGCATGACCGCGGCCATCGCCACGTCGAGCATCCCGGCGATCATGGCGGGGGCGAGCAGGTCCGGCCAGGCCAGCACGAAGCCGGCGGCGAGGACCTGGTCGGCCCAGGCGATGCACCGCGGCACCCGCCCGGTCCGCTCCAGCTGCAGCCGCAGGACGGTGTTGTACGGCAGCACCACGAGGACGAGCAGCGCCGCGATCGTGGAGGCGCGCGCGTCGTGACCGGGCAGCGCCAGCACCACGATCGCGAGCACCAGCAGGAAGGCGTCGCGCAGGCGCAGCGCGGCGCCGTACAGCCCCTCGGAGCTGCGCAGCGTGCTGAGCATCGTCTGCAGCGCGGGCGCGCGGCGTGACGTCATCTGTCGACCTCCTTCCGGTGGCTCGGGACCGCTCGTCGTCTCCCTCTCGGCAGGTCCGGACGTGACCCTGATCTCACAATTCGGGCAGGGTTCCGGCTCGGCCACGTCGAATGGTCCGTACGAGTCACGGGATGCGAGGAATGGCCGTCCGGTGGGCAGGACGTACTCCGACCGAGTGGTGAAGGCGCCGGCGGATCCCGCCGAAGACTGCTGCGACCAGCCCGTGAACGAGAGGGGTTCCCGCGTGCCGCTGACGACGCCGTCCCGACGCCGCCAGCTGGCCGTCGCCGTGGCCCTCGCCGTGGCCGTGGCCGTGCCGCTGCTCACCCTGCCGTCGCTGCCGGAGCTGTCCTGGTGGCCGGCGCTCCTGGGTCTCGCCCCCTGGGTGGTCGGCAAGTACGTCCTGTGCCCGTTGCGCTGGCACGCCCTGTCCGAGAGCGGGCAGACCCGCCGCTGGCACATCCGCGCCTACGCCGAGGCCGAGCTCTGCGGGCTGCTGACCCCCGGTCACGTCGGAGCGGACGCCTGGCGCGTGCGTCGGCTCACCCGGACCGGCATGACGACCCCCGACGCCGTCGCCGAGGCCGGCATCGACCGGCTGGTCGGCGCCATCGGCCTCGCGGCTTTCGTGGGCTTCTCCGCCGTCGCGCTGCCGATGCGGATGCTGGTGACCGCCGTCGGGATCGCGCTGGTCGCCGTCGCCGTCGCGGTCGTCGTCGGCCGCCGCAAGCCGCACCTCGTCCCGCACCGCAGGCTGCCGTCGCCGCGCAAGGTCGCCTACGGCGTCGGGCTGTCCGCGGTCTACCAGCTGACCATCTGCCTGCTCCTGCTCGGCACGGTCGCGGCCACCGGGCACACGCTGGGCCCGCTCGCGCTGCTCGGGGCGTTCGGCGCCTCGCAGCTGGCCGGCTCGGTGCCCGGTCCGCACGGCGCCAGCCCGCGGGACGGCGCTCTCGTGATCGCCCTGGCCGGCCTGGGGCTCCCCTGGCAGGCGGCGCTGGGTGCGGTGGCCCTCAAGGCCACGCTCGCGTGGCTGCCGGCGCTCGCCCTCGGCGGGGTCAGCCTGCTCGCCGCCCGTCGCTGGGCGGCCCACCGGCACGACGCTCCGGTCGCGCTGCCGGCGGCCTGACGGGACCTCCGGGGCGGCCTTTCGGTCGAAAGCCCTGTTGTTCCGGCCCGCGCGGGTCCACACTCGGTTCTCGGGGGTGCCCATGCGAGCTCGACAGCTGCCGGACTGGCGCAAGCCCCTGCGCCTGGTCGCGACCGACGCCCTCGTCGTCGTCACCGGGATCGTCGTGTACTTCGGCGTGCGCGGCCTCACCGCCGGCTCCCCCGAGACCGCGCGCGACCACGCCCGCGACATCCTCGCGCTGGAGAAGGAGCTCGGGCTGGACGTCGAGGCGGGGCTGCAGGCGCTGCTGGTCGACGTCGGCCCGCTGGTGACCTTCGCGAACTGGGTCTACATCTGGGGCCACTGGCCGGTCATCGTCGTCACGCTGGTGTGGCTGGCGCTCAACAACCGCCGCTTCTTCCTGCGGCTGCGCAACTCGATGATCGCCTCCGGCGCGCTCGGGCTGTGCGTCTACACGACCTACCCGGTCGCCCCGCCGCGGCTGCTCGGTACCGGCTACGTCGACACGGTCACGGAGCAGTCCAACAGCTACCGCGTGCTGCAGCCGCCCGCCTTCGTCAACCAGTACGCCGCCATGCCCAGCCTGCACGTCGGCTGGGACCTCCTGGTCGGCCTCACCATCGCGACCGCGGCCACCACGGCGCTGTGGCGCTTCTTCGGCCGGCTGATGCCGCTGCTGATGGCCGCGGCCACGGTGCTCACCGCCAACCACTACGTGCTGGACGTGCTGGCCGGGGCCGCCTTCGGGCTCGCAGGCTGGGCGATCGCGCTGCAGCTCGAGCACCGCCGTGACCGGCGGGAGGCGGCGCGACCTCCGGCCGTGGACCTGCAGGTGCCCTCTCCACGAGCCGCGCTGGACCCGTCCGTCGTCCGGAGCGCCGACGCTCCGTGACGCTGCTCGCGATCGCGCACCGTGCCGGCAACTCGCTCACCGCGCTGCGCGCCGCCGCCGAGGTCGGGGCCGACGTCGTCGAGGCCGACGTGCACCACCGCCAGGAGAGACTCGAGGTGCGGCACAGCAAGGCGCTCGGCCCGCTCCCCTACCTGTGGGACCGCAACCCGTGGCACCTCGCGCACGCCTCCACGATCGACCTGCACCTGCCCGAGCTGCTCGACGCCATGCTCCCCGATGCCACCCTGATGCTCGACCTCAAGGGGATCGGGTCGGTGGGTCGCCGGACCGCCGACCTGCTGCACGAGCGGAGCCCGGACCGCCCGGTGATCGTCTGCGGCCGCTGGTGGCCGGGGGTGGACGCCTTCGCCGACCGGCAGTGGGCGCACCGGGTGCTGTCCGCGCGCAACCGCATGGAGCTCGTACGGCTCCGCCGCCGGGTGCGCGGCGCTCCCGCCGGGACCCTGCACGGGGTCAGCCTGCACGGCTCGCTGCTCACTCGTGAGGTCGTCGAGGAGCTGCGCGAGCGGGTGGAGCTGGTGATGACCTGGGGCGTGAACGACCAGGAGACGCTCGACCGGGTCACCGCTCTCGGCGTGAACGGCATCATCAGCGACAGCGTCGACGTGCTGCGCGT
The DNA here is from genome assembly GCA_036675425.1 of Actinomycetales bacterium. GTDB lineage: Bacteria > Actinomycetota > Actinomycetes > Mycobacteriales > SCTD01 > SCTD01. The sequence continues at coordinate 25,995 of JAKFFB010000066.1, read as the reverse complement.
CGTCAAGGCCGGTCAGAGGTAGGAGCGCAGCTCCCACAGCTCCGGGAAGTAGCGCAGGGCGAGGCGGGACCGGAGGTACTCCCCGCCGCTCGACCCGCCGGTGCCGGGCTTGGTCCCGATCTGCCGCTCCACCATGTCGACGTGCCGGGAGCGCCACTGCGACGCAAGCGCGTCATGGGTGATCAGCGCCTCGGACAGCTCCCAGAGCTCGGCGTAGGACCGGTCCCGGGCGACGGCGAGCAGCGACGCGCGGCGCTCCTCCGGTGAGCCGACGGCGAGCCCGTTGCGCTCCAGCAGGGCGAGGAAGGCGTCCCACAGGCTCGGCTCGGCCAGCCGCGCCTCCATCCGGGCTCGCTCGTCACCGGACGCCTGCCGGAGGCGCTCGACGTAGGCCGGGTCGCGGGCGCCGGAGAGGAACTCCAGCTCGCGGAACTGCACCGACTGGAAGCCGCTGGCGGGCGCCAGCAGCGAGCGGAAGGCCAGGAAGTCCTGCGGCGTCATCGTCTCGAGCACGACGACCTGCTCGATGAGGATCTGCTCGATCGCGTGCACGCGCTGCAGGGCCTTGCGCGGCTCGTAGGTGCGGCCGGCCAGCATCCCGTCGCGGGCGGCGCCGAGCTCGTGCAGGCACTGCTTGAACCACAGCTCGCACACCTGGTGGACCGTGATGAAGAGCAGCTCGTCGTGGGCCGGCGGCTCGGACAGCAGCACCTGCAGGTCCAGCAGCTCCGGGATCTTCAGGTACGACCCGTAGGACAGCCGCGCGCCCTCCTCGCCGAAGTGCCGGTCCGTCATGACCGGCACCCTACGGCGCCGCTCAGTCGCCGCGGGCCTGCGCGGTCTTCCGGCGGTTCGCCCGGTCGATGGCCTCGACCAGCTCGTCCTTGTCCATGGTGGAGCGGCCGGGCACGTCGAGCTGCCGGGCGATCTCGTAGAGGTGCTTCTTGCTGGCGTTGCGGTCGACGCCGCCGGCGTTGTCGCCCCGGCCGCCGTCGCTGGGGCCCGTGTCGGGCTTGGGCTCCCAGTGGTCGCCGACCTTCTCGTACGCGTGCTTCACCGCGGCGAACGCCGTGCGGGCGGCGCGCTCGGAGTCGCCGTACTGCTCGGCTGCCGAGTCGTACGTCTTGGCGAACGTGCGCTGGGCCTTCTCCGGTGACCGGCGGAGCGTGGCGGGGAGCTCGCTCTGCCGCGCGCCGCCGGCCTTCGTCGTCTTGGGCATGCGGGAGGTGTTCCCGCTAGTCGGCGACCTTCACCAGGTCGACGACGAAGACCAGCGTCGCGCCGGGCGGGATGTCCGCGCCGGCGCCCTGGTCGCCGTAGCCGAGGTCGGGCGGGATGACCAGCTGGCGACGGCCGCCGGCCTTCATGCCGACGATGCCCTGGTCCCAGCCGCCGATGACCCGGCCGCCGCCGAGCTGGAAGCTGAACGGCTCCGCTCCCCGGTCCCAGGAGGCGTCGAACTGCTTGCCGTCGGCGTAGAGGACCCCGACGTACTGCATGTCGACGACCATGCCGGAGCAGGCCAGCTCGCCGTCGCCGACAACGATGTCGGAGACCTCCAGGGCCGTCGGCGCGGGAGCCTTCGGCACGGTGATGACGGGCTTGGTCTTGAGGTCCGTCGTGGCGCCCGAGGGCGGGTCCACCGGGGTCGGCGCACCGGGGCAGCTGGTGACCTCGGGGCTCGGGGCGCTGGCGACGTCGTCGCCCTCGCCGTCGCTCGATCCGCAGGCGGACAGGACGAGGACGGCCGCCGCGAGGGCAGCCGGCAGTCGGCGGTTCACTTCTTGGTTTTCTCCTGGCCGAGCAGTCGCTCGAGTCGGGGGCCGACGAGCCGCTGGAAGGCGCGTCGCGGGCGGGTGCGGTCGAGGACGGCGGCCTCGAGGTCGTCGGCGACGATGGTGCGCGGCTCGGCGTCCGCGCCGGCCTGCGCCAGCGCCTCGACGCCGAGCTTCAGCACGGCCTCCAGCGAGGCCGTCGGGTCGTGCCGCTCCTTGACGTAGGTCGCCAGGGGCTCGCTGTTGCCGCCCATCGCCACGAAGCCGTGCTCCTCGGCGACGGAGCCGTCGTAGGTGAGCCGGTAGAGCTGGTCGTCGGCGGCCGTGTCGCCGACCTCGGCCACCACGATCTCCACCTCGTAGGGCTTCCCCGCCTCGGTGAAGATCGTGCCCAGGGTCTGGGCGTAGGCGTTGGCGAGCCCGCGGCTGGTCACGTCGCGGCGGTCGTACTGGTAGCCGCGCAGGTCGGCGTAGCGGACGCCGGCCAGGCGGAGGTTCTCGAACTCGTTGTACTTGCCCACCGCGGCGAACGCGATCCGGTCGTAGATCTCGCTGATCTTGTGCAGCGCGTTACTCGGGTTCTCCCCGACGAACAGGATCCCGTCGGCGTAGGCCAGCGTGAGGACGGAGCGGCCGCGAGCGATGCCCTTGCGGGCGTAGTCGCTCTTGTCCTTCATCACCTGCTCAGGTGACACGTAGAACGGGGTGCTCACTGCTCTCCTCGGCGTCGGTTGCTCATCGGCCGGCTCAGCCGTTCGGGGTGATCAGGCGCTCGGCGACGACGGCCTCCACGACCGCGCCGACCTCGTCGTCGGGCAGCCGGCGGACGCCCTCGTCGGTGACGCTCATGACGACCGGCCAGATCCGGCGCGCGACGTCGGGCCCGCCGGTGGCGGAGTCGTCGTCGGCGGCGTCGTAGAGCGCGTCGACGCAGAGCTTGACCGCTGCGGCCTCGTCCACGCCGTCGCGGTAGCGCTTCTTCAGCGCCCCCCGGGCGAACAGGCTGCCGCTGCCGACGCTGTGGAAGCTGTGCTCCTCGTAGCGCCCGCCGGTGACGTCGTAGCTGAAGATGCGGCCGACAGCGCCCTCGAGGTCGTAGCCGGCGAACAGCGGCACCACCGCGAGTCCCTGCATGGCCATCCCGAGGTTGCCGCGGATCATCGCGGACAGCCGGTTGGCCTTGCCGTCGAGGGAGAGCACGTGGCCCTCCATCTTCTCGTAGTGCTCGAGCTCGACCTGGAACAGCCGGACCATCTCGACGGCCAGACCCGCGGTGCCGGCGATCCCCACGACGCTGTAGTCGTCGGCCTGGAAGACCTTCTCGATGTCGCGCTGGGCGATGATGTTGCCCATCGTCGCGCGGCGGTCGCCGGCCATGACGACGCCACCGGCATGCGTGACGGCGACGATCGTCGTGCCGTGCGGCGCCTCCACGGTTCCCGGTGGCAGCGTCAGCCGCGACGGGAGGAGATCAGGCGCTGCAGCTCCGAGGAACTCCGTGAAGGAGCCGCTCGGCGCGGTGAAGTGAGCCGGTAGACGCCCGTGCACACCCGTTCCCTGGTCCACGTGGTCCTCTCGAGGTAGTCGATCGCTGCGCGCATCACGTCGGGGCGGTCCCGGAAGTTCCCCAGGCCCTGGTTGCAGCAGAAGCACAGCACACCACGGACCGCACCCAAGACGTGATCGTGGTCGACGTGCTTGGCCTCGCGCTCCTGGCAGATGGCGCAGACGCCGCCCTGCGCATCGACCATGGCCTGGAACTCGGCGCCGGTGATCCCGTACCGGCGGCGTAGGTGGTACTCACGGGTGCCGCCGTAGAGACGGGTGTACGTCTCCTTGCTCTTGGCGTTGTGGCACGGCTTGCAGTAGGAGGTCAGTCCGTCGCCCGCGCTCCTGTTGCGGCCGAACTGCGTGCGTGGCAGCTCCTGCCTGCACCCCGGGCACCACTTCACATCCGGCGATGCCGCGCGGGCGGCTCGCACCCGCTTCAGCTCTCCGTTGGTCTTGGCGTCGCGGTAGCGCTGGTGCCGGACCCGCAGGCAGGCTCGGCAGTAGCTGGTGCGGCCATCAGCGCTCTTCTTGGCTGGGGAGAAGTCCTCGAGCGACTTCTCCTCTTGGCAGTCCCGACACAGCTTCACACGCGCCCCCAGTCGGGAATTCGTGCAGCGCTACACAGGGTCACTGGCCGCCCTTCTGTACGTAACTGCGAACGAACGCTTCTGCATCCTCCTCGAGCACGTCGTCGATCTCGTCGAGCAGGGCGTCCACGTCGTCGGTCAGCTTCCCGACCCGCTCCTGGACGTCGCTGGTCGCCTCGACCTCGGTCTCCTCGACCTCCTCGGCCTTGCGGGTCTGCCTGTCCTGGCCGCCGCTGTCCTTCGTCGCCATGGGGGTGCTCCTCGCGTGTCCGCTCGAACGTCCTGCCGACAGTATCGGCGGCCTACGACGTTTCTTGCCTCCTGGACGCGCCCTGTTGCCGACCCGTTGCTCTCCACAACCGATCTCTGAGGCGCGGCGGTGGTGATCGGCTGTGGGGTCTTGGGGCCACCTGCCCCGCGGGCGATCGACACAGCCGATCACGGCTCGGGTGCCGACAAGATCGGTTGTGGGGGATGACAGCCGGTCAGCTGATGACGAGGTCGTCCCCGTCCCGGCGGACCGACCCGCGCCGCAGGCGCGCGACGCGACCGATGACCTCGATGAACTGGGTGTAGCCCGGCGTCCTCCCGATGTAGAAGAGGAAGCCCTTCGGGCCCTGCACCATCTCGCCGGTGTCGAGGTCGTAGCGCGAGCCGTGCCACGGGCAGACCAGGCAGCCGTTCTTGTCCAGCGACCCCTTCGACAGGTCCGCCAGCTGGTGCCGGCAGCGCGAGGACACCGCCTTCACCTCGCCGCGGCGGTTGGCCACGGTCCACGGACCGGCGCGGCCGACCGTTCCCTCGGGCAGCGACGCGGCGGGGATCGTGTGGTCAGCCATTCGGCCAACCTATCGGGACCCAGCACCACTCCCCCGCCGCAGCGCTGTGCTCCGTCACAGCAGGGCCGGAGGCCGGTGATCACGAATCCTGCAGCATGCTGCGTCGCACGCTCGCCCTCGTCGTCTGCGCCACCGTCGGCCTGCCCGCCGCGGTGACGCTCCTGCCCGCCCAGGCGGAGCCGCTCCCGGTCGTCGACCCGACGGTCCCCGCCGTCCGCGCCGTGGACTCGGTGGTCCTCACCGGCGTGCACTTCGGCGACTGGGCCGTGCCGGAGAACGTCACGGCCAAGGCGCCGCTGACCGACCTGCTCGACTGCCAGAGCTTCGACGAGACGTGCGAGCACAACACCTACCGCGAGCCCGACGTCGACAGCAGTGACGTCGTCGCTCCCGAGGGCGCCGACGTCAGCACGCTGTCCGGCTGGCGCTGGGACCCGGAGCAGGCCCGCTTCGTCGAGGTGCCGTTCCAGGTCGACGAGGTCTTCACCCGCTACCTGAGCAACATGGCGTCCGGCTTCTCGGTCTACTCCGGCGAGGACCAGCACACCACCTACGCCTTCCAGCGCGAGGGCTTCCGCTACACGCTGTCCGACCCCTCGAACCCCTGCGTCGCGATCCCCGACTCCGAGACCGCGATCGACCCGATCCGCGGCCTGGACTCCAACGACGAGGTCGCGTTCATGGCCCGCGACGCCGGTCCGCAGGCGCCCGCCGACGCGCTCCGTCCGCACGGCACGACCGCGGTCAAGGCCGTCGCCGTCGTCGACCCGCTGACGCAGGCGACCTCCTACCTCTACGTCATGCAGGGCCGCACCCCCAGCTTCACCGCCGACAACGGCTACGTCCGCTACACCCGTGACGCGAACGCCGACACCTTCGAGCTCTCCGAGTCGTCGTACGACAACTACGGCAACGCCGCGACCGGCCCGTACTGCGACGACGAGGGCGACGTCGTCACCAAGGCCGACGGCACGCCGGACATCCAGCGCCGCCGCCCGCGCGACACGGCGACGATCGAGACCGACCGCTACCGCTACCGCTACGACGGCCGCTGGCTGATGACGGACGTCCGGGTCAAGGAGGACGGCGCGAGCGAGTACGGCCCCGACCTGGTCGACCGGTGGAAGGCCCGTGCGTTCCAGCAGGACGCCGAGTCCGAGACCCCCTGCTGCGGCTACGAGGAGGAGGACACCAACTGGGGCGGCTCCTCCACGCTGCTCGGTGAGCTGTCCGGCCCGGTGCGCACGGTGCGCGAGACGTGGGGCGCGGACAGCGGCACCAACGTGATCCGCCGCGAGACCTACTACCGCGACGACATGGTGATGAAGACCTGGCTGCGGGTGCACGTGATCCCGCCGCTGGACGGCATCTACGCCCAGTGGGACTACAACGCCGGGGTGATGACCGACTACTACAACCCGAACGTCACGAACGGCGTCCCGATCGACGGCAGCAACGACGAGGTGCTCGGCAACTTCGACGACCCCTGCAACGCGAAGTACGACGCCAACGGCACCGGCGAGGTCACCCAGACCTACCGCGACCTCTACGTGATGACCGGCGCCTGCGACTGGTTCCCCTACCACCAGAGCTTCGACGTCAGCGACCCGACGATGTCCAAGCCGGGCGTGATGCTCGACTGGTCGCTGACCTCCGGCCCGGCCGGATCCATCGTCGACCGCTACTACGTCGAGCCGACCGGCAACACCGTCGGTGGTCTGGCCCAGGGAGCCGTCGCGGTGCCCTACTACCGCGACGACTCGTGCTTCGACGACGCCACCGGCACCAACCCCGGCCCGCGGCTCAAGCTGCGCAGCCCGGGTGAGCCGACCACCGACCCGGCGACCGGCCTGCCGCGCCGCTGCTGGACCCCGGCGGACGGCGTGGTCGACAACGACACCGCCTTCTTCCAGGGCGACATCGGCGCGCACGGCGTGCACATCCTCTTCCTGGTCGACAGCGACAACGCCCGCCAGACCGTGCCCGTCAACGAGATCGTCTCCTCGCACCGGCAGGTCTTCCTGCCCGGTCACCGCGACGCGTCCGCCGGTGAGGAGTACGGCCGCGGCTTCGAGAAGCCGCTGGTCGCGACGGCGACCGACGCCTCGTTCGCCGAGGCCCCGCCGGAGCCGCCCGCGAAGGCCACCACCGCTCTCGACTACGACGGCGACACCATGGCCGGTCCGCAGAAGGCGGTCCAGCTGGCCGCCACGCTGACCACCGCCGACGGCAGCCCCGTCGCCGGCGCGCCGGTCGTCTTCACCTTCGGCAGCGACGCCCCGGTCACCGCGACCACCGGTGCCGACGGCCGCGCGGTGGTCCAGGCGACCTACCCCAAGGGCAACGAGCGCCAGGTGCCCGTCGTCGTCGAGTACGCCGGCGACGACACCCGCACCGCCAGCCGCGACACCGCGACGGTGCAGCGCAAGGAGTAGGGCACGCTCGGGGCATGGGCCCCGAGCAGCTCTACCTCGTGCCTCCCGAGGAGTTCACCGCTGCGCGGGACGCTGCCGTCAGGGCCGCGAGAGGGGATGCGGGCACTGCCAAGGCGCTCAAGGCGCTGCGCAAGCCGAGCGTCGCCGCCTGGCTGGTGAACCGGCTGGTCGCCGAGCAGCGGGACCTCGTGGACCAGCTGCTCGACCTGGGACCCGCGCTCGCGACGGCCCAGGCTCAGGGGCAGGGTGACGAGCTGCGCGCCCTCGGCGCGCAACGGCGAGCCCTGGTCGACGCCGTCGTCACGTCCGCGGTCCACCTCGCCGACCGGCCGGTCAGCGCGAGCGTCCGTGACGAGGTGGCCTCGACCCTGGAGGCCGGCCTGTCCGACCCCGGAGCTGCCGACGCCGTACGGTCCGGCCGGCTCGTGCGCGCCCTGTCGTACGCCGGCTTCGGGGGTGTGGACCTCGACGGCGCGGTGGCGCGCACCGCGACCCCTGCCGGCGTCCCGAAGAAGACGGACGATCGCGCGGAGCGGATCGCGGTGGCCGAGACAGCGGCGCTGGAGGCGGCCGGCCGACTCGACGACGCCGTGCGGGCCTGCGAGAAGGCGCAGCGGGACCAGACTGCCGCGCAGCGGGAAGCCGACACCGCGCACGCGCAGGCCGAGCTGCTGCGCGCCCAGCTCGCGGAGGCGGAAGCGGCTGCTGCGCAGGCAGATTCGCGGCGGAGGAAGGCGGACGGTGCAGCGGAGGCCGCGGTCGACACCGTGCGCAGGCGGCAGCACGCGGAGGAGCAGGCGCGCACCGAGCTGGACCGGCTGCGTCGCGGCTAGCGACGAGTCAGGGACTCCACCAGCTGGGCGGCGGTCGCGGACCGCTCCAGGAGCTCACCCACGTGCGCCTTCGTCCCGCGCAGCGGCTCGAGGGTCGGCACCCGCTGGAGCGACTCCCGGCCGACGTCGAAGATGACCGAGTCCCAGGACGCGGCAGCCACCTCGCCGGGGAACTTCGCGACGCACGTGCCGCGGAAGTACGCGCGGGTGTCCTCCGGCGGCGCGTCGACCGCGCGCTGCACCTCGTCCTCGGTCACGACCTGCTCCATGCTGCCCCGGGCGACGAGCCGGTTGTAGAGGCCCTTCTCGGGGCGCACGTCGGAGTACTGCAGGTCGACCAGGTGCAGCTTCGGGGCGTCCCAGTCGAGGCCCTCGCGCTCGCGGTAGCCCTCGAGGATCGCGAGCTTGGCGACCCAGTCGAGCTCGCGCGAGAGCGACATCGGATCGCGGGACAGCCTGTCCAGCACCGACTCCCAGCGCGCCAGCACGTCGAGGGTCGGCTCGTCGGCATCAGACCCCAGCCGGTCCTCGACGTGCTTGCGGGCCTGCTCGAGGTACTCCATCTGCAGCTGCAGCGCGGTCAGCTTGCGGCCGTCTCGTAGCGTCACCTGGGTGCGCAGCGTCGGGTCGTGGGACACGGCGCGCAGGGCGCTCACGGGCCCGTCGATGGCCAGGTCGACGCCGTTCGTCGTCAGCCAGCCGTCCTCGATCATCGCGAGCACCAGCGAGGTCGTCCCGACCTTGAGGTACGTCGACACCTCGGCGAGGTTGGCGTCGCCGATGATGACGTGCAGCCGGCGGTACTTCTCGGGATCGGCGTGCGGCTCGTCGCGGGTGTTGATGATCGGGCGCTTGAGGGTGGTCTCGAGACCGACCTCGACCTCGAAGAAGTCGGCCCGCTGGCTGAGCTGGAAGCCCGAGCCGCGGCCGTCCTGACCGATGCCGACCCGGCCGGCGCCGGTCACGACCTGGCGGCTGACGAAGAACGGCGTGAGGTGGCGCACGATCTCGGCGAACGGCGTCGCCCGTGCCATCAGGTAGTTCTCGTGCGTGCCGTACGACGCGCCCTTGTTGTCGGTGTTGTTCTTGTAGAGGTGGATGACCGGCGTGCCGGGCACCTGCAGCGCCCGCTGCGCCGCGACGAGCATCACCCGCTCCCCGGCCTTGTCCCAGAGCACCGCGTCGCGCGGGGTCGTGACCTCGGGGGTGGAGTACTCCGGGTGCGCGTGGTCGACGTACAGCCGTGCGCCGTTGGTGAGGATGACGTTGGCGAGCCCGAGGTCGTCCTCGAGCTCGTGGTCGCTCATGCCGACGCCGACCTCGAAGCCGCGTGCGTCGCGCAGCGGGTTCTCCTCCTCGAAGTCCCAGCGCGGGCGCCGGTTGCGGGCCGGGCCGTCGGGCATCCCGCTGGCCCAGCCGTTGACGACCTGGCTGGAGGCGACCATCGCTCCGCTGGCCGGCTGCCCCGGCACCGAGACGCCGTACTCCGTCTCGATGCCCATGACGCGGTGCGTGGTCATGCGGCCAGCCTAGGTCGTACGGGCTTCCCAGCGCCGGATCTAGAGGTACTGACCGGTGTTGGCGACGGTGTCGATCGACCGGCCGGTCTCCGAGCCCTTGGTGCTGGTGACGAGCGTGCGGATGTAGACGATCCGCTCGCCCTTCTTGCCCGAGATCCGGGCCCAGTCGTCGGGGTTCGTGGTGTTGGGCAGGTCCTCGTTCTCCTTGAACTCGTCGATGCACGCGGTCATCAGGTGCTGCAGCCGGATGCCCTTCGAGGCGTTCTCGAGGAAGTCCTTGATGGCCATCTTCTTCGCGCGGGCGACGATGTTCTCGATCATGGCGCCGGAGTTGAAGTCCTTGAAGTAGAGGACCTCCTTGTCGCCGTTGGCGTAGGTCACCTCGAGGAAGCGGTTCTCCTCCTCCTCGGTGTAGATCCGCTCGACGGTGCGCTGGATCATGCCCGCCACGGTGGCCTCGCGACTGCCGCCGTGCTCGGCCAGGTCGTCGGCGTGCAGCGGCAGGTCGGTGCGGATGTACTTCGCGAAGATGTCCTTCGCGGCCTCCGCGTCCGGCCGCTCGATCTTGATCTTCACGTCGAGGCGACCGGGCCGCAGGATCGCCGGGTCGATCATGTCCTCGCGGTTGGACGCGCCGATCACCACGACGTTCTCGAGGGTCTCGACGCCGTCGATCTCGCTCAGCAGCTGCGGGACGATGGTCGTCTCGACGTCGGAGCTCACGCCGCTGCCGCGGGTGCGGAAGATGGAGTCCATCTCGTCGAAGAAGACGATGACGGGCGTGCCCTCCGACGCCTTCTCGCGGGCGCGCTGGAAGATGAGCCGGATGTGCCGCTCGGTCTCGCCGACGTACTTGTTGAGCAGCTCCGGGCCCTTGATGTTCAGGAAGTACGCGCGCCCGTCGGGCTTGCCGGTCACCGCGGCGACCTTCTTCGCCAGCGAGTTCGCGACGGCCTTGGCGATGAGCGTCTTGCCGCAGCCGGGAGGGCCGTAGAGCAGCACGCCCTTCGGCGGCCGGAGCTGGTGCTCGAGGAAGAGCTCCTTGTGCAGGAAGGGCAGCTCGACCGCGTCGCGGATCGCCTCGATCTGGCTGGCGAGCCCACCGATGTCGTCGTAGTCGATGTCCGGCACCTCTTCGAGGACCAGCTCCTCGACCTCGGACTTCGGGATGCGCTCGTAGACCCAGCCGCTGCGGGTGTCGAGCAGCAGCGAGTCGCCGGCCTTGATCGGGGTGTCCTTCAGCGAGTCGGCGAGCGAGACCACGCGCTCCTCGTCGGTGTGCCCGATGACCAGCGCGCGCTCGCCGTCGGCCAGCAGCTCCTTGAGCATCACGACGTCGCCGCGGACCTCGAAGTCCAGCGCCTTCACGACGTTGAGGGCCTCGTTGAGCATGACCTCCTGGCCCTTGCGGAGCTCGTCGATCTCGATGCCCGGGCTGACGGTGACGCGCAGCTTGCGGCCGCCGGTGAAGATGTCGACGGTCTCGTCGTCGTGCTTGGCCAGGAACACGCCGTAGCCGCTCGGCGGCTGGGCGAGCCGCTCGACCTCCTCCTTGAGCGCGACGATCTGGTCGCGCGCCTCACGGAGGGTGCCGACCAGGCGGTCGTTCTGACCGGTGAGCCCGGCCAGCGAGGCCTGCGCCTGCGACAGGCTCTCCTCGAGCTGCCGGACCTGCCGCGGCGAGTCGGCGAGCTTGCGCCGCAGGACCGAGACCTCCTGCTCGAGGTAGCCGACCTGGGCCTGCAGCTCGGCGACCTCGCGCGCTCGCGCGTCGTCCCCCGAGGTGCCTCCGCGCGCTCCTGCCACGTACCTCACCCACCCTGGATCCGAGGGGACTGCCGTTGCTGATCGCATCCTATGTACGAGGCAAGCGCTTGCGCCGGTTGCGGGCGAGATCCGGCGCGCCCCCGGGCTACGGCAGGTTGGGCCGGAAGGGGGTCGTGCGCTCGACCGGCTCCTCCGGCGTCAGGTCCATCCCCTTGCTCGGCCGGCGCCGCCGCACCGGCGGCGTCACGCCGTCGGCGAGCCGCCGGCTGGTGCACAGGAAGCCGGTGTGGCCGATCATCCGGTGCTCGGGGCGGACCGCGAGGCCCTCGACGTGCCAGCCGCGCACCATCGACTCCCAGGACTGCGGCTCGGTGAAGGTGCCGTGCGCCCGGAGGGCCTCGACGGTCGCCGAGAGCTGGGTCGTCGTCGCGACGTAGGCGCAGACCAGCCCGCCGGGCACCAGTGCGGCCGAGACCGCGTCGAGCACCTCCCAGGGCGCGAGCATGTCGAGCACGACGCGGTCGACGTCGCGGTCGGTCTCGGACTGCGGCAGCGCCTCCTGCAGGTCGCCCACGGTGACCGTCCAGGCCGGGTGCGGCGCCCCGAAGAAGCGCTCCACGTTGCGCTGGGCGATCTCGGCGAAGTCGGCGCGTCGCTCGTACGAGGACAGGCGTCCGGTGTCGCCCACTGCCCGCAGCAGCGACATCGACAGCGCACCCGAGCCGACTCCCGCCTCGACGACGTGCGCGCCGGGGAAGACGTCGGCCATCTGCACGATCTGGCCGGAGTCCTTCGGGTAGACGACCTGCGCGCCGCGGGGCATCGACAGCACGTAGTCCGGGAGCAGCGGGCGCAGCGCGAGGTAGGTCGTCGAGCCGAGGGTGACGGTCACGCCCTCGGGGCCGCCGATGAGGCTGTCGTGGTCGAGGATCCCCTTGTGGGTGTGGAACTGCTTGCCCGGTTCGAGCGTGATCGTGTGCATCCGCCCCTTCGGGTCGGTCAGCTGCACCTGGTCGCCCGGTCGCAAGGGACCGCGCCGTCGATCTGCTCCTGAGGTCACAAGGAGTCGAGGCTAGTCGCGGGTCAGCGGGTGACGGCCTGCGCGACGTCGGCGGTGACCAGCACGCGGACCGGACCCGTCGGATCGGGGACGACGTACTCCGTCGCCGGAGTGGCGCGCATCGCCGCGAGCAGCGGCTCGCCGGCCAGCGCGGGGTCCAGCACCATGCCCTCCTCGATGCGCCGCGCGACGGTGCCGACGGTGACCCACGGGCGCCGGTCCTCGGGGGTGGCCAGCACGGCGGCCTCGTTGACGACGGCCTGCAGGCGCCCCGACGAGTCGGTGACGACGAGCGCCCGCGCCCCGGCCTCGTGCGCGCGTCGTACGGCCTCGGCGAGCGGCAGGTCGGCCGCGACCTCGAGCGCCGGCCGGGCCAGGAGGGCGACGCTGGCGGCGGGCAGCCGCTCCTCGAGCTGCGCCCGGTGCAGGCTGGCGGTGGCGCCCGCGTAGATGAAGAACCCGATCAGCACCGTGAACAGCAGCGTGACGAGACCGACCGAGGTGACGTTCAGGACCGGCAGCACCACCAGGAGCAGGCCGGGCACGACGACGACCGCCACGACCCGGCCGGCCCAGGCGGCCACCCGGGTCGAGCGGACCGGGTCGCCGGTGACCTTCCAGACCGCCGCGCGCAGCACGCGGCCGCCGTCCAGCGGCAGACCGGGCAGCAGGTTGAAGCCCGCGACCATCCCGTTGGAGAGCGCGACCACGGCGGCGAGCAGGAACGGCAGGCTGTCGGGCTCGAAGAGCTGCACGCTGGCCAGCCCCAGGCCGGCCAGCAGCAGGGACACCATCGGCCCGATCACGGCCACGGCGTACTCCCGTGCGGGGGTCTGCGGCGGCTCGGTGATCTCGGTGAGCCCGGCGAGGAACGTGACCGTGATGCTGCGGACGGGCAGGCCGAAGGCGCGCGCGACGACGGCGTGCCCGATCTCGTGCAGGAGCACGCTGACCAGCAGCAGCACGGCGAACGACGCCGCCCCGACGTAGGCCCGCGTGGTGCCGAACCGGTCGGTCAGGGCCGGGCCGTAGCTGAGCACGATGACCGCGGCGAACAGCAGCCACGAGGGGGCGACCAGGACCGGGACGCCGAGCACCCGGCCGACCTGCACCCCGCCCTTGAGGGCGGCCTCGGGAGCAGGGGTGGCCATGCGACGACCCTACGGCGCCGCCGGACGCACGGCTGACCAGACGACCCGGGCGCCGACCTTCTCGACGTGCCGCAGCACCAGCCCGGCCGCGGTGGCCACCCGCTGCGCTGCCGCGCTGTCGGCAGCCACCGCCACCAGCCGGCCGCCCGGGGCGAGCATGGTGACGGCGACCGGCACCTCGTACGCCGCCCCGGCGATGACCACCGCGGCGTCGCTCTCGACCAGGTCGGCGGTGTCCGACATCGCCAGCAGCGCGCGCGCCACGAACGGGCTCGCGCCGACGGCGGCCACGCGGTCGCCGGTCCGCGCGCCCGCGAGCGAGCAGAGGACGGCTGCCAGCACCGGGTCGGACAGGACGCACCTCCAGGTCGATGTCGTCTGGCACCATCCCACCTCCCGACGGAAGGCTCGACGTGCGCTGGTGCTCCTTCACGACGACGACCGGCGGCGGCGCCCCGCGGCTGGGGGCCGTCGTCGCCCGCGACGGCGTCGACCGGGTCCTCGACGTCGGGGTGTGGGCCCGCAGCCGGCACGCCGATACGCCGCCGGACCTGGTCGACCTGGTCGAGGCGTCGCCGGCCGGTCAGGAGCGGGTCACCGACCTGGTGCGCTCGGCCCCGGAGGACGGCAGCGGCTGGATCCGGGTCGACGAGGTCGTCTTCGCGGCACCCGTGCGCACCCCGAACTCGCTCCGCGACTTCCTGGCCTTCCGCGACCACGTCGAGCGCGGGGCGGCCCGGAGGGGGTCGCCGGTGCCGGAGGCCTGGGACCGGATCCCCGTGTACTACAAGGGGAACCGCCGCTCCATCGTCGGACCGGGCGACGTCGTGGCCTGGCCGTCGTACACCGAGAAGATGGACTACGAGTGCGAGATCGCCGCGGTCGTCGGGCGCGGCGGTCGTGACGTCGCGGCCGACGACGCGGGGTCGTACGTCTTCGGCTACACGATCATGAACGACTGGTCGGCCCGTGACGTGCAGCGCGACGAGATGGCCTGCTGGCTCGGGCCGGCCAAGGCCAAGGACTTCGCGACGACGCTCGGTCCGTGGCTGGTCACGCCCGACGAGTGGTCGCCCGAGGACGACCACGCGATGTCGGTGCTGGTGGACGGCGAGGTGTGGTCGACGGGATCGACCGCCGGGCGGCGCTGGACCTTCGCGGAGATGCTCGCGTGGGTCTCCCGCGACGAGGACCTCTGGCCGACCGACGTGCTGGGCTCAGGGACCTTCGGCGGCGGCTGCGGGCTGGACCTGGACCGCTGGCTGCCGGCCTCCTGCGAGGTCGAGCTCCGCGTCGACGGCCTCGGCTCCCTGACCAACCGCGTCGAGAAGCGCCGCTGAGCCGTGGATCAAGGGATCAGGCCCATGCCCCTTGCCCAGGAGGTGGTGTAGGCCGGGTCCTCGGCGGCCTTGGCCTCGTCGGCGACCTCGAGCGGCTCGACGCACTCGACCATCACGGCGACCTCGTTGGTGTGCTCGAGCTTCGCTGCGGCCTCCGCGGCGCCGGGCTGCGGTCCGTGCTGCACGCCGGCCGGGTGCAGGGTCATCCAGCCCTCGCCGATCCCCTTGCGGCTGAAGAACTCCCCGCGGCTGTAGAAGATCACCTCGTCGTTGTCGACGTTCGCGTGGAAGAAGGGCACCCGCAGCGCCTCCGGGTCGGTCTCGAACGGCCGCGGCACGAAGGTCGCGATGTCGAACGCTCCGCAGCGGAAGGTCGTGTGCACGCTCGGCGGCAGGTGGTAGCCGGGCGCGGTGACCGGCCGGATGTCCGAGACCGACAGCCGGTACGGCGAGAGGTCGCCGGCCCAGCCGACCGCGTTGAAGGGGTTGTGGGGGTAGCGGAAGGTCGTCCACTCCCCGCGCCGCCGGACCCGCAGCCGCCAGCGCCCGTCGGCGTCGGCAGCCCAGTCCGCGGGCGGCTCGGCGTACGGCTCCGGCGTCACCAGCACCCGCGGGTCCACCACCGCGTGCCTGCCCATCAGCCCGAAGTCGGGACGCGTCACGGGCGCCACGGACTCGATCACGAGCAGGAACGTCGGCTCGCTCGGCACGAAGCGGTGCGCGGTCCCGCGCGGGATCACGAGGTACTGCTGGTCGGTGAAGTCCAGCGGGCCGTAGTCGGTCTGCAGCACCCCGGCGCCCGAGTGGACGTAGACGACCTCGTCCGCGTCGCCGTTGCGGTAGGCGTACGGCATCGGTGCGGCCAACCGGCTGACCCAGACGCGGAGGGCGCTGTTCGAGAGCACCGGGCTGCGCCAGCCCTCGGGGTCCTCGGCGTCGCCGGGCGACAGCCGGTTGAGGTCGAACGACAGCGGGCGGAGCGGCCCGTCGACGTCGACCCAGGCCGTCGGGGGCGTGGTCCGGTAGAGGTGGCTGACCGGGCCGGCGAACGCCTCCCGCCCGTGCTCCTCCTCGACCAGCCCCTCCGGGATGCCCACGTGCGTCTGCCGGGCGACGCGGCCCTTCACCTCGCTCATGGCGCGGAAGGTACGCCTGCATCCACAGCCCGGCGTTGCAGACGGGTTCTGTCGGGGCCGCGTCGTACCGTTCCTGCCATGAGCGCCGAGACCGTCGAGACCGCGACCGCGGTCGACCTGCCGCTGCCGGTCCTCGGCTCGCTCTCCCCCTCTCGCGCCGGCGACTTCATGACCTGCCCCCTGCTGTTCCGCTACCGGACCATCGACCGGCTGCCCCAGGCGCCGTCGTCCGCGGCGACCCGCGGCACCGTCGTGCACTCCGTGCTGGAGCGGCTCTTCGACCTGCCCGCCGCCGAGCGCACGCTCGAGGCGGCCGCCGGGCTGCTGCGCCCGGAGTGGGAGAAGCTCGTGGAGGCCGAGCCCGAGGTGGCCGGCCTGTTCGAGGACGCCGAGAGCCTGACGACCTGGCTGGAGAGCGCCCGCGAGCTGCTCGCCGGCTACTTCACCCTCGAGGACCCCACCCGGCTCGAGCCCGCCGAGCGCGAGCGGCTGGTCGAGGTGGTGCTCCCCGGTGGGCTGCGGCTGCGCGGCATCGTCGACCGGCTGGACCGCGCCCCGACCGGCGACGTTCGCGTCGTGGACTACAAGACGGGCAGGGCGCCCGGCGAGATGTTCGAGGGCAAGGCGCTCTTCCAGATGAAGTTCTACGCGCTGGTCCTCTGGCGCACGACGGGCGTGGTGCCGCGGCTGCTGCAGCTGATGTACCTCGGCGACCGCGAGGTGCTGCGCTACTCCCCCGACGAGGCCGACCTGCGCGCGACCGAGCGCAAGCTGCTGGCGCTCTGGACCGCGATCGAGCGGGCCACCCAGCTGCGCGACTTCCCGCCCCGGCCGAGCAAGCTGTGCGACTGGTGCGACCACCAGGCGCTCTGCCCCAGCTTCGGCGGCACGCCGCCTCCGTTCCCCGAGGTCGTCCCCGGCCCGGACGAGCCGCTCCCCCACCAGCGCGCGGCGGTCGAGGCGCAGTCGGCGCGGTGACGCGCGGCCCCGGGGCCGTCGTCGCGGTGCTGCTCGCCGCTGCCCTCTTCGGCACGACCGGCACGGCGCAGGCGCTCGGCCCGGCCGCGACCACGCCGCTCGGCGTCGGTGCGGCCCGGCTCCTCGTCGGCGGGCTCGCGCTCCTGCTGGTCGTCCGCGCCGGCCGGGGCGTCCTCGCCCTCTGGCGCACGCCGACCGGACTGCTCGCCGGAGCGTGCACAGCGGCGTACCAGATCTGCTTCTTCGCCGGCGTCGACCGGGCGGGGGTCGCGATCGGCACCCTCGTCGCGATCGGCAGCGGACCGGTGCTCACCGGGTTGCTCGCGGTCGTCGTCCTCCGTGAGCGGCCGAGCCGCGCGTGGCTGGTCGCGACCGCGGTCTGCGTTTCCGGGTTGGCCCTGCTCACCGGCGGCGGCGACCGTCCCGACGCGCTCGGCGTCCTGCTGGCCCTGCTCGCGGGCGCGTCGTACGCCGCCTACACGGTGCTCGCGAAGCGGCAGCTCGACGCCGGCCACTCGCCGTCCACCGTCATGGCCGCGGCGTTCGGCCTGGGCGGGCTGCTGTCTGCGCCGCTGCTGATGACCCAGCCGATCGGCTGGCTGGCCACCGGCGAGGGGATCGCGCTCGCGGCCTACCTCGGCCTGGTCACGGTCACGCTCGCCTACCTGCTCTTCGTCCGCGGGCTCGCCGTCCTGCCGGCGGGACCGGTCACGACGCTCGTGCTGGCCGAGCCCGTCGTCGCGACGGCGCTCGGGCTGGCCGTCCTCGACGAGCGGCTCCCCGCCCTCGGCGCTCTCGGCGTCGTCCTGGTCCTGGCGGGGCTGCTCGTTCAGGGTCGGAGTGGCAGACTGCGCCCCAGACCGCCGACCCCCGAGGAGCAGCCGTGAGCCTGACCGAGTCCACCGCGTCGCAGCACGCCGACGAGCTCGTCACCGGCGCCGTCACGACGGCGTCCCCGGAGATCATGGCGGTCGGCCAGGACCTCTACCTGCCGTTCCCGCAGGAGTTCGCGACCGTCGAGGAGGAGCGAGCGCACCGCAAGGCCAAGCTCGCCGCGGCCTTCCGGATGTTCAGCAAGGCCGGGCTCGACGAGGGCGTCGCCGGCCACGTGACGGTGCGCGACCCGGAGTTCCCGGACTCCTACTGGGTGAACCCGTTCGGCATGCACTTCAGCATGATCAAGTCCTCCGACCTGGTCCGCGTCGACCACGAGGGCAACGTCGTCGAGGGCACCCGCGCCGTGAACGGCGCCGCCGTCGCGATCCACTGCGCGGTTCACGCCGCGCGTCCGGACGTCGTCGCCGCCGCGCACGCGCACGGGCCGTACGGCAAGACGCTCTCCAGCCTGGACATGACCATCGAGCCGCTCACCCAGGACGCGTGCGCGTTCTACGAGGACATCGGCACCTACGCCGACTACCGCGGGGTGGTGCTCTCCTCCGAGGAGGGCCAGCGGATCGGCAAGGCGCTCGGGCAGTTCAAGGCCGTCATCCTGCGCAACCACGGGATGCTCACCGTCGGCGAGACCGTCGACAGCGCCGCCTGGTGGTTCCTTACCCTGGAGCGCACCGCCCAGTCGCAGCTGATGGCCTACAGCGCCGCGGCCGGCCTGGGCAGCAAGCCGATCCAGATCGTCCCCGAGGAGGCCGAGGCCACCCGCGGGCAGGTCGGGTTCGAGCTCGCCGGCTGGTTCCAGTTCCAGCCGATCTGGGAGCGCATCAGCCGCGACAACCCCGACATCTTCGACTGATCCCCAGCGGAGAAGGTGTCAGATCAGGGCGCGGAGGGCCGCCAGGTCGACCTGCTCGAGCGACGGCACGACCAGCCGCCGCGGTGCCGGGTCGAGCTGCACCCCCGGGACGCTCGGCACGGCGACGACGGCGCAGCCGGCTGCCTCCCCCGAGGCCACCCCGGACGGCGAGTCCTCGAGCACGACGCACTGCGCCGGGTCCACCCCCAGAGCAGCGGCAGCCGTCAGGTAGGGCTCGGGGTGCGGCTTGCCGTCGGCCACCTCGTCACCGGCCACCGTGACCGCGAACGGCCCGATCCCGCCGTCGAGGACGGCGTCGACCAGGACGCGGTACGACGAGGAGACCAGCGCCAGCGGCACCCCCTCGCGGTGCAGCGCGGACAGCAGCCCGAGCGCGCCCGGCATCGGCGACAGCGACGTCGCGAAGAGCTCGACCATGCGGCCGAGCAGCCAGGCCGAGGTCGACGCCACCTGCGCGGGGGTGTCCGGCTGGCCGAACCAGTGCAGCACCGTCGGCACCGCCACGTCCAGGCGCGTGCCGACGACGGCGGCCTTGATCTGCTCGTCCCAGGTGCCGCCGAAGGACGCCGCCAGCTCGACCTCGGCGACCGTCCAGAGCGGTTCGGTGTCGACGAGCAGGCCGTCCATGTCCCAGAGCACGGCCTGCACTAGCGCCGCGCCCCCCGCCAGCACAGCCACAGCACCAGCAGCAGGGCCGGGACCGACAGCAGGTCGCCCAGGTGCACCCCGTTGCCCTCGACGACCACGAACAGGACCGGCCCGTCGTACGCGCTGCTGGTCAGCGTCCAGCCGACCAGGCCGGCGGACGCGATCGCGGCGGCCGGCACCTCCCAGCGGCGGTTGCGCAGGGCGATGACGGCCAGCACCGTGCCGACGACGAGCAGCACCAGGCTGAGCAGCGCGCGGGTGCTCGCTGCCTCGGGGAGCAGGCCCACTAGCGGGCGGCGAAGTACTTGGCGGCGGGGTGGTGCACGACCAGAGCGGCCGTCGACTGCTCGGGGACGAGCATCGACTCCTCGGACAGGTGGACGCCGATCCGCTGCCAGTCGAGCAGCACCTGGACCTTGTCCTGGTCCTCGACGTCCGGGCAGGCCGGGTAGCCGAAGGAGTAGCGCGAGCCGCGGTAGGCCTGCTTGGACAGCTTCTGCTGCAGCGGCGTCTCCGGGTCGTCCGGGAAGCCGAGCTCGGACCGGATCCGGGCGTGCCACATCTCGGCGAGGGCCTCGGTGAGCTGCACCGACAGGCCGTGCAGCTCGAGGTACTCGCGGTAGGAGTTCTTGGCGAACATCTCGCCGGTCACCTCGGCGACGTGGGAGCCCATGGTCACCACCTGGAACGCGACGACGTCGACCTCGCCGCTCTCCTGCGGGCGGAAGAAGTCCGCGAGGCAGAGCCGCCGGTCGCGCCGCTGGCGCGGGAAGGTGAAGCGGCAGCGCTCGTCACCGGTGTCGTGGTCCAGGACGATCAGGTCCTCGCCCTTGGAGACGGCCGGGAAGTAGCCGTGCACGACCGCCGGCTCGACGATCCCCTCGGCCTGCACGCGGGCGAGCAGGTCGCGCAGCCGCGGCCGGCCCTCGGTCTCGACGAGCTCGTCGTACGACGGGCCGTCCCCGCCGCGGGCGCCGCGCAGCCCCCACTGGCCGAGGAACAGCGCGCGCTCGTCCAGCCAGGAGGAGTACTCCGCGAGGGCGATGCCCTTGGAGACCCGGGACCCCCAGAAGGGCGGCGTCGGGATCTCGTTGTCGTTGGTCACGTCGGAGCGGCCACCGGGCTCGGGCTCGTCCTCGGCCGCGCGGCGGGACTCCGCGATGGCCTTGGACCGGGCGTGCCGGGCCTTGCGCTCCTCGTCCTTGGCGCGGTCCTCGGCCAGCTGCTCCGCGGGGACCTCGCCGCGCTTGACCGCCATGAGGGTGTCCATGAGGCGCAGGCCCTCGAAGGCGTCGCGGGCGTACTTCACCTCACCGTCGAAGACCTCGTCGAGGTCCTGCTCGACGTAGGCACGCGTCAGGGCGGCGCCGCCGAGGATGACGGGGAACGTCTCCGCGATGCCGCGGGCGTTCATCTCGACGAGGTTCTCCTTCATCACCACCGTCGACTTCACGAGCAGACCGGACATCCCGATCACGTCGACCTTGTGCTCCTCGGCGGCCTCGAGGATCGCGGTGACCGGCTGCTTGATGCCGAGGTTGATCACGGTGTAGCCGTTGTTGGTCAGGATGATGTCGACGAGGTTCTTGCCGATGTCGTGGACGTCGCCCTTGACCGTGGCCAGGACGATCTTGCCCTTGCCCTCCTGGCCCTCGACCTTCTCCATGTGCGGCTCGAGGTGGGCGACGGCGGTCTTCATGACCTCGGCGCTCTGCAGCACGAACGGCAGCTGCATCTGGCCGGAGCCGAAGAGCTCGCCGACGACCTTCATCCCGCCGAGCAGGGTGTCGTTGACGATCTGCAGCGGCTTCTGCCCCGCAGCCATCGCCTCGTCGAGATCGGCCTCCAGGCCGTTCTTCTCGCCGTCGATGATCCGCCGCTTCAGGCGCTCGTCGAGCGGCAGCTCCATGAGCAGCTCGTTGCGTGACTTGCCGCCGCTGTCGGCCTCGACCCCCTCGAACATGGCGAGCAGCGCGGTGAGCGGGTCGTAGTCCTCGCGGGACCGGTCGTAGATCAGGTCGAGCGCGCACTCCCGCTGCTCGTCCGGGATCCGGTTCATCGGGACGATCTTGCTGGCGTGCACGATCGCGCTGGACAGGCCGGCCTGCTGGCACTCGTGCAGGAACACCGAGTTCAGCACCACGCGGACGGCCGGCTTCAGGCCGAAGGAGATGTTGGACAGTCCGAGCGTCGTGCCGACCTCGGGGTGCTTCTCCTTCAGCTGGCGGATCGCCTCGATCGTCTCGATGCCGTCGCGCCGGGACTCCTCCTGGCCGGTGCCCAGGGTGAAGGTGAGGAAGTCGACGAGGATGTCGCTCTCCCGCATCCCCCACTCCCCCGTCAGCGTGGCGATGAGCCGCTCGGCGACGCGCATCTTCCACTCGGCGGTGCGGGCCTGGCCCTCCTCGTCGATGGTGAGCGCGACGACGGCGGCGCCGTGCTCGCGCACGATCGGCATGATCCGCGCGAAGCGGCTCTCCGGCCCCTCGCCGTCCTCGAAGTTCACCGAGTTGATGACCGCGCGACCGCCCAGGCACTCCAGTCCGGCCTCGATCACCGGCGGCTCGGTCGAGTCGAGCATGATCGGCAGCGTCGACGCCGTCGCGAGCCGCGACGCCGCGTCCCGCATGTCGATCGCGCCGTCGCGGCCGACGTAGTCGACGCAGAGGTCAATCATGTGGGCGCCCTCGCGGACGGCCTCTCGGCCGATGTCGACGACCTTCTCCCAGTCGCCCGCGATCATCGCCTCGCGGAAGGCCTTGGAGCCGTTGGTGTTCGTGCGCTCGCCGATCATCAGCACGCCGGCGTCCTGCCGGAACGGCACGGCGGAGTAGAGCGAGGCGGCGGACGGCTCGACGACGGGAGTACGAGGAGCGACCTCGCGACCCCGCACCCGCTCCACGACCTGCCGGAGGTGCTCCGGGGTGGTGCCGCAGCAGCCCCCGACGAGCCCCACGCCGTACGTCGTGACGAACTCCTCCAGAGCGTCCGCGAGCTCCTTCGGCTGCAGCGGGTAGACGGCGCCGTCCTTGCCGAGCTCGGGCAGACCGGCGTTCGGCATCACCGACAGCGGCACGGTCGCGTGCTGCGACAGGAAGCGCAGGTGCTCGCTCATCTCGGCCGGGCCGGTGGCGCAGTTCATGCCGATGACGTCGATGCCGAGCGGCTCGAGGGCCGCGAGCGCCGCGCCGATCTCGGACCCGAGCAGCATCGTGCCGGTCAGCTCGACGGTGACCTGGGCGATGAGCACGACCCGCTTGCCGGTCGCGGCCATCGCGCGCTTCGCGCCGACGACGGCCGACTTCACCTGCAGCAGGTCCTGGGCGGTCTCGACGAGGATGGCGTCGGCGCCGCCCTCGATCATCGCCTCGCACTGCTCCTGGTAGGCGTCGCGCAGCGTGGCGTACGGCACGTGCCCCAGCGTGGGGAGCTTCGTGCCGGGGCCGACGGAGCCGATGACGTAGCGCGGCCGGTCCGGGGTGGCCCACGCGTCGGCCGCCTCACGGGCGATCCGGGCGCCGGCGAAGGCGGTCTCGCGGATGCGCTCGGGGATGCCGTACTCCGACAGGCCGGCCCAGTTGGAGCCGAAGGTGTTGGTCTCGACGGCGTCGCAGCCGGCCTCGAAGTAGGCGTCGTGGACGCTGCGGACGACGTCGGGGCGGGTGACGTTGAGGATCTCGTTGCAGCCCTCGTGACCCTCGAAGTCGCGCTCGATGTCGAGGTCGTGCGCCTGCAGCATCGTGCCCATCGCGCCGTCCGCGACCACCACGCGCTCGCGGAGCGCTGTCAGCAGGGGCGGGGTCGGGTTGTCGGTCACTGCCCGATCCTACCGAGGCGGGTCCGTCAGCCTCGGCGACGAGCGGTAGGTTCCGCGTCACACGGACCCGCTCCCCGGAGGGCAGATGAGCTCGTACAGCACCGTCCTGGTCGGCACCGACGGCTCGGAGTCCTCGTTCAAGGCGGTCGAACGCGCGGCCGAGGTGGCCGCGGGCGTGGGCGCCACCCTGCTCATCGCCTGCGCCTACCACCCGATGTCGGCCCGCGAGGTCCAGGACGCGGCCAACGCGCTGGGCGGCGAGTCCTACAAGGTCTCCGGCTCGAGCCCGGCCGAGAACGTCCTGCGCGACGCCGCCGAGCGCGCGCGCAAGGTGGGCGCCGACTCCGTCGACACGATCGCCGTCGAGGGCGACCCGGTCGACGAGCTGACCCGGCTGGTCAAGGACCGCTCGGTCGACCTGGTCGTCGTCGGGAACCGCGGGCTGAACAGCCTGGCCGGCCGGCTGCTCGGCTCCGTCCCGGCCAA
This sequence comes from Actinomycetales bacterium, assembly GCA_036675425.1. GTDB lineage: Bacteria > Actinomycetota > Actinomycetes > Mycobacteriales > SCTD01 > SCTD01. Next base: position 2,301 of record JAKFFB010000066.1, on the reverse strand, counting down.
CATCAGCCACCGGGCGGGCTGCGACGTGCTCATCGTGCACACCACCGGGCGCGGCTCGAAGCGGTGACCTCGGGGGGCCTCGACCTCGACCTCCCCGGCGCAGGCGTGCGGCTGCGAGCCACCCGCTGGCCCGGTGCCGGCACCCCGGTCCTGCTGCTGCACGGACTGGCCTCGACCCGGCGCATCTGGGACCTGGTGGTGCCTGGACTGTCCGGCCTGCCGCTGGTCGCCGTCGACCAGCGCGGCCACGGCGAGAGCGAGCGCCCCGAGGGGCCGTACGACGGGCAGACCGTGGTCGCCGACCTGCTCACCGCCCTCGACGCGGTGGGGCTGTCGCGGGTGGTCGTCGTCGGGCACTCCTGGGGCGCCTGGACGGCGCTGCGGCTCGCCGCCGCCGCTCCGGAGCGGGTGCTGGCGGTCGTCTGCGTCGACGGCGGCACGCTCCGCATGCGCGACGCCGACCTGACCCGGCAGGCCGTGCGCGAGATGCTCACACCGCCGCGGATCGCCGTCCCTCCGGACGAGCTGCCCGACCTGCTGCGGCGGGGCCCGGAGAGCGCCTGGTGGTCTCCCGCCGTCGAGGCGGTGAAGCTGTCGCTGTTCGCCGTCGGCGACGACGGGCTGGCCCGTGCCCGGCTGCCGTTCGACGCGCACATGGCGATCGTCGACGACCTGCTCGACACCGACCTCGAGGCGGTCCTGCCCGAGGTGCGCTGCCCGGTGTGGCTGGTGTCCTGCTCCCCCGACGCCGCGCGCGCGGACGCGCTCGAGCGCACCGCCGCGCTGCTCGCGAGCCCGCGGGCGCTGCGCTGGGACGGCGCCGTGCACGACGTGCCGCTGCAGTGGCCCGCGCTCGTCGCGGGCCTGGTCCGGGCCGCCGCCGACGAGGTCTCGGCGTCCTCTGCGTGGGAAGGCACCCGTCCGTGAAGCGCCTTCCCGAGCGGCCGCCCGAGGACCTGCCACCGCTGCGCCGGCCGCTGCTCATCGCCGCCTTCGAGGGCTGGAACGACGCGGGTGACGCGGCGACCGGCGCGGTCGAGCACCTCATGCAGGCATGGGACGCCCAGGACGTCGCGGCGCTGGACCCCGATCCGTACTACGACTTCCAGATGAACCGGCCGGTCGTCTCGCTCGTCGACGGGGTCACCCGCCGGCTGTCGTGGCCCACGACCAGGGTCGCCGTCTGCCGCCTCGACCCGGCCGACAGCGACCGAGACGTGGTGCTGCTGCGCGGGGTCGAGCCCAACATGCGCTGGCGCGGCTTCAGCGAGGAGCTCATCGCCATCGCCCAGCAGCTCGGGGTGGAGCTCGTGGTGACGCTCGGCTCGCTGCTCGCCGACAGCCCGCACACCCGCCCGGTACCGGTCAGCGGCACCGCCACGGACCGGGAGACGATGGAGGCCCTCGGCCTGGAGCGGTCCCGGTACGAGGGGCCGACCGGCATCGTCGGCGTCCTGCAGGACCTCTGCGCCTCGGCGGACCTGCCCGCCATCAGCTTCTGGGCCGCCGTCCCCCACTACGTCGCGTCGCCGCCCTGTCCCAAGGCCACCCTCGCGCTGCTGCGCCGGGTCGAGGACCTGCTCGACCTGCCGGTGCCGCTGGGTGACCTGCCCGAGAAGGCCCGGGCCTGGGAGCGGTCGGTCGACGAGCTGGCGGCCGAGGACAGCGACGTGGCGGAGTACATCGCCTCGCTCGAGGAGCGCGAGCCCGAGACCGAGCTCCCCGAGGCCTCCGGCGAGGCGATCGCGAAGGAGTTCGAGCGCTACCTGCGCCGGGGCGGCGACGAGCCCGGCGGCTGACCGCTACCGGAACGTGCTGGCGATCTGCGACTCGGCGTCGGCGTAGGCGGTCCCGGCCTGGCTCATGAGCTGGCTGATGCCGTCGAGGGCGTGCTTGAGCCCCTGGGCGCTGCGCTGCCACTCGTCCCAGAGGGCGGTGAACCGCTGCTGCGCCTGGCCGGCCCAGTCACCGCCGACGAGCGGCGCAACGGTGCTGCCCAGCGCCCGCAGCTGCCCCTCGATCTCGCCGGAACCGCGGGCCACCGAGCCCGACAGGGAGCTCAGCTGCTCCGGGGTGACCTTGATGCCGCTCATGGCTCTCCTCGCGTGACGGGACGGCCCCTCCGGCCGTCGACGCGCACGCTAGAGAGCCGCGCCCCGCCGTGGCGGCCGCGCGGGAGATCTGTGGACAGTGATGATGAGCGGGCTTGATCAGCACCGCTGCTGGGTCTGACCCGTCTGTGGACTGGCCCCCGTGCCTTTCACTTGAGCTGTCGGCCTAGCAGCGGTGTCCGGGCGCGCA
>JAKFFB010000067.1:0-2394 GCA_036675425.1 Actinomycetales bacterium | reverse complement strand
AGGGCGAGCAGCGCGGCGACGTCCAGGTGCTCCTCGACGAGGTCGCCGAGCAGGTCGAGTCTCCTCGAGCGGGCCGCAGGGAAGGAGACAGCGGATGGTGCCAGCCCCAGCGACTCCGACAGGAACGCGCGGCGCAGGTCGTCGCCCTCCAGGCCGCCGTGCCACATCGTCCCGAAGACGAGTCCGTCGCGCGCGCCGCCGAGGAAGTCCTCGCCGGAGCCGACGGCGATGCGTCCGTGGTGGATCTCGTATCCATGGGCGGTTGCGCCCAACGCCGTACCGGACGGAAGGCGCAGGACCTTGTCGGACCCGAACGTCGTGGCCACGTCGAGCAGCCCGAGCCCCGGCACCGTGGCACCCGGCGGACCCTCGACGCCGCCAGGGTCGCTGATGGACGCGCCGAGCATCTGGAACCCGCCACAGATGCCGAGCACCGGCCGCCCGAGGTGCGCGTGGTCGATGACCGCCCGGTCGAGGCCGCGGTCCCGTAGCCACGCGAGGTCGCTGATCGTCGCCCGGGTGCCGGGGAGGACGACCAGGTCGGCGTCCGCGAGATCGCGCGGATCGGCGGCGAAGACGACGTCGAGGTCGGGTTCGAGCCCGAGTGCGTCGAGGTCGGTGAAGTTGCTGATGCGCGGCAGCCGCACGACCGCGACCTTGCGTGCGGCGCTCGACGCGGCGCGACGCCCGTCGAGGTCGAGCGCGTCCTCGGAGTCGAGCCACAGCCCGGCGTCCCAGGGCAGCACGCCGAAGACCCGGCGTCCGGTCAGGGACTCCAGCGAGTCGAGGCCGGGGGAGAGGAGCGAGACGTCGCCGCGGAACTTGTTCACCACGAACCCGGCGATCAGCGCCTGGCCCTCCGGCGACAGCAGCGCGACCGTCCCGAACATCGCCGCGAACACGCCTCCACGGTCGATGTCGCCGACGACGACGGTGGGGATCGAGGCGTGCCGCGCGAGCCCCATGTTCACGTAGTCGCTGGCGCGGAGGTTGATCTCGGTCGGGCTGCCCGCGCCCTCGGCGACGACGATCTCGAAGCGCGAGGACAGGTCGTCGTACGCCGCATGCGCAGCCTGCGCGAGGTGCCGCCGTCCGGACTCCCAGTCGCGTGACGAGACGTCGCCTGCGGGCTGGCCCATCAGCACGACGTGGCTGCGCCGGTCGGAGCCGGGCTTGAGCAGGACGGGGTTCATCGCGGGCTCGGGTGTCACCCTGGCGGCGAGCGCCTGCACCCACTGCGCCCGCCCGATCTCGGCCGTCGTGCCGTCGGCGGCCACGCAGACCATCGAGTTGTTCGACATGTTCTGGGCCTTGTACGGCGCCACGCTGACCCCGCGACGGGCGAAGGCGCGGCACAGACCGGTGGTCACGACGCTCTTGCCGGCGTCGGAGGTGGTGCCGGCGACGAGGAGGCTCACGAAGGTCCCCGCAGGAGGTAAGCGTCCATCACCCAACCGGCGGCCGTCTTCGCACGCACCCGCGCGGCGTCGAGGTCGAGGAGCACGTCGCCGACGCGGCCGGCGACCAGCTCCTCGGAGGGCGTGCCCAGGTTGGCGCCCCACCAGATCGACCAGTCCGCGAGCCCGGCGATGCCCATCAGGTCGGTCGCGTTGCCGAGCATGACCACGATGTTCGTCTGCCCCGCCGCCAGCGCCTCGGGCAGCCGCCGAGCCGACGTGATGTGCACCGGGTCGCCGACCTCGTGCAGCACGATCCGGTGTCTCGCGGCGAGCAGCGACGGGGTGCTCACGCCGGGCAGCACGTCCCAGTCGGCACCGACCGCCGCGGCCACGCGTGACACGACGCGGATCGTCGAGTCGTAGAGAGACGGGTCGCCCCAGACCAGGAACGCGGCCGTTCCGCCGCGCGCACGGATCACCTCGGCGTAGGCCGCTGCGCGGGCGTCGTGCCAGCCCGCGACCGTGGCCGGGTAGTCGACCGGGTCGCGGTCGCGAAGCGGGTCGGGGACCGCGACGAGCTCGACGCCGAACTCGTCGCAGATCGCCTGCCGGACGGCGAGCAGCTCGTCGTCGGGGGTCTTGCTGGCGGCCACGACGTAGTCGGCGTCGCGCAACGCGGCCGCGACCTCGACGGTCACGTGCCGCGGCCCCATCCCCACGCCGAGCAGGCGGACCCTCACGAGCCGTCGTCCTCCAGGTCGCCCTCGACCTCGAGGTAGACCTGCTGCATCGCGGCCAGGACGTCCGGGTCCGGCGACTCCCACAGCCCGCGCTCCGCGGCCTCGTGGAGGCGTTCGACGATGCCGCGCAGCGCCCACGGGTTCGACGTACGCAGGAAGGCCTGGTTGGTCTCGTCGAGGACGTACTCGGTCGCGAGCTTCTCGTACATCCAGTCGTGCACGACGCCGGCCGTGGCGTCGAAGCCGTAGAGGTA
>JAKFFB010000200.1:0-2395 GCA_036675425.1 Actinomycetales bacterium | reverse complement strand
GGTGTCCAGGCGCACGCCGGCCCTCGCCGTGCCCCGGTAGGCGCCGCGGCTCGCGGAGACCACGACGGCGTACGTCCCGTCGGCGAGCACCACGCGGCCGTCACCGCGCCCGTCCCAGGTGAGCGACAGAACGCTCACCGCGTGCGCCCGGTCCCCCGCATAGCGTCGCGCCTCGCGCGTGTCATAGCTCAGATTGCGGTCCAGGAGGAAGATCTCGACTTCCTTGACGCTATCCGGAAAGAGCTGCAGCTCGATCTCGGCATACGGGCCGGCGATCCCTTTGAGCACCGGTCCGGTGAGGTGGGTCAGGCCGTGGCGGACGAGCACGACGGTGGTCACGGCGCGACCCTACGGGGCTACAGCCAGCCCTTCCTGCGGAAGAACGCGTAGAGCCCGCCCACGGACAGCACCAGCAGGGCGGTCGAGGTGACCACACCGGCGGGCTCCCCGCTGCCGGGGAACGGGATGTTCTGCCCGAAGTAGCCGGTGATCGCTGTCGTGGCGGCAAGGATGGCCGCCCATGCGGTGAGCCGGAAGACCGACTCGTTGAGCCGGTTGCTCGCCAGGGTCATGTTGATGTCGAGGATCGTCGCGAGCACGTCCCGCAGGCCGTCGATCGACTCCACGGCCCGCAGGACGTGGTCGTCGACGTCGCGCAGGTAGGGCGCCATCCGCTCGTCCACCAGCCCGCTGTCCGGCCGGGTCATCGTGGTGAGGACGTCGCGCATGGGCAGGACCGCCCGGCGCAGCACGGTCAGGTCCTTGCGCAGCACGAAGGAGCGCCGCTGCAGGTCGCCGCCGCGCCGCCCGCCCTCGTCGAAGAGCAGGTCCTCGAGCTCCTCGGCCTCGTCGTCGAGCACCGCGACCGCGGCGGTGTGCCCGTCGGCGAGGTGGTCGAGCAGGCCGTGCGCGAGGTAGGCCACCCCGGAGGCGGCCAGCTCCGCGGAGTCGTCCCAGCGCTGCAGCAGGTCGTGCAGCTCCAGCAGCGGGCTCTTGCGGACCGTGATGAGCGACCGGGGCGTGAAGAACGCCGCGAGCTCGCCGGTCTCGAGCAGCGAGTCCGCACCGGGCCGCGCCCGCACGGCGTAGGCGGCCAGGAAGTCGTGGTCGGGGTAGCGGTCCAGCTTGGGGCGCTGGTGGTCGTGCAGGGCGTCCTCGATGGCCAGTGGGTGCAGCCCGAGCTCCTCGGTGAGCACCTGCATGTCGGTCGGCGACGGCAGCAGCAGGTCGAGCCAGATCACGGTGCCCGGCTGGGCCAGGTGGTCGCTGACCTGGGCCACCGGGAAGCCCTCGGCCACCAGCCGGCCGTCGCGGTAGAGCCGGGTGTGGGCCGTGCACTGCGTCGGGCTCTCCGCGCGGGCGCGGTCGACGGCGCTCCTGCTGCCCGGGGCGACCGTCATGCCGGCCAGCCTGTCAGGTGACGGCGAGGACGCCGAGCACCACCGCGCCGAGCGCGATCCGGTACGGCACGAAGGCCACGATCGAGTGCGTCGCCACGAACTTCAGCAGCCAGGCGATCGAGGCGTAGGCCACGAGGAACGACACGATGGTGCCGACCACCACCGGACCGAGCCCGACCGGGCCGTCCAGCGCGTCGGGCAGCTCGAGCGCGCCGGCGGCGACCAGGGCCGGGATGCCGAGGAAGAACGCCAGCCGCGTCGAGGCCACCCGGTCGAGCCCGAGCAGCAGCCCGGCCGAGATCGTGGCGCCCGAGCGGGACACGCCCGGGATCAGCGCGACGCACTGCGCCAGGCCGATGAGCAGGCCGTCCCGGACGGTCACCTCGGCCTCGGGACGGCGCTGGGTGGCCCTACGCTCGGCGTAGACCATCACGGCGCTCCACAGGATCAGCGCGATGCCCACGGTGACCAGCGAGCGCAGGACCGGGCCCTTGATGACGTCGCGGAAGACGAGCCCGACCACGCCGATCGGCAGCGAGCCGACGAGCACGGCGAGGCTGAGTCGCCAGTCGTCGGCCTGCCGGCCCTCGGCGGAGCGGAGCCCCTTGAAGAAGCCTCGGGCGAAGCGGGCGATGTCCTTGGCGAAGAAGATGAGGACCGCGGCTATCGCGCCGCTCTGGATGACGGCCGTGAAGGCGGTCACCGAGGGGTCGTCGACCTCGAGGCCGAGCAGTCCCTCGGCGATCGTCAGGTGCCCGGTGCTGGACACCGGCAGGAACTCGGTGAGCCCCTCCACCACGCCCAGCACGACCGCGTCGACCAGGCCGAGGCTCACTGCACTCCCTTGCGTGACAGCCGGACGGCGACTGCCGCGGCGAGTGCAAGACGGTAGACGGCGGCGCCGGTGAGCGGCCGCCCGGGGCGGCCACGCCGGCGGGTCGCGGTGACCGCGGCGGCGAGTGCGGCGGCGGGGATGCCGGTCGCGAGCGCCGGGG
>JAKFFB010000197.1:0-2402 GCA_036675425.1 Actinomycetales bacterium | reverse complement strand
CGACCGCTGGTGGAACCCGGCCGTCGAGGACCAGGCCACCGACCGGGCCTACCGGATCGGCCAGACCAAGCCGGTCCAGGTGCACCGGATGGTCACCCGCGGCACCATCGAGGAGCGCGTCGCCGCCCTGCTCGACCGCAAGCGCCACCTCGCCGACGCCGTGCTCGCCCGCGGTGATGCCGCGCTGACCGAGCTCAACAACGAGGAGCTCCGCGACCTCGTCACCCTGCGCAAGGAACAGCGCCGCGAGGCGTTCCGCTCTTCGGAGGTCGAGGAGGTCGCTCTGCGACCGTCTCGAGACCACGAGTGATGCGCACGACCTTCGTCCGACAGACGCTGCCGCGGCGCGGCGTGCGGTCGTGGTGGGGCAAGGCGTGGCAGCGGGCCGTGGAGGAGGCGGCCTACTCCGACGCCGAGCTGCGCCCCGGCCGTGCGAGCGCGCGCCGCGGTGATGTCGGCGGCATCAGCATCGACGCGGGCAACTTGCTGGCCGCGGTCCGGGCCGGCGACGACGCTTGGACGGTCGAGGTCGTCGTACCCACGCTGGAGGCGGGCGCCCGTCGGGCGCCGGTCGACGTGGTGGCCGCGGAGTCCGGCCGGATCGCCGAGCTGCTGGCGGGCAACCTGCCGCACGACTTCGTCGAACACGTCGAGGAGGTGGGCGTCGAGCTGCTGCCGTACGGCGGCGAGTTCTCCGCGACCTGTACGTGCCCGCACTACCTCGACCCCTGCGCGCACGCGCTGGCCGTGCTGTTGCAGGTCGGGTGGCTCGTCGACGCCGACCCGTTGGTGCTGTTCGCGCTGCGCGGCCTGGATCGCGAGTCCCTGTTGTCCGAGCTGCACGAGCGCGACACCGAGCGCGACGCACGCGACCCCGCACGCGGCGGTTCGATCGAGGAACGACCGACGGCCGAGCTCGCTGACGACGTCGAGATCGTGGTGGATGCCGCGATGCGGGCCCAGCGGGCGCTCGAGCTGTTCGAGTCCGGCGAGGACCTGCCCGAAGGCCTCGTCTGACCGCGACCGGCCAGTGAGGGCAGCTCAACCGGGCAGGGCGAGGACGCGCAGCTCCGCCTGGTAGGCGGCGTAGGTCTTGCGCATCTCGTCCGCCGGCCAGTTGCGGGGCAGGAGCTCGGCGGGGAGCAACGGGTCGCTGGCGAGGTGCCGCACCAGGGCTGCAGCCACTGCCAGCCGCGCCGCCGGAGCAGCAGCCCGGGCCAGCATCCGCAGCAGGGTGCGCCCGTCCTTGGCCCAGCCGGTCAGGTCCCACAGGTCGGCGGCGAGGTTTGCCGGGTCGCCGTCGGGTCGGGCGGAGAAGGTCGTCAGGACGACGTCGTCGGCGTACCCGCGTGGTCGGCTCAGGTTGGCCGGGCGCGTCCACACGCCCTCGCGGACCTCGGAGAGGCGGTGCGCGGTCAACAGGTCGCGCAGGGCCGCACGCTCGGGTCCGGAGCGACCGGACACGACCACGACGGCCATCTCCCACGAGCCGTCCCACGCGATCTCGGCGTCGAGGACGGCTTCGTCCTGGTGCTGCTGGCGGCGGGCCAGTCGCTTGCCGAGGGTGTAGTCCCCGTCGGCCCGACGCAGGTCGCCGGCGGCCACCGCGCGGGTCAGTGCGACCCGCACCGTCGAGGCCGGGATGTCGAAGTGTTCGCCCGCGCGGACCAGTGCGGCGGGACTCATCCGGTCCGGGTGCGAGCCGAGCAGCAGGCTGAGCAGCACCGACCGTGCCGACAGGTTCGGCAGCGACGTGGGATCGGGAGGCACGTCGTCACCCTCCCACGGGCCCGCCACTGTTACAACGATGGACACAGTTGTGTTCTCAGATGTAACGTACTGGCCATGACCGATGAGCCCGCCTGGCGCCGCTCCGCGTACGACGGACCCGCGTCGCCCTACCGCGACGCTCCTGCTCCGCGCGAGGACGGGCCGTCGTACCGGACACTCACCTACGAGGTCGACGGACGGGTGGCGCGCCTGGTCTTCAACCGTCCCGAACAGGGCAACTCGATCACTCCGGACACCCCGGTCGAGCTCGCCGACGCCGTCGAGCGCGCCGATCTCGACCCGCGCGTGCACGTGATCGTGCTGAGCGGTCGCGGCAAGGGCTTCTGTGGCGGCTACGACCTGGCCGCCTCGGCCGAGCGGATGCTCGACGGTGGCATGGTGGGCTCGGCTCCGCAGGAAGGCACCGTGCTCGACCCGACCGTCCAGATGCACAACCACGATCCGGCGGGGACGTGGGACCCGATGGTCGACTACGCCATGATGAGCCGCTTCACCCGTGGGTTCGCGAGCCTGCTCCATGCGAACAAGCCGACCGTCGCGAGCATCCACGGCTTCTGCGTGGCGGGCGGCACCGACATCGCGCTGCACTGCGACCAGATCGTGATCGCGGC
>JAKFFB010000199.1:0-2405 GCA_036675425.1 Actinomycetales bacterium | reverse complement strand
GCGTCGTAGTAGACGAAGTAGCCGCCACCGCCGATGCCGGCGCTGTAGGGCTCGGTCACCCCGAGGGTCGCGGCTGCCGCGACCGCGGCGTCCACGGCGTTGCCGCCGGCGCGCAGGACCTTGAGGCCGGCGGCGCTGGCCTCCGGGTCGACGGTGCTGATCGCACCGCCCTTGCCGACGGCGGTGGGGACCTTGGCGGTGGGGCGACCGCGCTCGTCCGCAGCGGACGGTGCCGCGGCCGCCGGGGCCGCGGCGGGTACGACGAGGAGGCCGGCAGCGACGGCGAGGCCGCTCGTGGCCGAAAGGGCGGCGGTGACCCGCCGGGCGAGCTGGTGCATGGGTGTTCCTCCCGAGAGTTGAGCCATCCACCCTGCCCCCAACGGTCGGGGATGTCCACGCCCCCACGGGTGCACGGGCGTCCTGCGCACCGCGCACAGGTGATCAGCGCACGACGGTGTGCCGCAGGCAGGCGAAGTCGCGGTTGCGGGCGACCTCCTCGAGCCGGAGCTCGACGTGCCGCGGGAGCACGGGGGCGCCGCTGCCGATGGTCACCGGGGCGTACTGGATCCAGACCTCGTCGAGGAGTCCGGCGTCGTGGAACTGGCCGACCAGCTCTCCCCCGCCGACGACCCAGAGGTCCTTGCCGTCGGCGGCCTCGGTCATCTCGGCGTGCACCCGGCGTACGTCGTCGCGGTCGAAGCGGACGCTGGCCGGTGCCTCCGGGAAGGTGCGGTGCGTCATCACCCAGGTGGGCAGCGGACCCCACGGGTCGTCGTCGTGGTCGAGGATCCACTGCCAGGTCGTGGCGCCCATGACGCAGGCGCCGAGCCGCTCGCGGAACGCCGGGTAGGACATCGGGCCCTCCTGGTCGATGTCGCGCGAGGTCAGCCAGTCGAGGGAGTGGTCGTCGGTCGCGATGAAGCCGTCGAGGGTGCACCCGGTGTAGTAGATGGTCGCCATGGATCCACTCTGGCACTGAAATCGGCGGCCGGCTTGACCGGGATTGCCCTCTCGGCGGCTACCGCACGAGCGCGTCGAGGGCCGGCTCGGCGGCCTCGACGGGCAGGTGCCCGAGGGTGACCAGCTGGGCCATGCCGTGGACGGCCGACCACAGCGCGGCCGACAGTGCCGTCGGGTCGCGGCCCTCGTAGCCGGGCTCGCGGACCAGCGCGGCGACCTCGTCGGCGAGCAGGTCCTCGTTGCGGGTGATCAGCGGCGCCATCTCCGCGCTCGGGGCGCCGGCGGCGCAGTAGTCGGGGTCGAAGACCAGCGCGAACGCCTGCGGGTGCGCGGCGGCGTACTGCACGTAGGCGAGGCCGAGCGCCCGGACCCGCTCGACCGGGCCGGTCGCGGCGGCGACGGCCTCCTCCTGCGCGGCGAGCAGCGCGCCCATGCCGCGGACGCCGAGCGCGCGCAGGAGCGCGGCCCGGTCGCCGAAGTGGTGGTAGGGCGCGTTGTGGCTCACCCCGGCCCGCCGCGCGACCTCGCGCAGGCTGATCTTCGCCGCGGACGTGGTCTCGAGCAGGTCGAGCGCGGCGTCCTCGAGGGCGGCCTGGAGGTTCCCGTGGTGATATCCGCCCGAGCTTCTCGACAGGGATCTTGACATGAGCAACATCCTACTCCAATGTGGGCGGTGTCCAGTTTCTTGTCACTGTCCAGATTGGAACTCGCATGGCCACCCTCCTCGTCATCGACGGGCACCCCGACCCTGCCTCCCTCACCGCCCAGCTCGCCGCGTCGTACGCCGCGGGCGCCGGCGCGAACGCCACCCTCCTCGCCCTGCGCGACCTCGACTTCGACCTCACCCTCCGCACCGGCTACCGCACGCCGCAGGACCTCGAGCCCGACCTCGTCCGCGCCCAGGAGCTGCTCGAGGGGGCCGACCACGTCGCCGTCTTCACCCCCCTCTGGTGGGGCTCGGTGCCCGCACTGCTCAAGGGCTTCTTCGACCGCACGCTCGAGCGCGGGTGGGCCTTCCGCTACAAGGAGAACGGCATGCCCGAAGGCCTGCTCGCCGGCCGCACCGGCCGGCTCGCGGTGACCTCGGACTCGCCGCGGTGGTACCTCCCGATCGTCGGCGACAGCACGGTCAAGCAGGTCAAGGGCCGGACCCTGGAGTTCTGCGGCATCAAGCCGACGAAGGTGACCAGGTACGCCGACGTCCGCGGGCGCAGCCAGGCCGACATCGCCACGTGGATCCGGGACGCCGCCGACCTCGGCGCGGCCGACGCGGCCCGCCCCGCCGTCGTACGACCGGCGCGGGAGCTCGTCGCGCGGTGACCTAGACGGGCAGGGCCGCCAGCGCCTTCTCGACCCGGGCAGGGTCGTCGTGGTCCACCCAGACGATGCGTGGGTCCTTGCGGAACCAACCGTCCTGGCGGCGCGCGAAGCGGCGGGTCGCGGTC
>JAKFFB010000286.1:0-13660 GCA_036675425.1 Actinomycetales bacterium | reverse complement strand
GCTTCGACGGCCTCACCGTGCTGTCGATCGCGCCGCTGATCGCCCGCGCCATCTCCGAGGTCTTCGAGGACGGCTCGGTCACGAGCCTGTTCGACGGCGCGGCCTAGCAGCGCGTCCCGGGAGTCAGGCAAAGCGTTACTGTCCGGACATGTCGTTCCAGCGCCAGCCCCCTGTCGACGCAGTTCCCGCGCGCGGGTCACGTCGGTGAAGGGCATCATCTTCAACCTCGCCGAGGAGGTCGTCAGCGCGGAGCACGGTGACGACGCGTGGGACGCGGTCCTCGACGGCGCCGGCGTGACGGGCAGCTACACCTCGCTCGGCAGCTATCCCGACGCCGACCTGATGGCCATCGTCGTGTCGGCGGCCGCCCTGCTCGGCACGGACGAGCAGGCCGTTCTGCGGCATGTCGCCGAGGGTGCCATCCCCCTGCTGGCGCAGCGCTTCCCGAACTTCTTCTCTCCCCACCACGACGCGCTGTCGTTCGTGCTCACGCTCAACGACATGATCCACCCCGAGGTCCGCAAGCTCTACCCCGGTGCGGAGCCGCCGACCTTCGCTTTCGAGGTCACCGGCGAGAACGTCGTCACCCTGACCTACGGGTCCACCCGCTCGCTGTGCGCACTTGCCGAGGGCTTCCTGGTCGGAGCGGCTGCGCACTACGGCCAGCGGGTGACCATCGTCCGCACGGCCTGCAGGCTCCGCGGTGACGAGCAGTGCCTGCTGCGCTGCGAGTTCCGCGATGCCGCCGCTTGACCTCGGGGGCGCGCCCGACCAGGTGCGTGCTCTCGAGCGGCGGCTGGCGCGCGAACGCGCGGCGCGACTCGAGGCCGAGGCTATCGCCGAGCGGGTCACGAGCGAGCTCTACGAGACGGTCCGGCAGCTCACGCGTTCCAACGCGTTCGCCGAGCTCCTCGGCAGGGTCGCTGTCCAGGCGAACGAGTCCGCCTCGTCCGTCGACGCGATCGCCGCTGCGCTGACGACGATCTGCGCGCACACGGGTTGGCCGGTGGGCCACGCCTTCGTGCTGTCCGTCGAGGACGCGGGCACGCTCGTCTCGCTCGGCGTGATGCACGCCCCTGCGGACGGCAGTTACGCGGAGTTCCTGCGCGCGACCGCGGGAGCGACCTTCCGCTCCGGTGAGGGGCTGCCGGGACGCACCCTCGCCAAGGGCGAGCCGCAGTGGATCGCCGACCTGGGCGAGGACGACAACTTCCCACGCCGCGTCGCGGCGAATGCCTGCGGGCTGCGAGCCGCCTTCGCCGCACCCATCCTCGTGCGCAGCGACACAGTGGCCGTACTGGAGTTTTTCGCCCCGGGCATCCAGCCGCCCGACGAGGGGCTGCTGCAGCTGGTCGGCTTCGTCGGAGCGCAGATCGGACGCGTGCTGGAGCGCGAGCGCGCCGAGGAGCGCCTGGTCCAGCAGGCGATGTACGACAGCCTCACCGGCCTGCCCAACCGCGTCCTGCTGATGGACCGGCTTCGCGGCAGCCTGGCCCGGGCGCAGCGAGCGGATCGTCCGTTGCACGTGCTGTTCCTGGACGTCGACGACTTCAAGACGATCAACGACAGTCGCGGTCACGGAGTGGGCGACCGCGTGCTGGCCGCGCTCGCCACCCGGTTGCTCGACGCGCTGCGGGCGTCCGACAGCATGGGCCGGCCGACCGAGGACACCGTGGCCCGGCTCGGCGGCGACGAGTTCGCGGTGGTGCTCGAGGACTGCGCGGACCCGGAGGCGGTCGCCTTGCGCATCCACGAGCTGCTTCGTGCGCCGCTGCAGGTCGACGACCACGAGGTCTTCGTCAGCGTCAGCATCGGCAGCACGGCCAGCACCGGGCAGGACGGCCGACCGACGCCTGATGCCTTGATCGCGGCGGCGAACGTCGCGATGCACGAGTCCAGGCGGGCGGGCAAGTCACGGCACACCGCGTTCGAGCCGCGCATGCACGACGACGTTCGGCGGCGCGACGCGCTGGGCGCGGACCTGCGCGTGGCGCTCGACCGGCAGCAGTTCTGGCTCGCGTTCCAGCCCGTCGTGGACCTCGCGTCCTCGGCCGTCACCGGCGCCGAGGCGCTGCTGCGCTGGGACCACCCGGAGCGCGGGACGGTGCCGCCGGACGAGTTCATCGGCCGCGCCGAGGAGACCGGGCTGATCGTCGAGCTCGGCACCTGGGTGCTGCGGACGGCCTGCCGGCAGGCAGCCGTGTGGCGCGCCGGCGGGGCGGCGGACTTCACCGTCGCCGTCAACGTCTCAGGGCGTCAGCTGAAGGAGGCGGACTTCGCGGAGGTCGTCCGGTCGGTGCTCGCCGAGACGGACCTGCCGCCGTCCGCGCTCTGCCTGGAGCTGACCGAGAGCATCCTCATGGAGCGCGACGACGCGGCCATCTCGATGCTGAGCGAGCTGCGTGCCGAAGGCGTGCACCTGGCGATCGACGACTTCGGCACCGGCTACTCCTCGCTCGGCGCGCTGCGGACGCTCCCGGTGGACCTGCTCAAGATCGACCGGTCCTTCATCCGCCACCTGCCCGACGACGACGACGCGGGAACCATCGCCTGGGCGGTGATCCGGCTGGGGCACACGCTCGGCCTGCCGGTGCTCGCCGAGGGCGTGGAGACGACGGCGCAGTGCGACGCGCTGCGGCGCTTCGGGTGCGACCGCGGGCAGGGGTTCCTGTTCGGCCGGCCGGTGCCCGCGGACGAGCTGGGCCGGACGTTGCAGGCGGCGCCGGGCTGACGGGCCGCTAGACTCGTCCACTGCGCACTCGCGCCCCCACGCCTGCAAGCTGTTCGAGGAGTCCCGCTGTGTCCGAGGTCCGCATCGCCGCCGAGCCCCGCACCGAGTTCGGCAAGGGCCCCTCGCGGCGCATCCGCCGGGCCAACAAGGTGCCGGCCGTGCTCTACGGGCACGGCGAGGCTCCGCGCCACTTCTCGCTGCCCGGCCACGAGCTGATGCTCGCGCTCAAGCACGACGCCAACGCGCTGCTCACGCTGCAGACCGAGGACGGCGACCAGCTGGCGCTGCCGAAGGCCGTCGTGCGCGACCCGATCAAGGGCTTCCTCGAGCACGTCGACCTCGTCGCCGTCCGCAAGGGCGAGAAGGTCACCGTCGAGATCCCGGTGCAGCTGACCGGCGAGGCCGCTCCCGAGACCCTGGTGGACCAGCAGACGATGACCCTCACGGTCACCGCCGACGCCACCGCGCTGCCGGAGCACCTGGAGCTCGCCATCGACGGCCAGCGCGCGGGCTCGAGCCTCGCCGCCAAGGACGTCAGGCTCCCCGCCGGCACCGAGCTCTCGCAGGACCCCGACCACGTCATCGTCGCCTTCCTGGGCGTCATCTCCGAGGAGCAGCTCGAGGCCGAGCTCACCGCCGCCGAGGAGGAGCTGGGTGCGGGTCAGGCCGGCGCCGAGGCGCTCGCCGACGCCGAGGCCGAGGCAGCGGGCGAGACCGCCGAGGGCTCCGAGTCCGACAAGGCCGGCGAGGGCGACGAGGTCGGCGAGACCGAGGCGCCGAAGTCCGAGACCCCCGCCGAGTAGTCGCTGCTCTTCCGCAAGCCCGTGTCCGGCGAGCCGCTCTGGCTCGTCGTCGGGCTGGGCAATCCCGGGCCGTCCTACGCCGGCAACCGGCACAACGTCGGCTTCATGGTGCTCGACCTGCTGGGTGAGCGCGCCGGGGCGAGGTTCAAGGCGCACAAGGGCCGGGCTGACGTCGTCGAGGGCCGGCTCGCCGGTCAGCGCGCCGTGCTCGCGAAGCCCAAGACGTACATGAACCTCTCCGGCGGTCCGGTCGCGTCACTGCGCGACTTCTTCAAGGTGCCGATGGACCGCATCGTCGTCGTGCACGACGAGCTCGACATCCCCTACGGCACGCTGCGTCTCAAGCTGGGCGGCGGCGACAACGGGCACAACGGGCTGCGCTCGATCACCTCGTCTATCGGCAGCAAGGACTACCTGCGCGTACGCGTCGGCGTCGGTCGCCCGCCCGGCCGGCAGGACCCCGCCGACTACGTGCTGAAGGACTTCTCCGGCGCGGAGAAGAAGGACCTCGGCTTCCACGTCGACCGCGCCGCCGACGCCGTCGAGGCGCTGCTCACCGGTCCGCTGGACGCGGCGCAGAACACCTTCCACGTCGACCCCGCCTGATGCCGGCGCCGCTGGCCGCCCTGCTCGTGCTGCTCTCCTCGGCAGCCGTGCTGGTCCTGGAGATCCTCGTCAGCCGGCTGGTCGCGCCGTACGTCGGGCTGACCCTCGAGACCTACACGGCCGCGATCGGCGTCGCCCTCGCCGCCATCGCCGGCGGCGCGGCCCTCGGCGGACGGCTCGCGGACCGGGCCGACCCCCGCCGCTGGCTGGGGCCGGCGACCGCTCTCGGTGGCGCCCTGGTCCTCGCCGCTCGTCCCACCGTCTTCGCAGCCGGCGACGCGTTCCGCGGCACCGGCCCGGTCGGCACGGTGGTGCTCGTGCTGCTCGCCGTCGCGCCCGCGGCCCTCGTCCTGTCGCTCGTGCCGCCGGGGGTCGTCAAGCTGCGGCTGCGCACCCTCGCCGAGACCGGCGAGACGGTCGGTCGGCTGTCGGCGGTCAGCACCCTGGGCGCGCTGGCCGGGACGTTCCTCACCGGCTTCGTGCTGCTGTCCGCCTTCGCGACGTCGACCCTGCTGCTGCTGACCGGCCTGGTGCTCGTGGCCGTCGGGCTCGTGGTCGCGGTGGTGCTGCCGCGCCTCACGCCGCCGGTCGCGCCCATGCTCGCCGTGCTGGTCCTCGCGATGCTCACGGCGAGCTGGCTGGTGGTCGCGGACGGTCCCTGCGAGTACGAGACCCGCTACTACTGCGCGACTGTCGAGCCGGACCCGCGTCGGGACGGCGGCCGCACGCTGGTCCTCGACGGGCTGCGGCACTCCTACGTCGACCTCGACGACCCGGCGCACCTGGAGTTCCGCTACACCCAGCGGATCGCCGACGTGCTGGCGCAGCTGCCGGCCGGCCCGGTCGACGCGCTGCACCTCGGCCTCGGCGGCGGGTCCGTGCCGCGCCACCTCGCCGCCGTGCGCCCCGGCTCCACCGGCACGGTGCTGGAGGTCGACCCGGAGATCCCACGCATCGGCCGGACCCGGCTCGGGCTGGGTGCCGTGCCCTCGCTCGACGTCCGTGTCGGTGACGCCCGGACCGAGATCGCCGACCTGCCCGCTCGGTCGTACGACGTCGTGGTCGGCGACGCCTTCGGCAGCCTCGCGGTGCCGTGGCACCTGACGACGACCGAGATGGTCGCCGAGGTCCGGCGGGTGCTGCGCCCCGGCGGCGTCTACGCGCTGAACGTCATCGACTTCCCGCCGCTGGACTTCGTCCGGGCCGAGACCACCACCCTGCTCGAGGCCTTCGAGCACGTGCTCGTCCTCGCCCCGCCGTCGGCGCTGGCCCGGGAGACCGGCGGCAACCTGGTGCTCGTGGGCAGCGACACCCCCCTGTCCACAACCGATCTTGACCGCCGCGCGGTGGCTCGCGGCGAGGTCGAGAACGTCCACTCGGGCGAGCGGGTGCGCTCGTTCGCCCGCGGCGCGCAGGTGCTGACCGACGACGACGCCCCGGTCGACCAGCTGCTCACGCCCTACCGCACGCCCCGCGCCTGACGCCCGCGTCGCCGAGCCCATGATCCACAGAAGGATCCGCCTCCAAGGCAGGCCGTCCGCGTTGTGAGCAGGTCGATCCTTCTGTGGATCATGAACGGCCGCCGGCCGCCACGTAACCTGGGAGCCGGCGCCGGGAGGCGCTGCACCCCCGGTCGCTGACCGCGCGGGGCCCATCAGCGTTGCCCGAAAGAGGAACCCTTGTCGCTCGCCGGCCTGCTCGACGTCGTCTCCGGCGACCCCGCTCTCGCCCAGGCCCTGTCCGCTCCGAGCACGGCGACGCTGGACCTGTCCGGCCCGGCGGGGCTGCGCCCGTTCGTCATCGCCGGGCTGGTCCGCCGGAACCGCACCGTCCTCGCCGTGACGGCGACCGGTCGCGAGGCCGAGGACCTGGTGGCCGCCCTGGGGGCGCTCGTCGACGGCGACCGCGTCGCGCTCTACCCGAGCTGGGAGACGCTGCCGCACGAGCGGCTCAGCCCGCGGGCCGACACCGTCGGCCGCCGCCTCGCGGTGCTGCGCCGGCTCAAGCACCCCAGCAGCGACGACCCGGCGACCGGTCCGCTCGACGTCGTCGTCGCACCGGTGCGCAGCATCCTGCAGCCGCAGGTCCCGGGACTGGGTGACCTCGAGCCGGTCGAGCTGGTCAAGGGCCAGGACGTCGACGGCGGCCTCGACGCAGTCGTGCGGCGCCTGGTCGACATCTCGTACGCCCGGGTGGAGCTCGTCGAGAAGCGCGGCGAGTTCGCCGTACGCGGAGGCATTCTCGACGTCTTCCCGCCCACCGAGGAGCACCCGGTCCGGGTGGAGTGGTGGGGCGACGCGGTCGAGGAGGTGCGCGCCTTCAAGGTGGCCGACCAGCGCAGCCTCGGCGAGGTCGAGCACGGTTTGTGGGCGCCGCCGTGCCGCGAGCTGCTGCTGACGCCGGAGGTACGCGCCAGGGCGAGAGAGCTGGCTGAGACCCATCCCGAGCTCGCCGAGATCTGCACGAAGATCGCCGACGGCCACCCCGTCGAGGGCATGGAGGCGCTCGCCCCCGTGCTCGTGGACGAGCTGCGACTTCTGGTCGACGAGCTGCCCGCCGACACCACGGTGCTGGTCGCCGACCCGGAGAAGGTCCGCACCCGCGCGCACGACCTGGTGCGCACCAGCCAGGAGTTCCTCGAGGCGTCCTGGGCCACCGCTGCCGTCGGCGGGAAGGCGCCGATCGACCTCGGCGCCGCGGCGTACAAGACGCTGGTCGAGGTGCGCGAGCACGCTGCCGCGATCGGCCTTCCGTGGTGGTCGCTCAGCCCGTTCACCGCCGACGAGGACCTCGACGACGACACCGTCGTGCTGGCCGCCAAGCCCGCCCCCGGCTACCACGGCGAGGTCGGCAAGGCGGTCGAGGACCTCAAGGCGTGGGCCAAGGACGGCTGGCGCGTCGTCGTCACGACCGAGGGGCACGGCCCGGCGCAGCGGCTGCACGAGCTGCTCAAGGACGCCGAGGTCCCGGCGCAGCTGTCGGACGCGCCGGAGCTCACCCCTGGCACGGTCCACCTGTCGACCGCCTGCTTCGAGAGCGGGTTCCGCAGCGAGCTGCTCAAGACGGTGCTGGTCACCGAGACCGACCTGACCGGCACCCGCGGCGCCAGCACCAAGGACGTCAGCAAGCGGATGCCGAGCCGGCGCAAGAACGCCATCGACCCGGTCCAGCTCAAGCCGCACGACCTCGTCGTGCACGAGCAGCACGGCGTCGGGCGCTACATCGAGATGGTGCAGCGGACCGTCCAGGGCGCGACCCGCGAGTACCTCATCCTCGAGTACGCCCCGAGCAAGAAGGGCCAGCCCGGCGACCGCGTCTTCGTCCCCACCGACCAGCTGGAGCTCGTCACGAAGTACGTCGGCGGCGAGGCGCCGAGCCTGGACCGGCTGGGCGGCGGCGACTGGGCCAAGCGCAAGGGCCGCGCCAAGAAGGCCGTCAAGGAGATCGCGGCCGGCCTGATCCAGCTCTACAGCGCGCGGATGGCCGCCCCCGGTCACGCCTTCGGGCAGGACACCCCGTGGCAGCGCGAGCTCGAGGACGCCTTCCCGTACGTCGAGACGCCCGACCAGCTCGAGGCGATCGACGAGGTGAAGCGCGACATGGAGAAGGCGGTCCCGATGGACCGCGTGATCATGGGCGACGTCGGCTACGGCAAGACCGAGATCGCCGTACGCGCAGCGTTCAAGGCGGTGCAGGACGGCAAGCAGGTCGCCGTCCTGGTGCCCACGACGCTGCTGGTGCAGCAGCACTACAACACCTTCCGCGACCGCTTCCAGGCCTTCCCGGTCAAGGTCCGCGCCGTCAGCCGCTTCAACTCCGACCGGGAGCAGAAGGAGATCCTCGAGGGGGTCAGCCGAGGCGAGGTGGACGTCGTCATCGGCACGCACCGGCTGCTCAGCAAGGACACGCAGTTCAAGGACCTCGGCCTCGTCATCGTCGACGAGGAGCAGCGCTTTGGCGTGGAGCACAAGGAGTTCCTGAAGTCGATGCGCGTCGCGGTCGACGTGCTGACGATGTCGGCGACGCCGATCCCGCGCACCCTCGAGATGAGCCTGACCGGCATCCGCGAGATGTCGACGATCCTCACCCCGCCGGAGGAGCGGCACCCGGTGCTGACGTTCGTCGGGCCGTACGACGAGAAGCAGATCAGCGCGGCGATCCGTCGCGAGCTGCTGCGCGAGGGGCAGGTCTTCTTCCTGCACAACCGGGTGGAGTCGATCGACCGGGTCGCCAAGCGCATCCGCGAGCTCGTGCCGGAGGCTCGCGTGGCCACCGGACACGGGCAGATGAGCGAGGAGGCGCTCGAGCACGTCATGGTCGGCTTCTGGGAGAAGGAGTACGACGTCCTGGTCTGCACCACCATCGTCGAGTCCGGCCTGGACATCCCCAACGCCAACACGCTCATCGTCGACAAGGCCGACGCCTTCGGGCTGTCCCAGCTGCACCAGATCCGCGGCCGGGTCGGACGTGGCCGCGAGCGCGCCTACGCCTACTTCACCTACCAGCCGGACAAGCCGCTGACCGAGCTCGCGCACGACCGGCTCGCGACGATCGCGCAGAACACCGAGGTCGGCGCCGGCATGGCGGTCGCGATGAAGGACCTCGAGATCCGCGGCGCCGGCAACCTGCTCGGCGGCGAGCAGTCCGGCCACATCGCCAGCGTCGGCTTCGACCTCTACATGCGCCTGGTCGGCGAGGCGGTCGCCGACTTCAAGCGCGGCGGTGGCGCGGCCGACGAGCCGGAGGCGCCGGACACCCGGGTCGACCTGCCGATCGACGCGCACCTGCCGCACGACTACATCCCCGGGGAGCGGCTGCGGCTGGAGGCCTACCGCCGGCTCGCGGCGGCGTACGACGACGCGGCCATCGAGGCCGTGCGCGCGGAGCTGACCGACCGGTACGGACCGCTGCCCGACCCGGTGGAGCGGCTGCTGCTGGTGGCGCGCTTCCGGGCGTACGCGCGGCAGCTCGGGCTGACCGAGGTGAGCGTGCAGGGGACCTCGATCCGCTTCTCGCCGATGTCCCTGCGCGAGAGCCAGACGATGCGGCTGCAGCGGCTCTACCCGCGGTCGGTCGTGAAGCCGCAGACGTCGACCGTGCTGGTGCCGCGCCCGATGACCGCCCGCATCGGCGGCCAGCCGGTGCGCGACGAGGCGCTGCTCGACTGGGCGCGCGGGCTGCTCGAGGCCGTGCTCGGCGACAGCGTGCCTGCGGCGGCCGCAGCCGCCACCTCGTGATCTGGCAACCTGTAGGCCGAACTCTCCTCTCTCCTGCTCGGAAGGACCGCGTCCCCGTGACCCGCACCTCTCGTCGTCTGGCCGTGCTGGCCGGTGCCGCCCTCCTGCTCCTGACGGGCTGCGGAGAGGGCCAGCTCCGCCCCGGTGCGGCGGCCGTCGTCGGCGACGAGCGGATCACGACCAGCGACCTGCAGGAGCTCGTCGAGCGCGGCCTGACCGACCCGCAGGCCGAGCAGCAGCTGGGAGCGGATCTCGCCGCCTACCAGCGGCTCGCGCTGTCCCGGCTCATCAACGCCCTCGTGCTCGAGGAGGCCGCGGAGCGCAACGACCTGACCGTCTCCGCCGGCGAGGTCGACGCGCAGATCGAGCAGTTCGCCGCGCAGGCCGGTGGCCGCGAGACCCTCGAGCAGCAGGCCGCGCAGAGCGGCATCGCCCCGGAGGACCTCGCGCCGTTCGTCCGCAGCATCGTGCTGGACCAGCGGCTCGGTGACGAGCTCACCGCGGACCTCGACGTGCCGCGGGCGGACCTGCAGGCGCTCTACGACGAGAGCATCGCGCAGTACGACCGGGTGCGCTCCCGCCACATCCTGGTCCCCGACGAGGCGACCGCCCGGCGCGTGCTCGCCCAGGTGCAGGCCGACCGGACCCGCTTCGCCGCGCTCGCGGCGGAGCTGTCGACGGACACCTCCAACAAGGACACCGGCGGCGACCTCGGGCTGGCCGGCCGCGGCCAGTTCGTGCCGGAGTTCGAGAACGCCATCTTCGGCGCGAAGGAGGGCCAGGTCGTCGTCGTCCAGACCCAGTTCGGCTGGCACGTCGTCGAGGTGCTCGACCGGCAGACGACCACGCTGGCCGAGGCGACCCCCGAGCTGCGCCGCACCGCGCTGCAGGCCGAGCGCCAGGCCCGTGTGCAGGAGGTCGTGCAGGAGGTCAGCGAGGACCTCGGCATCAGCGTCAACCCGCGGTTCGGCCGCTGGAACCCCGAGACCGGGCAGGTCGAGCCGGAGGAGGGCGCCAACGGCGTGCTCGTGCCGGACGAGGGCGCGCCCACCGGCGAGGAGGAGCTGGGCGGCGTGCCGGGCGGCGAGGCCCCCCCGCAGGCTCCTCAGGAAGCTCCGCAGGAGGCGCCCGCCGAGGAGCCCGCACCCTCACCGGCCGGCTAGTGCCCGGTCGGGTCGTCCTGGTCGTCGTCTCCCCGCGACTGCCTCCCGGCCAGCTGTCCTGGCCCGCCTGGGAGGCCCTGCGATCCGGACCGGTGCTGACCGTCGACGGCGACGGCCCCCAGCTGCCCTACCTGCGCGACGCCGGGGTCGACGTCTCGACCGGCGCCACCGCCGAGGACCTGCACGCGCGGGCCGTCGCGGGCGAGACCGTCGTCCTGCTGACGACAGGGGACGCCGACGCCGCGCTGGTCGCGGACCTCGGCCGTCGGCTGGTCACGTCCGGCCTCGGCCTCGAGCAGGTGCGCGGCTCCTACGACCCGCCCGGCGCCCGGCTGCTCGACGTCGTCGCCGTGATGGACCGGCTGCGCTCGCCCGGCGGCTGCCCGTGGGACGCGAAGCAGACCCACGACAGCCTCAAGCCCTACCTGCTGGAGGAGGCGTACGAGGCGTACGCCGCGCTCGAGGACGGCGACCTGGCCGACCTGCGCGAGGAGCTGGGTGACGTCCTCCTGCAGGTCGCCTTCCACGCCCGGCTGGCGCAGGAGGCGGACGATCCCTGGTCGATCGACGACGTCGCCGTGGGCCTGGTGGACAAGCTCGTGCGACGGCACCCGCACGTCTTCGCCGACGGCAGCGCCGACGACCTCGAGGGCACCTGGGACGCCCTGAAAGCCGCCGAGAAGGGCCGCACCTCGGTCACCGAGGGCGTGCCACTCGGGCAGCCGGCGCTCTCCCTGGCGCACAAGCTGCAGAAGCGCGCGGCCAAGCTGGGCGCGGCCGTGCCGACGTACGACGGCGTGGGCGGCGAGCTGTGGTCCCTCGTCGCCCGGTGCCGGGAGGAGGGGAGCGACCCGGAGGCCGAGCTGCGCGCCGTGGCGCGCGCCTTCCGGGACCGGCTGGCCGCGGTCGAGTCCGACGTACGCAGCGAAGGACGCGAGCCGGCAGACCTGACGACGACGGAGTGGGAGCAGCGATGGAGCTGATCGGGACCGTGGTGCGGCTGCAGGTGCAGCGCTCCCGGCTCAAGCCGGGACCGAAGGCCACGCGCGTCTACGACCCCGCGCCGCTGCTCGAGGTCGACGCCCTGGAGGTCGGTCCGGCCGGCGTCGTGGGGCTGGTCGGCGACGAGCGGGTGGTGGACGTGCACCACGCCGACCACCCGGACACCCGCAACCGCGGCATCAACGGGCTGTCGCTGCTGCCAGGGTCGCACTACGACCGGCTGCGGGCGCGCTTCGGCGCGCACCTGGTCGACGGGGCGGCGGGGGAGAGCCTGCTGCTCGACACGGACGGCCCGTGGTCGTCCCTCGACGGGCCGCTGGTCCTGGAGACCGCCGACGGCGGGCGGCTGACGCTCACCGACCCGGTCGTGGCCGCGCCGTGCGTGGAGTTCACGCGCTTCTGCCTCGGTCGCGAGCCCGGCCGGGTCGACGACGCGCTCACCGCGGCGCTCGAGGAGCTCGACGGCGGCACCCGCGGCTTCTACGCGACGGTCACCGGCATCGGCCGCGTCGAGCGCGGCGCCCGCCTGCTCCGCCTTTGAAGCGCGACGATCTTCGTCATGTGGCGGCGCTTTCCGCGTGTCGCGCGACCACATGACGAAGATCGTCGAGGGGTGGGGCGGTCTGGCTGCAGCGGCGGGCCTCCCGAGCGGCTGCGCGGCCCGGGGCTAGGCTCGGCGGGACCCCCGACCACCACTGCACAGCAGGAGAACCGTGCCCTCCATCGAGGCCGTCGGCGCCCGCGAGATCCTCGACTCGCGCGGCAACCCCACCGTCGAGGTCGAGGTGGCCCTCGACGACGGCACCCTCGCCCGGGCGGCCGTCCCGAGCGGCGCGAGCACGGGGGCGTACGAAGCGGTCGAGCTGCGTGACGGCGGCGACCGCTACGGCGGCAAGGGCGTGGCGCAGGCGGTCACCGCGGTCCTCGACACGATCGGCCCCGAGCTGCTCGGCTACGAGGCGACCGAGCAGCGGCTGGTCGACCAGGCCCTGCTCGACCTCGACGGCACACCGGACAAGAGCCGGCTGGGGGCCAACGCGATCCTCGGCGTCAGCCTCGCGGTCGCCCGCGCGGCAGCGGACTCCAGCGGCCTGCCGCTGTTCCGCTACGTCGGCGGGCCGAACGCCCACCTGCTCCCGGTGCCGATGCTCAACATCCTCAACGGCGGTGCGCACGCCGACACCAACGTCGACATCCAGGAGTTCATGATCGCGCCGATCGGCGCGGCGAGCTTCTCGGAGGCGCTGCGCTGGGGTGCCGAGACCTACCACGCCCTCAAGGGGGTCCTGAAGGGCCGCGGGCTCGCGACCGGTGTCGGCGACGAGGGCGGCTACGCGCCCGACCTGCCGAGCAACCGCGACGCGCTCGACCTGATCCTCGAGGCCGTGCAGAAGGCCGGCTTCACGCCCGGCCGTGACATCGCGCTCGCGCTCGACGTGGCGGCGACGGAGTTCCACACCGATGGCGAGGGCTACCGCTTCGAGGGTGGCACCAAGACCGCCGACGAGATGACCGCCTACTACGACGATCTGGTGGCGAGCTATCCGATGGTCTCCATCGAGGACCCGCTCGGCGAGAGCGACTGGGAGGGCTGGGAGCGGCTCACCGCGGTGCTCGGCGCGCGGGTGCAGCTCGTCGGCGACGACCTGTTCGTCACCAACGCGCAGCGGCTCGCCGACGGCATCCGTCGCCAGTGCGGGAACGCCCTGCTGGTGAAGGTGAACCAGATCGGCACGCTGTCGGAGACGCTCGACGCCGTCGACCTGGCCCACCGCAGCGGCTACCGGTCGATGATGAGCCACCGCTCCGGCGAGACCGAGGACACGACCATCGCCGACCTCGCGGTGGCGACCAACTGCGGCCAGATCAAGACGGGCGCACCTGCCCGCTCCGAGCGCGTGGCGAAGTACAACCAGCTGCTGCGCATCGAGGAGGAGCTCGACGACGCCGCGCGCTACGCCGGCGCGGCCGCCTTCCCGCGCTTCGACGGCAGCTCCTGACGCCATGAGCACGCCCCGCCGACCGACCGCGGGCCGCCGGCCCGCGCGGCCGGGGGCGCGCACCACCACCCGCACGACCAGCCGGACCGCGACCTCGACCGCGGCCCGCCCGGTCGCC
>JAKFFB010000104.1:0-2431 GCA_036675425.1 Actinomycetales bacterium | reverse complement strand
CGGGAGATCGGACCCGCCCTGGCCGAGTTCGCCCGCGAGCTCGACGAGGAGCACCGCCACCTCGGCGAGCTGATCGACGCCCTCGACCTTCGCCGGGGGCTGCCCCTCCAGGCGCTGGCCCGGGTGGGTGAGCTGCTGGGCCGTGCCAAGACCAACGGCCGTGTCCTGACTGGTTCGCCCATGACGCCGCTGCTCGAGATCGAGCTGTTGCGCGCCGCGGTCAACGGCAAGCAGGGACTGTGGCAGGTGCTGGCCGAGTATTCCGACGAGCTCGGGCTCGACGCCGCTGACTACGTGCGCCTCGCAGCGGCTGCTGATCGCCAGCAGGAGACCCTGGAGCGGTTGCACGCGGAGGTACGACCCGAGGCGCTGCGTCCGGGCTGATCGCGGCGTTTCGATCGCCCACGCCCCCGCGGGTAGCCTTCGCGCCGTGCGTACACACCGAGCCGCGGCCGTCCTGACCGTCGTGGCCTGCGTCTTCGCCGGGTGTACGTCGCAGGCCGACAGCCCGAACGGGACGGTGAGCGACCCCACGGTGGCCTCGTCCACACCGTCGGACGAGACCGTCGACCCGAGCGCCCCGCTCGGCTGGGGCCCGACCGTCGGCGAGCTCGAGCAGGCGCAGGCGATCGTGGCGGACATGACCAGCGAGCAGCTTGCCGGTCAGGTGATCGTGGGCCGCTACCTCGGGACGGACCCGACCGAGGTGGCGACCATGCTCCGCGAGCAGCACCTCGCCGGCATCTCCATCACCAACGGCAACGTCGTCGACGAGGCGCAGGTCCGCGCGATGACCGCCGCGCTGAACCAGGCCGCGCTGGACGACGGACGCAGCTACCCGCCCGTGCTCGGCGTCGACCAGGAGGGCGGCTACGTGTCGCACCTGCGCGGCATCGCCACCGAGTTCCCGGCCTTCGACGCGGCCGGTGCCGCGATCTCCGCCGACGGCGAGACCGGTCGGGAAGTCGTGCGCCAGGCGGCGTACGCGACGGGGCTCGAGCTCCGCGAGCTCGGCTTCACCTGGGTGTTCGCGCCCGTGGCCGACGTGACCATCGGGGCGGCGGACCCCACGATCGGCACACGCTCGGCGAGCGAGGACCCGGCCATCGCGGCCAAGGCGACCGCCGCCGCGGTGCGCGGGTTCGACGCGGCGGGAGTGGTCTCGACGGTCAAGCACTTCCCGGGCCACGGCGCCGCGACCAGCGACAGCCACGACACGCTGCCGGTGCTGGACTCGACGCTGGCCGAGATGCTCGAGCACGACCTGCCGCCGTTCGAGGCCGCGATCGCCACGCACGCGCCGGCCGTCATGCTCAGCCACCTCGACCTCACCGCGATCGCCCCGGGTGTGCCCGCGTCGCTGGCGCCCGAGGTCTATGAACTGCTGCGCGACGAGATGGGCTTCGAGGGTGTCGCCATCACCGACTCGCTGGGCATGGGGGCCGTCGCCTCGAGCTACAAACCGGCGGTCGCCGCGCTGAACGCCGGCGCCGACCTGCTGCTGATGCCGGTCGACACCGTCGAGACCCATCGCGTCGTCACCAAGGCGGTCGAGGAGGGCGAGATCTCGCGCGAGCGGATCGAGGAAGCTGCCGCCCGGGTCGTGGCGCTGCAGCTGTGGCAGCAGCGGGCCGCTGGTCGGACTCCGGTGCCCGCCGACGTGACGACCGTCGCGCAGGACGCCGCTGCCGCGCTCACCTCTGCGGCGTACTGACCCAAGACGTACCAAGGCCCGCCCCGATGCCCTGAACGGGCGCTGTCGGGACGGGCCTGCTGCCTGCCGGCTGGTGCGTCTGGTTACGCGGCGGTGCTACCGGTCGCGAGGTCCGGGTCGCCGATGCGGCGCAGCTTCTGCAGCGCCTCCCGCTCGAGCTGGCGGACGCGCTCTGCGGAGATGCCGTGCCGGGCGCCGATGTCGGCCAGCTTGTGCTGGCGTCCGTCGGTGAGGCCGTAGCGCGCGCGGATGATGTCGGCGGCTCGATCGTCGAGGTGCGAGACGAGGTCCTCGAGCCGCTGGCGGGCCTCGACGTCGAGGAACTCCAGGTCGGGCCCGGGGGCCGTCTCCTGCGCCATCAGGTCACCGAGCGACGTGTCGCCGTCCTCGTCCACCGGGGTGTCGAGGGAGACGTGGTCGCGGCCCCACGACATCAGGTCGAGTACGCGGTCGATGTCCATGCCGAGCTCGGTGGCGATCTCGTGCGGCTCCGGGTCACGGCCGAGCTGGCGCTCGAGGGTGCGCCGGGCGCCCGAGACCTGGTTGAGCTCCTCGACGACGTGCACGGGCAGCCGGACGACGCGCGCCTGCTGGGCGATGCCGCGGGTGATGGCCTGCCGCACCCACCAGGTGGCGTACGTCGAGAACTTGTAGCCCTTGGAGTAGTCGAACTTCTCGACCGCCCGGATCAGGCCGGTGTTGCCCTCCTGGATCAGG
>JAKFFB010000236.1:0-13878 GCA_036675425.1 Actinomycetales bacterium | reverse complement strand
GCCAGGCCTGGACGAAGCGCGTGCGCACCGCCCCGGCCCGCTCGGCGTGCCGCGCCCCGGACCCGGCGCGCAGCCGCTGGGTCGAACCCGGGCCGAGCTCGCGCCGCCCGCCGGGCCCGTCGTGCACGAGCACGCCGTCGAGCACCCAGGTGACGACCTCGACGTCGCGGTGCAGGTGCTCGCCGAAGCCCGCTCCGGGCTCGAGGACGTGCTCGTCGTGCAGCAGCAGCGGGCCGAAGGACGTGTTCGCCGGGTCGTAGTGCGGCCCGAAGGAGAAGCAGTGCCAGGTGGTCCCGCCCGGCAGGTCGCTCCGGAAGCGCTCCCGGTGCACGGCTCGCCCCACCCCGGCAGTGTCCCCCGTACGCCCGCTGCGCGGCGCCACCCGGGCGGGGGCTTGCCTGAGTTACTGGTGGGTAGCATCCTGGACCTACCCGCCGGTAACCCGGCGGCCGAGCCCTGCCCCGACCGTCTCCGAGGGAGCCCCCGCACATGGGTCACTACAAGAGCAACCTGCGCGACATCGAGTTCAACCTCTTCGAGGTCTTCGGCGCCGACTCGGCCCTCGGCAAGGGCCCCTTCGAGGGGCTCGACAAGGACAGCGCGCGCGACGTGCTGAAGGAGGTGGAGCGGCTCGCCACGAACGACCTGGCCGAGAGCTTCATCGACAGCGACCGCAACCCGCCCGTCTTCGACAAGGACGCCGGCACCGTCGAGATGCCGAAGAGCTTCCTCAAGAGCTGGCAGGCCTACGTCGACGGCGGCTGGGACGCCTTCTCGATCGAGGCCGACCTCGGCGGCATGGGCGCGACCCCGTCGCTGGTCTGGGCCGTCTCAGAGATGGTGCTCGGCGCCAACCCCGCGATCTACATGTTCGGCGCGGGCCCGGCCTTCGCGCAGATCCTGCACCGCAACGGCACCGCCGAGCAGAAGCGCTTCGCCGAGCTCGCCATCGAGCGGCACTGGGGCGCGACGATGGTGCTCACCGAGCCCGACGCCGGCTCCGACGTCGGCGCCGGCCGCGCCCGGGCGCTGAAGCAGGACGACGGCACCTGGCACATCGAGGGCGTCAAGCGCTTCATCACCTCGGCCGAGTGGGACTGGCCGGAGAACATCTTCCACCTGGTCCTCGCCCGCCCCGAGGGCGTCGAGGGCGCCGGCGGTCCGGGCACCAAGGGCCTGTCGCTGTTCCTCGTCCCGAAGTTCCTCGTCGACCTCGAGACCGGCGAGCTGGGCGAGCGCAACGGCGCGTACGTCACGGGTGTCGAGAAGAAGATGGGCCTGAAGGTCTCCACCACCTGCGAGCTGACCTTCGGCGAGAAGCACCCCGCCATCGGCTACCTCGTCGGCGACGTCCACGACGGCATCGCGCAGATGTTCCAGGTCATCGAGTACGCCCGGATGATGGTCGGCACCAAGGCCATCTCGACCCTGTCGACCGGCTACCTCAACTCGCTGGAGTACGCCAAGCTCCGCGTCCAGGGCGCCGACATGACCAAGATGACCGACAAGGCCGCGCCGCGCGTGACCATCACCCACCACCCGGACGTCCGGCTGATGCTCATGCGCCAGAAGGCCTGGGCCGAGGGGCTGCGCGCGCTCGTCTTCTACACCGCGAGCCAGCAGGACCGGATCGAGCTCACCGCCCACGAGGGCACGGCGGACGACATGGCCGTACGCCTGAACGACCTGCTGCTGCCGATCGTGAAGGGCTACGGCTCGGAGAAGGCGTACGAGCTGCTCGCCACGTCGCTGCAGATCTTCGGCGGCTCGGGCTTCACGCAGGACTACCCGATCGAGCAGTACATCCGCGACGCCAAGATCGACACCCTCTACGAGGGCACCACGTCGATCCAGGGCATGGACTTCTTCTTCCGCAAGATCGTCCGCGACCAGGGCGCCGCGCTCACCAAGCTCTTCGGCGACATCCAGGAGTTCAGCAAGGCCGACACCGGCGACTCGCTGACTCAGGAGCGCGAGCTGCTGGCGCAGGCGCTCGAGGACGTCCAGGGCATGAACGGCCACCTGGTCAACGACCTCATGTCGGCGGCCCAGGAGGGCAGCCGCGACGCCAACGAGAACATCTACAAGGTCGGCCTCAACACCACCCGCCTGCTGATGGCCTGCGGCGACCTCGTCGTCGGCTGGCTGCTGCTGCGCCAGGCGGCCGTGGCGCTGGAGAAGCTGCCGACCGCGTCGGACCGCGACAAGGCCTTCTACGAGGGCAAGGTCGCGGCGGCGCGCTGGTTCGCGTCCTCGGTCTTCCCCGAGCTGACCGCCAAGCGCGCGATCACCGAGGCGACCGACCTGGCGCTGATGGAGGTCCCGGAGGCCGCCTTCTAGCCCCGCAGATCCGGTGATCAACGCCGGGCTTCCTCGGTCCTGGATCGTCAGAAACCGGTGGAAGTCCGGCGTTGATCATGTGTGGGAGTCAGATCACCCGTACGGCGGGGTGTTCGCGCCGTCCCCAGGGGTAGATCACCCTCAGCGCGGCGCACACCCCGTAGCCGCTTCAGCACTGAGGAGTCCCCATGGGCATCGGCGTCAGCGTCTTCCTGCTCGCCATCGGCGCGATTCTCACCTTCGCGGTCAACGCGACCGTGAGTGGCCTGGACATCAACGTCGTCGGAGTCATCCTCATGGTCTGCGGTGCCATCGGCCTGCTGCTCACCATGCTGGTCTTCGGCCGCCGCGACACCGTCGGTTCCGAGACCGTCGTGACCCGCGAGCGCGACGTCATCTAGCACTCCCCCTACGACGAAGGCCCGCTCCCTGAGGGAGCGGGCCTTCGTCGTGCTGCGGTCCTGCTACGGCGCGTTCACCGGGGTGTACTCGTAGAGGTAGAGGCCGAGGTCGCGGTCGGACGCCGCGACGTACTCCTTGCCGCCGACCGTGAAGGTCTCGACGCCCCAGAAGTTGCTGCCTCCCGCGTCGACGTGCGCCGCCTTCTCGACGATGCGCGGTCCGCCCTTGGCCCCCTTCGCGCTCTCGACCCGCACGACGCGCACGCCACCCGAGTAGTAGGAGACGTAGGCGAGCGACGCGTCCTTGGCCGAGGTCGCGACCTCGTGCACGGACAGGTCGCCGAAGCCGTCCGCGAAGGCCGGGTCGTGCGCCTCCGGGATGGCGTAGGTGTCCAGCTCGGCCATCGTCGCGCGGTCGTAGAGGTGCACGTAGCCCCAGCCGTCGAAGTACGACGAGAAGCTCAGCGCGTCACCGGTGCTGCCGACCGGGATGCCCGACACGGCTGAGCCGTCGCCGGCCAGGCAGGCCGCGTCGTCGTACGCCTTGCCGAACAGCGCGTAGCCCTGCGCGCGGGGCGCGACGCCGAAGGTGGGGATGCCGCCCTCGACGCTCATGCTGAGCGCGTTGTTGCACCCGTCGGAGCCCTCGCGGTTGAAGACCACCGCGGCCGCGTAGCCACCGGCGCGCTCGACGTTGGCGACCTTCTCCGTGAAGGTGCACAGGCCACGCTCGACGACCGCGATCTGCGTGCCGTTCCCGGCCGGCACGGCTGCGTCGCCGTTGCAGGCCCGCCCGCCGAAGACGGTCACCCCTGACAGCGTCGTGCCCTCGGCGAGCTTCGGGGTGTCGCTTCCCTGCGCCGACACGAACGCCGTGCCGTCGGTGGTGTTGCGGCCGGTGAGGGCGTACGGCGAGAAGTCCTCGTCCGCGGCGAGCACGTAGCGGTCGTCGGCGGTGAACTCCGCCTGGTGGGCGTTGCCCTCGGGAGCGACCTCGAGCCCGCTCTCCAGCGCCTCGGGGTCGATCGCCGCGAAGTCGCTGTCGTTGACGAGCGTCGCCCGGGTCGGGTCGGTGACGTCGAGCTGGACGTAGCCGCCGTCCCAGTACGACGCGAGCATCACCCAGCGCGTCCCGATCCGCTTGACGACCATGTCGTGCAGGAAGACCTCGTCGAGGTCCATGCCCGGCTGCAGGATCTGCGGGAAGAGCTTCGCCAGGTCGTACTCCGCGACGAAGACCGGCTTGCGGGGGTTGCTGATGTCGACGATGTCGACGTCGGCAGCCTCCTCGTTGTCGACCAGCACGGCGTACGCCCGGTCGCCGGCGTCCCAGGCGAAGGCGCTGTGGATCTCGTGCGCCGACTTGTTCGTCGTGCCTGCGGCGCCGCTGTCGTCGCCGTACCCCTCCACCAGCGGCGTCGGTCGCGAGGGCACGGTGACGTCGTACAGGTTGACCCCACCGACGCCGGCGGTGGCGTTGCACGTCTCGTTGTTGGTCACCAGCACGTCCCCGGTGAACGCCGGGGTCGAGATGCTCAGGGCCTGCACGCCCTCACCGGGGTAGCTGCCCTCCTTCGACGGGATGAAGGCCATCTCGCGCGGCGCCCGCAGGTCCGCGATGTCGACGACGTGCACGCCGTTGGCCTTGCACGTCTGCCCGCCCCAGGCCGCGAGGTAGGCGGTGCTGCCGAGCACCCCGACGTCGGCGATCTTGCCCTCGACCACGTTCTTGAGCCGCGTCCTCGACAGCAGCGTCAGCCCGTTGGTCGGGCCGACGGCGGCGAGGTGGCCGTGGTCCCCGCCGTGCTGCTGCGTGTCGTGCGCGTGGGTCTCCTTGCCGCTGTCGATGACCCCGTCGTCGACGGCGACGGAGTGCGCCGCCGCACCGGACATCGACGCGACCGCGAGCAGCGCTGCCGCGCCGCTGACGGCCGCCGCCCTCCTGATCTTCCTGACCACTGGACCTCCTCGCGCGGCCGCTCGTGACGGCCGTCCTCCGGCCCGGCGGATCCGCCGGGCGGAGCAGCCGACCATGGTGCGAACGGACTAGTCAACGAGCATCACAAAGGACGATCGGACACCACCCGTTCGGACCAGGCACGAAGCGGGCGAAGCGGGTCAGACCGGGCGACCCCGCAGCACCAGGCCGAGCCGCGCATCGCCCTCCGGGGTGACCCGCAGCGGGATCCCCCAGTCCTGCTGGGTGATGTGGCAGGCGGGGTGCTCGACGCCCTCATCGCAGCTGGCCGCGGTCGCGGCGACGTGCAGGACCCCCTCGGGAACGCCGTCTGCCAGCACCAGGGTGCGACGCAGTCCGGTCGAGGCGCCGGCCCCCGCGACGAGCAGCTCCGGCGGGGAGGCGCTCACGACCAGCCGGGTGGCCGGGCCCTCGCGCTCGTCCAGGTGCTGGCCGGGCGGCGGCTCGAAGCCCACGACGAGCTCCACGGTCCCCGGGGCGACCGCGGTCACCGGCCGCTGCGTCGACCGAGCCGGCCCGTCGATGCGCGCCATGACCCCGGGGGCCACCGGGCGCTCGAGCCGGTGCGCCGCGCTCGCGACGACCACCAGCTCGCCGTCGACGACGGCCGCGCCGCTGGGCTCCGCGACGTCGGTCGCGAGCGTGCTGACCTCGCCGGTCGACGGGTCGTAGCGGCGCACCGCGCCGTTGTAGGTGTCGCAGATCGCCAGGCTCCCGTCGGGCAGGAGCGCGACGCCGAGGGGGTGCTGCAGCAGCGCGTCCGCGGCCGGCCCGTCGCGGTGCCCGAAGTCGAACAGGCCGGTGCCGACGGCGGTCCCGACCTCCCCGGAGCGGTACCACCGGAGCGCGCTCGTCTCCGCGTCGACGAACCACAGCCTGTCGCCGTCGCTCACCAGCCCGCTCGGCTGGGCGAGGTACGCCGACAGCGCGTCGCCGTCCCGCAGCCCCTCGCCCGTGGTCCCGGCCAGCACCCGGACCTGCCCGTCGCGCAGCGCCCACAGCTGGTGGGTGCCGGCCATCGCGAGCACCACCTCGCCGTCGTGCTCCGCGAGGTCCCACGGCGTCGACAGGTCCACCTCGCGCGCCGGCCCGCTGGTCGGCGCGCCCGGTCGCCAGACGTCGCCGGTGCCCGCCACCGTCGTGGTCTCGCCCGACTCCAGGTCGAGGCGTCGTACGACGTGGTTGGCGGTGTCCGCGACCAGGACCTCACCGGCGCTCGTCACGAGAACGCCCTGCGGCTCGGCGAACTCGGGCTCGGCGCCGTCACGCAGACCACGGCGACCGGTGCCGTACCGGCGCAGGACGGTCTCCCCGTCGGCGGCCATCCGCACGACCGCGTGGTGCGCGGTGTCGGACACGAGCAGCGTCCCGTCCGGCAGCAGCGCCACCTTGCCGGGGAAGCGCAGCGCGGTGGCCGCCGGCGGCGGAGCGACGTACGCCGCTCCCCGCCGGTGCAGCGTGCCCTTCGCCTCGTGCTCCACGACCAGCTGCTCGACCAGGCGGGCCAGCCCCTCGCCGTGCCCCTCCCCGGAGGCGACGTGCACCAGGTAGCCCTCGGGGTCGACGACGCAGAGGGTCGGCCAGGCGCGGACGGCGTACTGCGACCAGGTCGTCAGCTCGGGGTCGTCCAGCACCGGGTGGTGCACCTCGTACCTCTCGACGGCGGCGAGCAGCGCGTCGTGGTCGGCTTCGTGCGCGAACTTCGGCGAGTGGACGCCCACGACGTCGAGGACGTCGGCGAACCGCTGCTCCAGCGGTCGCAGCTCGTCGAGGACGTGGAGGCAGTTCACGCAGCAGAAGGTCCAGAAGTCCAGGATGAGGATGCGACCGCGGAAGTCGCTGATGCGCAGGGACTTCCCGCCGGTGCCGATCCACCCGCCGGCGCCGGTCAGCTCGGGTGCTCGGACGCGTGCGGAGCGGGGAGTCGTCACTCCTCCATTGTCGGGCGGCCCGCCTGCGCGTCGAGGCGGCGGGTCACCACGGTGGCCGTGGTGCCGTGCACGACGATCGAGACGACCACGGTGAACGCCACCAGCGCCCACAGCAGGTCGGCCTCCGGGAAGCGCGCGGAGTTCAGGGCGTAGGCCAGGTAGTAGAGCGAGCCGATCCCGCGGATGCCGAAGAACGAGATCGCTGCGCGCTCCCCCGACGGCGTGCGCGTCCGCAGCAGGGCGACCCATGCGGTCAGCGGCCGGACGACGAACAGCACGGCCAGGCCCGCGAGCGCCGCCTGCCAGGTGAGCGGGCCGAGGATGCCGCCGGCGACCGCACCGCCGAGCAGGATCACGAGCACGATCATGAGCAGCTGCTCGGTCTGCTCGGCGAAGTCGTGCAGCGTCTCGTGGAAGTCGTGGTCGGCCTCCGACCGGCGCAGCACCACGGCCGCGACGAAGACCGCGAGGAAGCCGTAGCCCCCGACGAGCTCGGTCGCGCCGTACGCCAGGAAGGTCCCCGCCAGCACGACGAACCCCTCACCGCGGCTGGCAAGCCGGAGGTTCTCCGGCGTGCGGAACACGATGACCGACAGCAGCATCCCGACGAGCACGCCCATCGCGAGGCCGACGACGAGCTTGTAGACGACGTCGACGCCGAACCACTCGAGCAGCCACGACGAGCCGTCGGTCCCGGCGATCGCCATGGCGATGGCGGCGTTGGTGAAGGGGAAGGCCAGGGCGTCGTTCAGGCCGGCCTCGGAGGTGAGCGAGAAGCGCAGGTCGTCCTCCTCCGACGGGTCACCGCCGGGCGGTCCGACCTGCACGTCGCTGGCGAGCACCGGGTCGGTGGGGGCGAGCACGGCCCCGAGCAGCAGCGCGGTCGCGGGTGCGAGGCCGACGGCCCACCAGCCGAGCAGCGCGGCGAGCAGGATCGTCAGCGGCATGGTGATCGCGAGCAGCCGGATCGTGGGCTGCCAGGTGCACCAGCCGAGTGGCCGGTCGAGCTTGAGCCCGGCACCCATCAGCGCGACGATGACGCCGATCTCGGTGAGGTACTCCGCCGCCTCGCCCTGCTCGATCGGGTCGATCGTGCCCAGCCCGAGCGGCAGGCTGAAGACCAGCAGGCCCAGGGCCAGGAAGGCCATCGGGGGGCTGGCAGGCAGGTGGCCGATCAGCCGGGGCAGCAGCGCGCCGCCGAGCGCGGCCACGCCCGCGAGGGCGTAGACGACGCTGTGCGTGTCGAACAGGTCGAGCACCGGACCTCCGGGTCATGGGGGTCCTGGGGTTCTGCCCGATCGGGCCTCAGCGACCCATGTTCTGCAGGTTGAGCAGCTCCTCGCGGGTCGCGCGGGTCGGCGCGGCGGCGAGGGCGCGAGCCAGGTCACGGGCGCCACGGGCGCCGGTGCGGTTCTTGGTGGAGCGGATCTTGGGGACGATGCGCATGGCGGGCCTTCTTCATCGGGTGTGCCGGGGTGTTCGTGCCGTACAACACCGGATCGGCGGCTGCCCTGCCGCGCACGAGGGTGATCCTCCTCGCGTCCGTTCGTCACACCGGACGACGTCCCGCTCAGCCCTCGAAGTAGCGACGCGGGTTGGCGACGAGCATCGTGTCGACCTGATCCTGGGTCACGCCGTGCTCGAGGAGGTACGGCAGCACCTCCTCGTGGATGTGCGTGTAGCGCCACTGCGGCATCAGCGCGAGCAGGTCCTGCTGGATCCAGTCGAAGTAGCAGGAGGCGTCCTGCGACAGCACCATGCTCTCGGCGTAGCCGCGCCGGCACATCTCCACCACGATGTCCGCCCGGGCCTCGAAGGTCGTGTCGAGGTTGATGCCGAAGCGGTCCATGCCCAGCACGAAGCCGGCGTCGGCGAGCTCGCTGAGGTGGTCGGCGTCGGTGGTGTCACCGCTGTGCCCGAGGACGACGCGGCGCGGGTCGACCCCCTCCTCGTCGCAGAGGACGCGCTTCACGACCAGGCCCTGCCGGCTGCCGGGGTGGGTGTGCACCGTGATCGGGACGCCGGTCTCGAGCTGCGCCTTGGCGACCGCGCGCATGACGCGCTCGACGCCGGGGGTCAGCCCCTCGGCGTCGATGGCGCACTTGAGGAAGGCCGCCTTGACCGACGTGCCGGCGATGCCGTCGCGGATGTCGCCGACGAACATGTCGACCATCGGGTCGGGCACGTCGGTGCCGAGCGTGGCGTTGAGCGCCGGCCCGCGGTAGCGGAAGTGCAGGGGCACCGCGTCGTAGGTGTAGACGCCGGTCGCCACGACGATGTTGAGGTCCACCTGCCGGGCGATCCGCTCGATCCGCGGGACGTAGCGGCCGAGCCCGATCACGGTCGGGTCGATGACCGTCCGCACGCCGAGGGCCGCCACCTCGTTGAGCTTGCGCACCGCGTCGGCCACCCGGTCGTCCTCCGAGCCCCACTCCTCGGGGTGGTTCTGCTGGATCTCCGGGTCGATGAGGAAGACGTGCTCGTGCATCAGCGTCTGGCCGAGCTCGGCGGTGTCGATCGGTCCTCGGGCGGTCTCGACGGTCGGCATGCTGCTCCTGGGGCTCGGCGGGCGGACAGCGCAGTGTGCCGCTCGACCCCGGCTGCGCGCCCCTCGGGGCACCTGAGCCGGGCGCTCTCGGCCGGACAAAGCGGTACGTAGCCGGAACGACACGGAACGTCACCCGTTTGGCTCTGCGGAAGACCCTCCGATCGGCTCTACGGTGCAGGGAGTCGAGGAACGAGGGGGTCGCCATGCAGGCGGTGCTGGAACGTCTGACGCCGGAGGAGGACGCCCAGCTGCGGCGACTCCACTGCCTGGAGCAGCTCGGCGCCCAGCTGGCGCCGCAGATGCGTCAGCTCAAGGACGAGATCCGTGCGCGGGACCGTCGCGAGGTCATCCGCGATCCCGAGGACCGCGGCGTCATCGAGCCGCTCTGGATCACCTGAGCGATCCGTTCCCCGACGGCCGGAGTCCCCGGGGGTCCGCTCGGCCCGCGGCTGGCCTACCCCCAGACGAGACCGGTCATCGGATCTGACAGCACCCGCGCCACGTCGGCGAGGAACTGCGACCCGAGCTGCCCGTCGATGTTGCGGTGGTCGAACGACAGCGCCAGCTGCGTGACCTGACGCACCACGATCTCGCCTTCCACGACCCACGGCGTCGGCCGGACCGCACCGAAGCACAGGATCGCCGACTCCCCCGGGTTGAGGATCGGGGTGCCGTTGTCGACGCCGAAGACGCCGACGTTGGTGATGGTGATCGTCCCGCCGGTCATGTCGGCCGGCGGCGTCTTGCCGGCCTTCGCCGTCTCGGCGAGGCCCTGGAGCGCCCGGGCGAGCTCCGGGAGCGACAGCTGGTCGGCGTCCTTGATGTTGGGGACGAGCAGCCCGCGCGGGGTGGCCGCGGCGATGCCGAGGTTCACGTAGTCCTTGACCACGATCTCCTGCGCCGGCTCGTCCCACGTGGCGTTGATCTCGGGGTTGCGGGCGACGGCCAGCAGCAGCGCCTTGGCCACGAACAGCAGCGGCGTGACCTTGACGTCCGCGAACTCCGGCATCGCCTGCACCCGTGAGCGCAGCTCCATCGTCGGGGTCATGTCGAGGGTGATGAACTCCGTGACGTGCGGCGCGGTGAACGCGCTCTCCACGACCGCCGCCGCGCTGTGCTTGCGCACGCCCTTGATCGGGATCCGCCGCTCGCGAGTCGCAGGGTCGTACGAGACCAGCTGGGGCGCAGGCGATCCCACGAGAGCGCCCGTTCCCGACGCTCCCTCGACGTCCGCCCGGGTGATCGTCCCGCCCGGACCGGTCCCCTTGAGCACCGACAGGTCGACGCCGAGCTCCTTCGCGAGCTTGCGGACCGGGGGCTTCGCCAGGACCGCGACCCCGCCGGCCCGGGTCGCCGCGGTCTCGCCGACCTGCAGTGCCGACACCCGCTTGGGCGCCACGGCTGCCGGCGGCTCGGCCACCGGAGCCACCGCGGGCGGAGCGTCGCTGCGCGGCCGGCGCTTGGCCGTCACGGACTTGGGTCCGTAGCCGACGAGAGTGGCCGTACGACCACCCGGTCCCACCTCGCCGATCAGCGCGCCCTGCGGACCGGACTCGTCGGCCGGCGGTC
Organism: Actinomycetales bacterium; assembly: GCA_036675425.1. Classification (GTDB taxonomy): domain Bacteria; phylum Actinomycetota; class Actinomycetes; order Mycobacteriales; family SCTD01; genus SCTD01. Next base: position 3,111 of record JAKFFB010000236.1, on the reverse strand, counting down.
GCGGCACCATGTCCTCGCCGGCGAGCTCGTTCGGCGTCTTGTCCGTGGGGTCCGCGGTCGGCACCGGGTCGAGCGGCCCGGCGGACGGGTCGGTGTCGAAGGTGATGATCGGCGACCCGACGTCGACGGTCTCGCCTGCCTGGTGGTGGATCTGCGTGACGACACCGGCGAACGGCGACGGCACCTCGACCGCCGCCTTGGCGGTCTCCACCTCGACGATGACCTGGTTGAGCTTCACCTCGTCGCCGACGGCGACCATCCACTGCAGGATCTCGCCCTCGGTGAGCCCCTCGCCGAGGTCGGGGAGCTTGAACTGCTTCAGCCGCGACATCGTCAGTACCCCAGCGACCGGTCGACGGCGTGCAGGACCCGGTCGAGGTCCGGCAGGTACTCCTCCTCCACCCGCGACGGCGGGTAGGGGGTGTCGAAGCCGGTGACGCGCAGCACCGGGGCCTCCATCTCGTAGTAGAGCTCCTCGGACAGCCGCGCCGCGATCTCCGCGCCGAGGCCGATGAACGACGGCGCCTCGTGCACCACGACGGCGCGCCGCGTGCGCCGCACCGACTCGATCACGCGCGGGAAGTCCAGCGGGGACAGCGACCGCAGGTCGACGACCTCCAGCGAACGGCCGTCCTCCTCCGCCGCGGTGGCGGCGTCCATGCACGTCTTGACCATCGGGCCGTACGCGATGAGGGTCGCGTCGGTGCCCTCGCGCACGACCCGTGCCTGCCACAGCGGGTCGGGCGTCATGGAGGTGTCGACCTCGGCCTTCTCCCAGTAGCGCCGCTTGGGCTCGAAGAACAGCACCGGGTCGTCGCTGGCGATGGCCTGCTGGATCATGAAGTGCGCGTCGACCGGGTTCGAGCAGCTGACGACCTTGAGGCCGGCGGTGTGCGCGAAGTACGCCTCCGGGCTCTCGCTGTGGTGCTCGACGGCCCCGATGCCGCCGCCGAACGGGACGCGGATCGTCACCGGCATCTTCACGGTGCCCTTGCTACGCGCGTGGATCTTGGCGAGCTGGCTGACGATCTGGTCGTACGCCGGGTAGATGAACCCGTCGAACTGGATCTCGCAGACCGGGCGGTAGCCGCGGATCGCCAGCCCGATCGCGGTCCCGATGATCCCGGACTCGGCGAGCGGGGTGTCGAAGACGCGGTCCTCGCCGAAGTCCTTCTGCAGCCCGTCGGTGACGCGGAAGACGCCGCCGAGCTTGCCGATGTCCTCGCCCATCAGCAGGACCTTCGGGTCCTTCTCCATCGCGGCGCGCAGGCCCTCGTTGAGCGCCTTGGCCATCGTGAGCTGCGGCATCAGTGCCCACCTCCCGAGAACCCGCTGAGGTAGGAGGCGAAGCCGTCGCGCTGCTCCTCGAGCAGCGGCGTGATCTCGTCGTAGACGTTCTCGAAGATCGACAGCGGCTCGGGGTCCGGCATCTCCAGGCACCCCTTGCGGATCCGCGCCGCCAGCTCGTCGGAGTCGGCGTCGAGCTGGGCGAAGAAGTCGGCGTCGACCAGCTGCTGCTTGTAGAGGAAGGCCTTCATCCGCTCCAGCGGGTCCTTGAGCTTCCAGGCCTCGAGCTCGCTGGCGAGCCGGTAGCGGGTCGGGTCGTCGGACGTGGTGTGCGCGCCCATCCGGTAGGTGAAGGCCTCGATGAGCGTCGGCCCCTGGCCGTGCCGGGCGGCGTCGAGCGCCGCGCGGGTCACGGCGTACGACGCGAGCACGTCGTTGCCGTCGACCCGCACGCCGGGGAAGCCGAACCCCTCGGCCCGCTTGTAGAGCGGGATCCGGCTCTGCGAGCTGGTGGGGGTGGAGATGCCCCACTGGTTGTTCTGGCAGAAGAAGACGACCGGCGAGTTGTAGACGCTGGCCCAGACGAAGGCCTCGTTGACGTCGCCCTGGCTGCTCGCGCCGTCACCGAAGTAGGCGAGCACCGCCTCGCCGTCGTCGCCGCCGACCGCGCCGTCCTTGGTGATCCCCATGGCGTAGCCGGTGGCGTGCAGGGTCTGGCTGCCGATGACGATCGTGTAGAGGTTGAAGCGCTTCTCCTGCGGGTCCCAGCCGCCGTTGCTCGCACCGCGGAACAGCCCGAGCAGCTTGAGCGGGTCGACGCCCTTGCACCACGCGACGCCGTGCTCGCGGTAGGTCGGGAAGGCGAAGTCCTTCTCGCGCATCGCCCGACCCGAGCCGACCTGCGCGGCCTCCTGGCCGAGCAGCGCGGCCCAGATGCCGAGCTCGCCCTGCCGCTGCAGGGCGGTGGCCTCGACGTCGATCCGCCGGACCAGCACCAGGTCGCGGTAGAGCGAGAGGTACTCCTCGTCGGTGAAGTCGACGTCGTAGTCCGGGTGGTGGAGCCGCTCGCCCTCGGGTGTCAGCAGCTGCACCAGCTCGGCGCCGGCCGTGGTGCTGGTGGCCAGCGGGACGGGAGCGGAGCCCGCCAGGCTCCCGCTCGACGACAGGTCCGTTGCGGACACAGGGCTCCTTGCAGCTCGTGCGTCGTGCCGGGGTCGCCGGGCGACGCGGGCGGGGCGACGACCGGCCGCGGATGGGCGAACGGCACCGCCGAGGGCGTGCGAGGGCAGTCTGTCAGACCCTCGTCGCGCAGTGTGACGCACGCCACGCCTCGTGCGCGAGCCCGCGAGGAGGTGCGCCGATCAGGCGCGGAAGCCCCGGTGCCGCGCCGGCGCGGCCTTCTTCGGCGCGCCGCTCTTCTTGCTCGCCGTGGCCGGGCGCGAGGGAGCGGCCGCGCCCTTCTTGCCGCTCGGCGTCGAGGCCGTGGCGGGCTTGGCGGGCTTGGCCGGCGTGGCGGGCTTGGCGGGCTTGTCCGACGCGGCCTTCTCGGCCCGGACCGGGGTCTGGGGCGGCGTCGTCCTCTTCTCCGCCTTGGCGGGCTTGTCCGCCTTGGCGGGCTTGTCCGGCTTCGCGGGCACAGCCGGCCGGGCGGACTTCTCGGGCTTCGCCGGCGGGACCGGTCGCGTCGTCGGCTCCTGCTCCGGCAGGGGTGCGCGGGGCGTGAAGACCGGCGACTCCGGCGAGGGAGCGGGCAGCGGCGTCGGCTGCAGGACCGGGCCGACCGGGCCGACCGGCACGCCCGGGGCAGCAGGCGCGGCCGGGGCG
>JAKFFB010000087.1:0-2470 GCA_036675425.1 Actinomycetales bacterium | reverse complement strand
TCGGCGTCGCCCACGCTGGTCAGCCAGGAGTGCTGGGGGTCGGAGGGATCGGGGCGCAGGTGGGGGAGCTGGGACCAGTCCAGCGCGGACGCGGAGGTGGCGGGCGCCTCGAACAGCGGTGAGGCGGCGGAGGTGAGCGCAGTGCCTGTCGTCCTGGCCGCGACCACCTCGCGCAGCACGCCGAGCAGCTGGGTCCGCAGCTCCTCCGCGGAGGCGAACCGGTCGGCCGGATCGGCCGCGCAGCACTTGGCGATCAGCCAGTAGAGCGAGTCGTGCTGCTGGAAGAGCGGCGTCGTGTCCGGCGGCGGCAACGTGTGGAGGTAGGTGCCCTGGTAGCCGCGGAACTCCATGCACAGCACGAGCAACGTGCGGCCGATCGTGTAGATGTCGGAGGCGACGCTGGTGCCGACCTGCGGCACCTCGGGCGCCTGGTAGCCGACGGTCCCGAAGATTGCGGAGCTCTCGTCGTCGATGCGGCGGACACCACCGAGGTCGATGAGCTTGACCGCGTCGCCGACCTGGATCAGGTTGTCGGGCTTGAAGTCGCAGTAGACCAGGCCGAGGTCGTGGAGGTAGCTGAAGGCGGGCAGGACCTCGAGGATGTAGGCGAGGGCCTGGTCGACCGGCAGGGCGTCGTAGGCGCCCTTGTTGTCCTTCATCCGCTGCTTGAGGATCTGCTTGAGCGAGCGGCCGCCCACCCACTCCATGACGATGTAGCCGGCGCCCTCGTGGGTGACGAAGTTGTAGATCTCGACGATCAGCGGGTGCTCGACCTGCGCGAGGAACTGCTGCTCGGCGATCGCGGCGGCGAGGGCGTCGGGGTCGCCGGAGTTGAGCAGGCCCTTGAGCACGACCCAGCGGTTGGAGACGTTGCGGTCCCTGGCGAGGTAGATCCAGCCGAGGCCGCCGTGGGCGATGGCGCCGACGACCTCGTACTGCCCGCCGACGAGGTCCCCGGGGCTGAGCTTGGGCGTGAACGAGAACTCCTGGCCGCACTTGGGGCAGAAGCCCTCGGACCGGCCGGGCTTGCCGGCCGACGAGCGGCCGATGGGGGACCCGCACTTGGAGCAGGTGCGCTTCTCCTCGGGCACCGACGGGTTGTCGACGACGGCCTTGAGCGCATCGACGGACGGCGCCGCGGGCACGACGGTCAGCCCGGCGCCGAGACGCGCAGCCCGCATGCGCTGGGACCCGTGGCCGGCCCGGCGCGTGGCGCTGGTGCCGGCCCGCCGCGAGCCGAGCGCCGCCGACTGGATGCGGCTGGCCGACGTCTTCGCCGACCCCGTGCCCGTCGTGACCGGGTCGGGTTGGGAGGCGGCTGCCGCGGCCGGTGAGCCGCAGACGTTGCAGTAGCCGTCCTCGATGCTGCCCGTGCAGCCCGGCTGGGAGCACGCCGCGCCCTCGGCGCCGCCGCCGGCCGGTGCCCCGGCGGGCGCACTCGCCGACGGCACCGCAGCCATCCCGCAGACGTCGCAGTAGCCGTCCTGGATCGAACCGGTGCAGCCGGGTTGCTGGCAGGTCATGTGCGACTCCTCGTGGTCATGCGGTGCTCATGCGGACTGCTGGTTCAAGAGCTGGGTGAGCCATGACTGGTACGTCGCGACCAGCGACCTGGCCACGGGCATGGGCGCGGGCTGCCTCGCGAGCACGTCGCGGGCCTGCTGCTCGCTGGCCCGGAGATCCGGCACGTCGGCCAGGCCGTGGGCGGCCGCCTTGGCGTGCAGGGCGTCGAGCAGGTCGAGCAGCTGGCGGTGCTCGGCCAGCGCTGCGGCGTACGCACCTTCGGCGACGCCGAGGGCCTGGCCGACGCGCTCGAGGCGGCGTCGGTAGCCCTCGATCTCGGCGGGCGTGTTGGGGACCGGACCGAGGGCCTCGACATCGGACACGGCGTAGTGCGGCGACGGGTCGACGGTACGGACGCACGCCTCGACCAGGGAGTGGAGTGCTGCTGCGCGGGCGATCAGCTCGGTGCGCAGCTGGCGGGTGGCCTGCAGGTCGTCGCGGGCTGCCCGGCGCCGGGAGTTGCCCACGATCAGGTCGCGCTCGAAGACGGAGGCCTCGGCCTCGAGCGGCGGCAGCAGGCCGCCGACGTCGGCGCCGCGCTGCGCACGAGCGGTGATGTCCTCGAGCCGGCGCGACAGCCCCGCGAGGGTGGCACGCGCCGCGTCGCGGGTCGAGCTCGGCTCCAGGGTGACCTGGTCACGCACCCGCTCGAGGTTGGCCCGCAGCTGCTTGATCCGGGCGGCGTTGGCGTCTGCCCCGGGGAGCAGCGCGAGCCGTGTCTGCACCTGCCCCACCAGCGCGTCGGAGAGCCGGCAGGCCTCGGGCAGGGAGATGGCCAGGCCCGCGCCCAGGTCGCCATCGAGCCGGCCCCACACCAGGGTCGAGAGCCGCTCGGCCTCGATCGGCCCGACCCGGCCGCCGTCGAAGGTGGCGTTGAGCAGCTGGTAGCGCTGTTGCACCGCCTGCC
>JAKFFB010000134.1:0-2478 GCA_036675425.1 Actinomycetales bacterium | reverse complement strand
CCTGCAGAACATCCCGATCCGCACCGAGGCCGGCCGCCGGATCCGCGAGGGCTTCGTGGTGGGCGAGGGCAACGAGTCGCTGATGACTGCCGACTACAGCCAGGTCGAGATGCGCATCATGGCGCACCTGTCCGAGGACGCCCTCCTGATCGAGGCGTTCCGCTCCGGGCAGGACTTCCACTCCATCACCGCGGCGCGCGTCTTCGGGGTCGATGCCGACGCCGTCAGCACCGAGCAGCGCGCCAAGATCAAGGCGATGAACTACGGCCTCGCCTACGGCCTGTCCGCCTTCGGCCTGTCCCAGCAGCTGCGGATCAGCACCAGCGAGGCCGCCGGGCTGATGGAGGAGTACTTCGAGACCTTCGGCGGCGTGCGCGACTACCTCGGCGGCATCGTCGACGAGGCCCGTCGCTCCGGCTTCACCGAGACGATCCTGGGTCGCCGGCGCTACCTCCCCGACCTCACCAGCGACAACCGGCAGCGACGCGAGACGGCGGAGCGGATGGCGCTCAACGCGCCGATCCAGGGCTCGGCCGCCGACCTGGTCAAGGTCGCGATGCTGGGCGTCGAGCGGGCACTGGCGGAGCAGGGTCTGCGCTCGCGGATGCTGCTCCAGGTGCACGACGAGCTCGTCTTCGAGGTGGCACCGGGGGAGAGCGACGCGCTTGCCGATCTGGTCCGCGCCGAGATGGGCGGGGCGGCCGAGCTGGCGGTGCCGCTCGACGTGTCAATCGGCTCCGGGCGCAGCTGGCACGACGCCGCCCACTGACGCGCCGCCCGCGGCACCGCCCGAGGAGTCGGTGCGGAGGCTGATGGCCACCAGCGCTCCCGTCAGCACGACGGTCACGGCGATCATCACCGCGAGCAGCTGGGTCGGGGTCGTGGTCGCCGTCCCCGCGGCGACGCACACGACCAGCGCGACCCACACGAGGTGGATCGAGCGGCGACCCTGCCGCGCCAGCGTGGCGTACACGAGCAGCTGGGTGATCGAGAGCAGGGTGCCGAGGACGGCGAAGAGCCAGAGGTGCCCCTCCACGGCCTGCAGCTTCTCGCTGTGCAGCACGTCGGCCGCCACGCCGGCGAGCAGCAGCACGCCGAGGGTGCAGGCCGCGCCGAGGACCACGATCGCGGCGGTGCCCCGGATCACGGCCCGTCGCCGCTCATGGGGGGTGGCGAGGCTGGGGAACATCACGATCACCACGAACTGCGGCAGGTAGAGCATGATCTTGGCGACCAGCAGGCCGACGGCGTACAGGCCGGACGCGTGGTCGCTGAGCACGTGCCGGGCGACCACGATGTCGACGTTGGCCAGGGCGAAGAAGGCGAGCAGGGCCTGGGCGCTGTGCAGCGACTCGCGCAGGAGCGGCCGGGTCGACGGGACCTCTGCCGCGGCGACATGGGCGCGCGGTCGGCGCAGCACCCACCACCCGAGGACGACCGGCGCGATGTAGCCCAGACCGCTGCCGAGCAGCGCGATGCTCTCGGTGGGGCGCGCCCACAGCAGCGCCAGGCCGGCGATGCGCGGGACCCCGGCCAGCACGTAGACCCACGAGAGCGCCGCCCACCGCTTCTCACCCTGGAGGATCCCCACCTGGGCGCCCATGACAGTCGTCGGCACCGCGAGCGCGGCCAGCACGAGGGCGGGCACCACCGAGTCGAGCTGGAGCAGCCAGGTCACCGCGGGGGAGAGGACGGCCAACGCACCGCCCACGGCGAGGGCGGTGCCGTAGCCGACGCGCAGGATGGCGCGCTCGATGGGCGCGATCGACCCGGGGTCGGCGACGATCCGGCGGGCGGCGGTCGCCTGCAGACCCATGTTGACCACGGAGACGACCATCAGGAGGTTGAGCAGGGCGAAGAAGGCGCCGTAGGACGCGGTGTCGAGGATCCCGGCCGCGACGACCGTGAAGCCGAACGTGCAGACGTTCATCACCGCCGTGCCGACGATGATCCCGCCGCTGCCGCCGAGGAACCGGCGTACGCCCCCGCCGCTCATGCCGGGACGTGGCCGACGGGAGGGGCGGGCTGCTTCGCGAGCCGCAGGCTCGCGACCGTCAGTACCAGCAGCAGCACGCCGTCGACGCCGACGACGACACCGACCAGCCCGCCGACGGAGTCGGCCCGGAAGCCGAGCGCCACGATCACGACGAGGGCGGCCCACACGAGCAGCACCGAGCGTCGGGCCTGCCGGGCGAGGACGGCGTACACCTGCAGCTGCAGCATGGCCAGCACCGTGCCCAGCAGGGCGAACTGCCAGAGCAGGTCCTCCACCTCACCGAAGTCGGAGCCGCCGACGAAGACCATCGCCAGGCCCGAGAGCACCTTGGCCGCAGCGATCATCAGGGCACCGAGGACGGCGACGGCCACGAGGCTGCGGACCAGGGCGCGGTGCCGGCCCTCGGGGGTCGCCATGTCGGGGAAGGCGATGACCACGACGAACTGCGGCAGGAAGAGCATCACCTTCGCCATGATCAGGCC
>JAKFFB010000311.1:0-2496 GCA_036675425.1 Actinomycetales bacterium | reverse complement strand
GGGGCCGCCACGGTTCGCCCGCTTTGATCCGCCGTTCAAACCGTGGTTCCTGCGCCGCAACGAGGTTATCCAGGACGTGCAGGAGCCCCACCCCGAGTCGGGCGAGCCCGGCCCCGGAGCCGGGTAAGGCAAAATGGCAGGGTGACTCAACTCCCGCAGCGCCCCGCCAGTTCAGCCTCCGCACCGCCGCCCCGGACTCCGTCCGCCGGGACGCAGCCTTCCCAGGCCGCGCAGACCCGGGCCCCGCACACGCAGGAGTCCGGCATCGCCGCGCAGATCGCCGCTGAGCTCGGCGTGCAGGCCTGGCAGGTGAAGGCGGCGGTGGACCTGCTCGACGCCGGCTCCACGGTGCCGTTCATCGCCCGGTACCGCAAGGAAGCCACCGGGACGCTCGACGACACCCAGCTGCGCGAACTGGACGAGCGGCTGCGCTACCTCCGCGAGCTGGAGGACCGCCGCCGGACCGTTCTTGAGGCGATCGCCGCGCAGGGTGCCCTGACCCCGGAACTGCAGGCCGCCGTCGTCGGCGCCGAGACGAAGTCGCGGCTGGAGGACATCTACCTGCCGTTCAAGACCAAACGGCGGACCAAGGCGCAGATCGCCCGCGAGGCCGGGCTGGAGCCGCTCGCCGACGCCCTGCTGAAGCGGCCGGAGCTGGATCCGGAACGCGAAGCCGCCCGGTACCTCAACGCCGAACATGCCATTGACGACGCCGCCGCGGCGCTCGCCGGCGCCCGCTCCATCCTGGTGGAGCGCGTCGCGCAGGACCCCGACCTGGCCGCCACGCTGCGGGAGCGGCTCTGGACGCAGGGCCGGATGGTCTCCCGCGTGAAGAAGGGCAAGGACGCCGAGGGGCAGAAATTCAAGGACTATTTCGAGTTCTCCCAGCAGCCGTCCGGCATGCCCTCGCACCGCGTCCTGGCGCTGCTGCGCGGCGAGAAGGACGGGGTGCTGGAGCTGGATCTCGCCGAGGCTGAACCGAACGACGACGCCGCCCTCACCGCCGCGCGCGGCCGGTACGAAGCCGCCGTGGCCCGGTTCCTCGGGGTCGCCGACCGCGGCCGGCCCGCCGACGCGTGGCTGCTGCAGACCGCGCAGCTCGCCTGGCGCTCGCGGGTGCTGGCCCGGCTGACCGCTGACCTGCGGAGCCGGATGTTCGCCGCCGCCGAGGACGAGGCCGTGCGGGTCTTCGCCGCCAACCTCAGGGATGTGCTCCTCGCCGCCCCCGCCGGCAACCGCACCACCCTGGGCCTGGACCCGGGACTGCGCACCGGTGTCAAGGTCGCGGTGGTGGACGGCACGGGCAAGGTGGTGGCGACGGACACCATCTACCCGCACGCCCCGGCCCGGAAATGGGACGACGCGCTGCGGACGCTCGTGACCCTGGCCCGGAAGCACGACATCGAACTCGTGGCGATCGGCAACGGCACGGCCTCCCGGGAAACGGACAAGCTCGCCGCGGACCTGTTGAAGCAGCTCACCGCCGGCTCGGACCCTGCGAAGGACACGAAGCCGCAGAAAATTGTGGTGTCGGAAGCGGGTGCCTCGGTGTATTCCGCCTCGGCGCTGGCCGCCGCGGAGCTGCCCGGCATGGACGTGTCCCTGCGCGGGGCGGTGTCCATCGCGCGGCGGCTCCAGGATCCCCTCGCGGAGCTCGTGAAGATCGACCCGAAGTCCATCGGGGTCGGGCAGTACCAGCACGACGTCGACGCGTGGCAGCTCGGCAAGGCGCTCGACGGCACGGTCGAGGACTGCGTGAACGCCGTCGGGGTGGACCTCAACACGGCCTCCCCGGCGCTTTTGCGTCGCGTCGCGGGGCTCGACGAGTGGGTGGCGGAGCAGATCGTCGCGTGGCGCGATCAGCACGGGGCCATCCCGAGCCGCGCCGCGCTCCGCTCCATCGCGGGCATGACCGAGCGCACGTTCGAGCAGTGCGCCGGCTTCCTCCGCATCCGCGGCGGCGAGGACCCGCTCGACGCGTCCGCGGTGCACCCCGAGGCCTACCCGGTCGTGCACCGCATCCTCCAGAAGACCGGGCGCGGCCTCGACAAGCTGATGGGGGACCTCGCGTTCCTCCAGACCCTGCGCGTCCACGACTTCACCGACGAACGCTTCGGCGTGCCGACGGTGAAGGACATCCTCGCCGAGCTCGGCAAGCCGGGGCGCGACCCGCGTCCGAGCTTCGAGACGGCGCGCTTCGCCGAGGGCGTCGAGACGCTCGCGGACCTGAAGCTCGGGATGGAGCTCGAGGGCACCGTCACGAACGTCACGCAGTTCGGCGCGTTCGTGGACATCGGGGTGCACCAGGACGGGCTCGTGCACGTCTCCCAGCTCTCCGACCGCTTCGTGAAGGATCCCCGTGAGGTCGTGCGCACCGGTCAGACCGTGAAGGTGCGCGTGGTCGAGGTGGACCACGAGCGCAAGCGCATCGCGCTCACGATGAAGACGGGTGGCGGCGCGGCGACGGGCACCGGAGCCGGCAGGGGCGAGGCGCCG
>JAKFFB010000084.1:0-2510 GCA_036675425.1 Actinomycetales bacterium | reverse complement strand
GCTGCCCCAGGCCCCGTCGCGAGAGACGACCATCTTGGCGCCCGCATCGCGCGGCGCATGCCCGCGGACGTCGGCGACGGTGACCAGCACTCCGGCCTCGCGTCGGCCCCGCAGGAGGGAAACGGCCTGCACCCAGTGCATCTCAGGTCTCCGTCGCCGAGGTGGCGGCCTGCTCGGACCGCGGGTGCAGCCGGGGCGCCGTCGGGTCGGGCCGGTCGGGCACAGCGCCCGGCAGGCCCTCGACCACGTGGTCGTCGCCCGCCTTCCGGGCTCGCTCGGCCGCCCAGAACACCGCCTCGGGCGTGGCCGGGGAGGCGAGGTCGACACTGGTGCCGGGCGCGCCGAACGCCCCGACCGCCTCGCGCAGCGCCTCGCGGACCGCGAAGGCCAGCATCAGCGGGGGCTCGCCGACGGCCTTGGAGCCGTAGACCACGCCGTCCTCGTGCGCGTGCTCGAGCAGTGCGACGTTGAGCTCGTCGGGCAGCTCGCTGAAGCTCGGCAGCTTGTAGGTGCTCGCCGACTGGGTGGTCAGGCGACCACGGCCGGGGCCGTCGGTCTCGTCCCACCGCAGGTCCTCCAGCGTCAGCCAGCCCACCCCCTGCACGAAGCCGCCCTCGATCTGGCCGAGGTCGACGAGCGGCGAGAGGCTGTCACCGACGTCGTGCACGATGTCGACGCGCCGGGTGCGGTAGGCGCCGGTGAACCCGTCGACCTCCACCTCGGCGGCGCACACGCCGTACGCGAAGTACTTGAACGGGTGCCCCCGCATCACCGTGGAGTCCCAGTGGATGCCCTCGGTGCGGTAGAAGCCGGCCGCCCACAGCTGCACCCGGCTGAAGTAGGCCTCGCGGACGAGCTCCTCCCAGGGCAGCTCGCGCCCGGCGGCGTACTGGGTCAGGCGGTTGAGGATCTGCTCGCACGCATTCTTGACGGCGCCGCCGTTCAGGTCGGCGCTGGAGCTTGCGGCGGTCGCGGACGTGTTGGGCACCTTGTCGGTGCGCGTGGGCGCGAGTCGCACCTTCTCCAGCGGCACGCCCAGGGCGGTGGCGGCGACCTGCAGCATCTTGGTGTGCAGGCCCTGGCCCATCTCGGTGCCGCCGTGGTTGATCAGCACCGAGCCGTCCTTGTAGACGTGCACCAGCGCGCCGGCCTGGTTGAAGGCCGTGAAGTTGAAGGAGATGCCGAACTTCAGCGGGGTCACCGCGAGCGCGCGCTTGGTGTGCTGATGGGCGGCGTTGAACGCGGCGATCTCGTCCCGCCGGTGCGCGACCTCCCCGGTCGACAGCACCTGCTCCCACGCGGCGGCAACCCGCTCGGGGTGGCGGACCACCTGTCCGTACGGCGTGGCCTGCCCGTCGACGTAGAAGTTGCGGCTCCGCAGCGCGATCGGATCGATGCCGAGCAGCGGCGCGCAACGACCGAGGATGTCCTCGATCACCAGCATCCCCTGCGGACCGCCGAAGCCGCGGAAGGCGGTCTGCGAGGTCTTGTTGGTGCGGGCCACGCGGCCGTGGAGGCGGACGTGCGGGATCCAGTAGGCGTTGTCCACGTGGCACAGGGCGCGCGCCAACACCGGCTCGCTCAGGTCCAGGCTCCAGCCGCCGTCCGAGGTCAGCGTCGCCTCGAGCGCCGCCAACCGCCCGTCGTCGTCGAAACCGACCCGCCACTGCGCGTGGAAGCCGTGCCGCTTGCCAGTCATGGTCATGTCGTGGGTCCGGCTCAGCCGCAGGCGGACCGGCCGGCCGGTCAGGACCGCGCCGAGGGCAGCGATCGCCGCGAAGCCGTGGGGCTGCATCTCCTTGCCGCCGAAACCACCTCCCATCCGCAGGCACTGCACCGTGACGTGGTGGCTGTGCACGCCGAGCACGTGCGCGACGATCTCCTGCGTCTCGGTGGGGTGCTGGGTGCTGCTCTGCACGAACACCTGGCCGCCCTCGTCGACCAGCGCCAGCGAGGCGTGAGTCTCGAGGTAGAAGTGCTCCTGGCCGGCCATCTCGGTGACGCCGCTGAAGACGTGGGTCGCGCCGGCCAAGCCGAGCTCGACGTCCCCACGCTCCACGACGGGCTGGCCGCCCTGGAAGCTCCCGGCCTCGATCGCCTCGGTCAGCGCGATGATCGCGGGCAGCTGCTCGTAGTCGACCTCGACCGCTTCCGCGCCCAGTCGCGCGGCCTCGAGGGTCTCCCCCAGCACCCAGCAGACGGCGTGTCCGACGAACATCACGATCTCCGGGAACAGCGGCTCGTCGTGCTTGACCCCGGCGTCGTTGATGCCGGGGACGTCGTCGGCGGTGAGCACTCGCACGACCCCGTCGACCTCAAGCGCCCTCGAGGTGTCGATGCGTGTGACGCGCGCGTGGGCGTGCGGCGAGCACACCGGGTGCGCGTGCAGGACGTTGTGCGTGCGGTTCACCAGGTCGTCGGTGTAGAGCGCGCGCCCGGTGACGTGCAGGGCGGCACTCTCGTGCGGGAGCGCTTCGCCGACGCTCATTGGGGAACCTCCGCCCACAGCT
>JAKFFB010000249.1:0-14133 GCA_036675425.1 Actinomycetales bacterium | reverse complement strand
AGTCCGCGGGCGGCCCCCGCGTCGTGCACGCCCGGGAGAACGAGGTGGTCGGCCGCTGGCGCAGCGCTCTCGGCCGACCCGGCGCCACCATCGCCCTGGCCCTGCTCGAGCTCGGGCGCGGCCGGCCGGCCTGAGGTCAGACCGCCGTACGCAGCTCGCGGGTGTTGCGCCGCTCGACGACGAAGGACAGGAACGGCACCGTGCCCGCCAGCATGACGCCGAGGGTCCGCCAGGTGGACCACCCCGCACGCCGGGCCAGGTCGAAGGTGAAGGCGAGGTAGACCATGTACGAGAAGCCGTGCGGCTGGGCGATGTGCTCCGCGAGCCAGTCCTCGCCGGCGAGGTACTTCAGCGGCATGGCGAGCAGCAGGAAGACCACCAGGATGACGCCGACGACGTTGGCCAGCACCCGGTAGCGCAGCAGCGCGCCCTTCACTCCCGCGCCTGCTCGGCCAGCCGGGCGAGGTGCCGGTTGTACGCCGCCAGCTCCTCGTCCTCGTCGTCCTGCACGGCGGCCTGGGGGCGCAGGTCCGGCTGCGGCAGCGGCGGCTCGGCCGCCGCCTCGCGATCGGTCACCCGCGACGGGTCGAGCTCGTCGAGGACCAGCTTGACCCACAGGAAGACCGCGAAGGCGGCGAACAGCCACCACTGCACGGCGTAGCCGTAGTTCTGCCAGTCACCCTCGTCGCGGGCGGTCTCCCACTGCCACCAGCCGATCCGGCCGAGAGCCACGAGCGACACCAGCAGCAGCGCGTGCCACCCGAGCCACCTCGGGGACAGGAACGCCTTCACGCCTCCCAGGTTACCGGCGGACCGGGCCGCTCCGCCGTGTGAGGAGGGCCTCGGCGGGCAAGGAGATCGGCATGCTGCCTCGCACCGGACCCGATGCGCCCTGGCCGGCCACCCTGTGGGTGGTGCGGCACGGCGAGAGCGCCGGCAACGTCGCCCGCGACGCCGCGGAGGCCGCCGGCCACGAGCGGCTCGACCTCTCGCACCGCGACGTCGACGTGCCGCTGTCCGACCTGGGCGTGCGGCAGGCCCGCGCCCTCGGCCGCTGGATCGCCGAGCAGCCGCGGGAGGACCAGCCGACGGTGCTGTGGACCTCGCCGTACGTCCGCGCGCAGCAGACCGCGGACCACGCCCTCGAGGCAGCCGGGCTCGAGGTGCCGCGGGTCGTCGACGAACGGCTCCGCGAGCGTGAGTTCGGGGTGCTCGACGGGCTCACCCGGCACGGCATCACCGCGCAGTTCCCGGAGGAGAGCGAGCGCCGGGCCGCGATCGGCAAGTTCTACCACCGGCCTCCCGGCGGGGAGTCGTGGACCGACGTGCTGCAGCGGTTGCGCGCGGTGATGGACGACATCCGCACCGACGCGCAGGGCGAGCGGGTGCTGGTGATGGCGCACCAGGTCGTCGTGCTGCTCACCCGCTACGTCCTCGAGGGCATGGACGAGCACCAGGTGCTCGCCCTGGACAAGGAGGCCGAGGTCATCAACTGCTCCGTCACCTCCTACCGCTACGACAAGGAAGCCGGCCGGCTGGCGCTGCACCGCTACAACGAAGCGGCCCCGCTGGAGGAGCAGGACGAGCAGGTCACCGCCGAGCCGGACGCCCCCGGTGCCCCCCGCTGACGTCGTCACCCCGCAGTCGCTGCGTGAGTGGCCGGTGCCGGAGGTCGACGACGGCGGTGACAAGCACGAGCGCGGGACGGTGCTCGTCGTCGGGGGCTCGGTCAGCACCCCCGGCGCGCTCCTCCTGACCGGCCTGGCCGCGCTGCGCTCCGGCGCCGGCAGGCTGCAGGTCGTCACGGTCGCGGAGACGTCGGTGGCGCTCGCGGTGGCGGTGCCGGAGGCGGCGGTCGTGGGCCTGGCGGCGGGGCCGGACGGCTCGCTGGCAGCGTCGGCTTCCCAGGAGGTGGTGACGCGCGCTGCCGATGCCTCGACGGTGGTGATCGGGCCCGGGCTGATGTCGAAGGACGGCGCCGGCGAGCTGCTGACGGCGGTGCTGCCGCGGCTGGGGTCGACGCCGGTGGTGCTCGACGGGCTGGCGCTGACCGCGCTGACGCCCTCGGCGCTCGCCGGCGTCACCGCGGTGCTGACCCCGAACGACGGCGAGCTGGCGGCGCTGCTCGGCGAGTCCTCCGCGGCCGGCGCCGAGGCGGCCGTCGCCGCGGCCTCGCGCTACGGCGCCGTGGTCAGCGCACCCGGCTGGGTGGCCGCGCCGGACGGGCGCTGCTGGTGCGTCGAGGCCGGCGGCATCGGCCTGGGCACCTCCGGCTCGGGGGACGTGCTCGCCGGTCTGGTCGGCGGGGCACTGGCCCGCGGCGCCGAGCCGGCACAGGCCGCGGTCTGGGGGCAGTACCTCCACTCGGCGGCCGGCGACCTGCTCACGGCACGGATCGGACGGGTCGGCTTCCTCGCCCGGGAGCTGCTCGACGAGGTGCCGACCGTGCTCCGTCAGCTGCGACCCTGACGACCCGTTGCGTCCTGCGCAGCGAGCGCGCAAGCGCTCCGCTGAGCAGGACGCAACGCACGGGTGCAGCGGCGCCGCTGCCGGGTAGGGGCCCCTCCGACCGATCTTTCCTGTCCCGAGAGGAATCCCCATGAGCGAGCAGCCCGCCACTGATGCCGGCACGACCCGTCCCGCCGGCGAGGGCGTCGACGACAAGGAGCTGACCGAGCAGGTCGCCGACGCCACCAGCAGCGACCTCGAGGTCGAGGGCGCCTTCGAGCGCGAGTCGGGCGGCGCCGCCTCCGACACCGAGGCCGCCAAGGCCGACGCCGACGACCTGGCCTGACACCTCGCACCACCCCGCGACGATCTTCGTCATGTGGGGCGCCGCACCGCGTGTCGCGCCGCCACATGACGAAGATCGTCGGCGTTCCTACAGGGGCAGCAGCTTCGAGATGACCTCGTTCATGATCTCGTCGGTGCCGCCGCCGATCCGCAGGATCCGGCTGTCGCGGTAGTGCCGCTCCACCTCGCTGTCGCGCAGGTAGCCCGTCCCGCCGAACAGCTGCACCGCGTCGTCGACCACCTCGTCGCAGAGCTGACAGGCGGTGTTCTTCGCCATCGACACCTCGAGCACCGCGGCGCCCGTCGCCTGCCAGGCCGCCATCGCGGCCCGCGTCGTCGCCTTGGCGACCCAGGCCTTGCGGGCCATCTCCGCGACGCGGTGCCGCACGACCTGCCGGCTGGACAGCGGCCGGCCGAAGGTCTCCCGCTCGCGCACCCACGGGATGGTCAGGTCGACGCAGCGCTGCGCGGTGGCGTACGCCTGGACCGCGAGCCCCAGCCGCTCCGACTGGAACTGCTGCATGATCTGGACGAAGCCCTCGTTCTCCTGGCCGACGAGGTTCTCCACCGGCACGCGCACGTCGGCGAAGCCGAGCTCGGCGGTGTCGGAGCAGCGCCACCCCATCTTGTCCAGCCGCCTGTCGACGGTGAAGCCGGGCGTCCCCCTGTCGACCACCAGCAGCGAGATGCCCCCATGGCCCTCGCCCCCCGTGCGGACGGCGACCGTGACGAAGTCCGCCCGTACGCCGCTGGTGATGAAGGTCTTCGAGCCGTTCACGACGTACGAGTCGCCGTCGCGGACCGCCCTCGTCCGGAGGCGGGCGACGTCCGAGCCGCCGCCCGGCTCGGTGACCGCGAGCGCGCCGATGAGATCCCCTGCCAGGGTCGGCTTGACGTAGCGGTCGACCAGGTAGGGCGAGCCGTTGCGGGCCATGTGCGGGATCGCGATGCCGTGCGTCATGAGACCGGCGACGACACCGCCGGAGCCACCGCCGAGGATGATCTCCTCGCTCAGGATGGCGGAGTCGATCGCGTCTCCCCCGCCGCCGCCCATCGCCTCGGGGAAGGAGACCCCGAGCAGGCCGGCGTCGGCGAAGGTCTTGTGCAGCTCGCGTGGCAGCTCGCCGTCGGTCTCCCACTGCTCGACGTTCGGCGCGACCTCCTTCGCCACGACGTCGCGCGCCAGCTGGCGCAGCGCGCGCCGCTCGTCGGTCTCCCACGGGTCGGTCATGCGGTGCTCCCCTTCGGTGCGCGGCCGGGCCCGGGCGGGCCGGCGAAGGCCTGGGCGACGTCGAGCCAGCGGTCGGCGTCCTCGCCCTCGGCCGTGAGGCTCAGCTCGCTGCGGTGGCGGCGCTGCGTGACGAGCAGGCAGAAGTCCTCGGCCGGACCGGTGACGCGCTGCTCGCCCGCGCCGAACGACCAGGTGCTGCCGTCGGGAGCCGTCAGCTCGACAGCGACGTCGGTCTCCGGCGGGGTGAGCCCGCGGTTGACGTAGGAGAAGCCGCGGGTGCGCACGCCGAGGTGCGCGATGTGCCGCAGCCGGGCGGTCGGCACGCGCCGCACGCCGAGCGCGTCGGCGACGTCCTGGCCGTGCGCCCAGTACTCCATCAGCCGCGCGGTGGCGAAGGACGCCGGGCTCATCGGCGGGCCGTACCAGGGCACCTTCGTCCCGGCCGGCACGTCGGCGAACGCGGTCACCATCGCGTCGAAACCTGCTTGCCAGTCGTCCATCAGCCGATCCTTGGGGAGGCCCCGGCGCTCGACGAGCTGGCCGGTCAGGAAGCCGTCGATGTCCGCGGCGACCTGAGGGAGCTTCGCGACGAAGGCGTCCGGATCGGTCGCGGCGAGCAGCGCCTCGACGTCGGTGCCGGCGAGGTGCGAGACCGCGTCCCGCACGTCCCAGCCCTCGGCGGGCGTCGGGGTGTCGAGGTCGGCGTCCTGCACGAGCGCGCGCAGGTCGGCCTGCTCGTCCCGCAGGTCGGCGAGGAGGGTGGCGAGGTCCGTGGCCATGGCAGCAGTCAACCAGCGCGTGTTAACGGCGGCTCACATGGGCCGCTAGCCTGGGCCGCATGACCACCGCGCTCCCCCGCCGCGAGCAGCTGCTCGAGGCTGCGGCGCAGCTGTTCGCCGACCGCGGCTTCCACGCCGTCGGCATCGACGACATCGGAGCGGCGGCCGGGATCAGCGGGCCGGGGGTCTACCGGCACTTCGCGAGCAAGGGCGCGCTGCTCGAGTCGCTGTGCGACCGGGCGATGACCCGGATGCTCGACGGCGCGCGGAGCATCGTGGCCGAGCAGGACGAGCCGTACTCAGCTCTGGAGGCGCTCGTCTCGCTGCACGTCGCCTTCGGGCTCGAGCAGCGGGCGCTCATCGCGGTCTGGGTCCGCGAGGTGCGCGCGCTCTCCGACGACGTGCGCCGGTCGCTGCGCCGTCGGATGCGCGAGTACGACCAGCTCTGGCACGGCGTGCTCTCCGCCCTGCGCGAGGACCTCGACGCCGGTGAGGTGTCCGTGGTCGTCGGGTCCACGCTCGCGATGCTCAACGGCACGGCCTTCACGGCGCCGGCGGTCCCTGCCGATCGGCACGAGGCGCTGCTCCGCAAGATGGCGCTGTCGGCCCTGCTGAGCCGCCGGACGCCCGCCCGCCGCTGATGGTCGTGATGATGCGAGCTCCTTCGCACACGACCTGATCCACGACGGGGCCTGCCAGGTGCGGGCGGAGCGTGCCGGCGCCAGGAGTGGATCACGTCGTGTGCGAACCAGTCCGGGTGCGGAGGGCAACATGGGGGCGTGGTCCTCCGATGGCTCCTGACCGTGCTGCTGCTCAGCGGCTGCAGCGGGCTGTCGGCGCCGGAGCCGGAGGGACCGCTCACCGGGGACGCGCTGGTCGAGGCGCTGCAGGACGGCGGGCTGGTGCTCTACCTGCGGCACGCCATCACGCACTCCGACGCCGCGGACGGCCTGCCGACCGACCCGTGCAGCAAGCAGCGCGGGCTGACCGACGAGGGCCGCCGGCAGGCGCGCGACATCGGGGCGGCGATCCGCGCGCTCGACATCCCGATCGGCGACGTCCGCGGCAGCCCCTACTGCCGGACGGCCGACACCGCCGACCTGGCCTTCGGCCGCGTCCAACGCGACGACGCCCTCCTGCCGATCCCGGAGGGCGCGGACGGCGAGGAGAGGGCCGAGGCGCGGCTGCGGGCGATGCTGTCCGAGGAGCCTTCCGAGGGAAACACGGTCCTGGTCGGGCACGTCACCAACCTGCGGCTCGCCGTCGATGCGACCCCCGAGGAGGGCGGCGCGGTCGTGCTGCGCCCCGACGGTGACGGCCGCTTCCTGCTGATCGGCGAGATCGCCCCCGGCGCCTGGCAGCGGTTGGCCGACCGCTAGGGAGCGACCGGGTTCTGGCCGCCGCCGGAGGAGGTGCCCTGGGCGAAGTGCTCCAGCCCGACGGTCAGGAACAGGCCCTTGGCCCGGAAGGTCTCGACGCCGTCGGGGTCGGTGCAGCTGCAGGAGAACCAGAGCTTCCGCCCGTCGATCTCGTCGACCTTGGCGCGGATCGTGTAGCGGACGCCGATGAGCACCGGCTTGAGGTACTCCACCTCGAGCTTGCGGGTCACCCCCGGCACGAGCGCGACGTAGAGCATGAAGCCGAGGACGTCGTCCACCACCGTCGCCACCGCACCGCCGTGCGCGATGCCGGGGGCGCCGGAGTGCCGCGGCTCGAAGACGTGCTCGGCCACCATCTCGTCGCCCTCGCGGCGCACCTGCAGGTGGTAGCCCTGCTCGGCGTCGGGCCCGCAGCCGAGGCAGGTCGGGTAGTGCGGCGGCAGGACGTCGTCGTCGATGCGCCCGGCCATCGACCGCAGGTGGTCCCGCACCCCGTCGATCGGCGTGCGCGGCTCAGACACCGAGCGACCGACCGATGATCTCCTTCATGACCTCGGTCGTGCCGCCGTAGATGGTCTGCACGCGCGAGTCGATGAACGCCTTGGCGACCGGGTACTCCAGCATGTAGCCGTAGCCGCCGTGCAGCTGGACGCACTGGTCGACGACGCGCTTCTGCAGCTCGGTCGTCCACCACTTCGCCATGGCGGCGTCCTGCACCGTGAGCTCGCCGGCGTTGAGCGCGAGGACAGCCTTGTCGATGTAGTGCCGGGCGATCTCGATCTCGGTGGCCATCTCGGCCAGCACGAAGCGGTTGTGCTGGAAGCTGCCGATCGGCTTGCCGAATGCCGTCCGCCCCTTGCAGTAGTCCAGCGTCAGGTCGAAGACCTTCTTCGACGCGGCGGCCGCGACCACCGCGATGGACAGCCGCTCCTGCGGGAGCTTCTCCATCAGGTGGATGAAGCCGCCGCCCTCGCGCCCGACGAGGTTCTCGGCCGGGACCCGCACCTCGTCGAAGAACAGCTCGGCGGTGTCCTGCGCCTTCATGCCGACCTTCTCGAGGTTGCGACCCCGCTCGAAGCCCTTCATGCCGCGCTCGACGGCGAGGATCGAGAAGCCGTGGGCGCCCTTCTCCGGGTCGGTGCGCGCGACGACGAGCACCAGGTCGGAGTTGATGCCGTTGGTGATGAACGTCTTGGAGCCGTTGATGACCCAGTCGGTCCCGTCGCGGCGGGCGGTCGTCTTGAGCCCCTGCAGGTCCGAGCCGGCGCCCGGCTCGCTCATCGCGATGGCGGTGATCATCTCGCCTGTGACGAACGGCGGCAGCCAGCGCTGCTTCTGCTCCTCAGTCGTGAGGTCGATGAGGTACGGCGCGGCGACGTCGTTGTGCAGCGTGAAGCCCACGCCGCTGCCGCCGACGCGGGTGATCTCCTCGGAGACCACGCAGTTGTAGCGGAAGTCCTTGATGCCGCCGCCGCCGTACTGCTCCGGCACGTCCATGCCGAGCAGGCCCTGCTTGCCGGCCTCGGTCCACACCGAGCGGTCGACGATGCCCGCCTGCTCCCACTCCTTGTGGAACGGCGCGACGTGCTTGGTCATGAAGGACCGCACCGAATCGCGGAAGGCGTCGTGCTCGGGCTCGAAGAGGGTGGACTCCATGCGGGTCACGTTAGCCGTCGTTCACTCGGCGGGTCTAGGCTCCCCGCGACCGGCCGAACGAGGAGGACCATGCCTGCCCTGGCAGACGCGCTCGACCGTCGCCGGCCCGAGCACGAGACCAACCGGGCCGCGATGCTCACCCATCTCGAGGAGCTCGGGCGGCAGTACGACGCCGTCCTCGCCGGCTCGGAGAAGTCCGTCGCGCGGCATCGCTCCCGCGGCAAGCTGCTCCCCCGCGAGCGGATCGAGCTGCTGCTGGACCGCGACGCGCCCTTCCTCGAGCTGTCACCCCTGGCGGCGTACGGCACGAGCTTCCCGCTCGGCGCCAGCGTCGTCACCGGGATCGGCGTGGTCGAGGGCGTCGAGTGCCTCATCGTGGCCAACGACCCGACGGTGCGCGGCGGCGCCACGAACCCGGTCAGCGCCAAGAAGGTCCGTCGCGCGATGCAGATCGCCCGCGAGAACCGGCTCCCCCTGATCAACCTGGTCGAGTCCGGCGGCGCCGACCTGCCGACTCAGGCCGAGATCTTCATCCCCGGCGGCGCGATGTTCCGCGACCTCACCCAGTTCAGCGCCGCCGGGATCCCCACCATCGCGCTGGTCTTCGGCAACTCGACGGCAGGTGGCGCGTACGTCCCGGGCATGTGCGACCACGTCGTGATGGTCAAGGAGCGCGCGAAGGTCTTCCTCGGCGGACCGCCGCTGGTGAAGATGGCGACCGGCGAGGACAGCGACGACGAGTCCCTCGGCGGCGCCGAGATGCACGCCCGCACCTCGGGACTGGCCGACTACCTCGCCGTCGACGAGGTCGACGCGCTGCGGCTCGGTCGCCAGGTCGTACGAGGTCTCAACCGGCGCAAGCGCGGCCCTTCCCCCAGCCGTCCGGCGGACCCGCCGCTGCACGACGTCGAGGACCTGCTGGCCATCCCGTCGGCGGACCTCCGCGTGCCGTTCGACCCGCGCGACGTCCTTGCCCGCGTCGTCGACGGCTCGCGCTTCGACGAGTTCAAGCCGCTCTACGGCACGTCGCTCGTCACCGGCTGGGCGAGCATCCACGGCTACCCGGTGGGGGTGCTGGCCAACGCCCGCGGCGTGCTCTTCAGCGAGGAGTCGGAGAAGGCCGCGCAGTTCATCCAGCTGGCCAACTCCGCCGACACCCCGCTGGTCTTCCTGCAGAACACCACCGGCTACATGGTCGGCAAGAAGTACGAGCAGGACGGCATCATCAAGGACGGCGCCAAGATGATCAACGCCGTCGCGAACAGCAAGGTCCCGCACTTCACGATCGTGCTGGGCGCCTCCTACGGCGCCGGCAACTACGGCATGTGCGGTCGCGCGTACGACCCCCGCTTCCTCTTCAGCTGGCCCGGCGCGAAGTCGGCCGTCATGGGGCCGGCACAGCTGGCCGGCGTGCTGTCGATCGTGTCCCGCCAGTCGGCCGAGGCGCGCGGGCTGCTGTTCGACGAGGCGGCGGACGCCCAGATGCGCGAGCTGGTCGAGGCGCAGATCGAGAGCGAGTCGCTGGCGCTGGCCAACACCGGCCGGGTCTACGACGACGGCATCATCGACCCGCGGGACACCCGCGACGTGCTCGGCATGTGCCTGTCGGTCGCGCACAACGTGCCGGTCGAGGGCGCCTCCGGCTTCGGCGTGTGGAGGCACTGATGGCCATCACGAGAGTCCTCGTCGCGAATCGCGGCGAGATCGCCCGCCGCGTCTTCCGCACCTGCCGCGAGCTGGGCATCGGCACCGTCGCGGTCTTCTCCGACGCCGACGCCGAGGCGCCCTTCGTCCGCGAGGCCGACCGCGCGGTGCACCTGCCGGGGAACGCCCCCGCCGACACCTACCTCCGCGCCGACCTCGTCGTCGCGGCCGCGCTGAAGGCCGGCGCTGACGCGATCCACCCGGGCTACGGATTCCTCTCCGAGGACGCGGCTTTCGCGCAGGCCGTGCTGGACGCCGGGCTGGTCTGGATCGGACCGCCGCCGGCAGCGATCGAGGCGATGGGCAGCAAGCTCGCGGCCAAGGCGATGATGGCCGACGCCGGCGTGCCGTGCCTGGCCGGCGTCGACGCCACCGGGCTGGCGGACGACGCTCTCGTCAAGGCCGCCGAGGACATCGGCTACCCCGTGCTGGTCAAGGCGAGCGCCGGAGGCGGCGGCCGCGGCATGCGGATCGTCTCCGCTGAAGCCGATCTCGTCGCGGCGGTGACCGGCGCGCAGCGGGAGGCGGCGTCCGCCTTCGGTGACGGCACCGTCTTCCTCGAGAAGTACGTCGAGCGGCCCCGGCACGTCGAGGTCCAGGTGCTCGCCGACACCCACGGCAGCTGCGTCGCCCTCTTCGAGCGCGACTGCTCGGTCCAGCGGCGGCACCAGAAGGTGCTCGAGGAGGCCCCTTCCCCCGCTGTCGACGACGCGCTCCGGACGCGGCTGTGCGAAGCGGCGGTGGCTGCCGCGCAGGCTGTCGGCTACACCGGGGCCGGGACGGTGGAGTTCGTGCTGTCCCCGGACGGCACGCCGGCGTTCCTGGAGATGAACACCAGGCTGCAGGTCGAGCACCCGGTCACCGAGCTCGTCACCGGTCTGGACCTCGTCCGGCTGCAGCTGCTCGTGGCGCAGGGCTCACCGCTTCCTGCCGAGGTGCTCGAGGCCGGGATCACGGGTCACGCCATCGAGGCCCGGCTCTACGCCGAGGACCCCGCACGGGGCTACCTGCCGGTGACCGGCACCCTGCACCGCGTCGAGATCCCCTGCGGTACGGGCATCCGCGTCGACAGCGGTGTCGAGAGCGGCTCGGTCGTCAGCCCGTTCTACGACGCGATGCTCGCCAAGGTGCTGGCCCACGGGGCAACCCGTGCCGAGGCCTCCGCGCGGCTCGCGGCGGCGCTGTCCGGCGCGCGGCTGCACGGCATCCGCACCAACCGCGACCTGCTGGTCCGCGTGCTGCGGTCGGAGGCGTGGCTGTCCGGGGACGTCGACACCTCCTTCCTGGAGCGCAACGACCTGACGTCGCCGCTGGCCGACACTGCGACCGAGGACCTGCACTGCGTGGCCGCTGCCCTGGCCGGCGCAGCGGGGCGACGGGCGAGCGCGCCGGTGCTCGCCGCGATGCCGTCCGGCTGGCGGAGCCTGCCCAGCACGCTGCAGCGGACGTCGTACGTCGTCGGGGACCGCGAGATCGCCGTCGGCTACGACCTGCGCCGCAGCGGGACGGTCGTCGAGGTCGACGGCACGGCGCTCTCAGGTGTCCGGGTGTGGTCCGCCACACCGGGCGGGGTGGACCTCGAGGTCGACGGCGTGCGCCGGACCTACCAGGTGTCCACCGTCGCCGGGACCACGTGGGTGGACAGCGAGCTCGGCGCGACGGCGCTGGTCGAGGTCGAGCGCTACCCCGAGCCCGGAAGCGGCCACGCTGCAGGAGCTCTCGTCGCCCCGATGCCCGGCACGGTCGTCCGGGTGGAGGTCGAGGCGGGGTCCTCGGTGGCGGCTGGTCAGGTGCTCGTCGTGCTCGAGGCGATGAAGATGGAGCACGCCGTGCGGGCACCGCTCGACGGCGTCGTCGAGCGGGTCGCCGTCACCGCGGGGCAGCAGGTGGAGAGCGAGGCGCTGCTCGCCGTCGTCGAGCCCGCTTAGCGCTGCACGACCTCGAGCTCGTCGTCGGCGTACTGCGTCACCGCGCGACCTTGTCGGCCAGGAAGCCCCATCAGCGCGTTTCACCCGCACCGCCTTCTCAGCCCCCGGGCGCCCCGTCGTACGGTGAGGGCGTGCGACGGGGAGAGCGGTGAGCGGCTGGCGGCGCTGTGACACGTGCCGGAAGGTCAAGCCGACAGCCGACTTCGACGGTGAGACCCCCACCTGCATCGCCTGTCTCACCGCTCCGGCGCCCGCACCGCGCAAGCGCGCGAGCACCGTCACGACGACCCGCACCGCCCCCAAGCCGGCCGTCGCTCCGGCCGAGCGCGGACCGCGGCTCGGCAGCGTCGGCAGCGGCGACCTCGAGGTCCGCGAGCGGCGGGCGCGACGGGCCGCCAGCGACGCTCTCGCCGAGCTCCACCCGGAGGAGTTCGCGCTCCTGCTCCGCAACGCCCGGGCCGCCGAGGGGCTCCGCCCGATGAGCCCCGAGGAGCCGCCCGCGGCACCCCCTCCCGGCGACGAGGGCTGATCCGGGATCCTGCTATCGTCTTCGCCTGCAGCACCAGCGCCGCTAGCTCAATTGGCAGAGCAGCGGACTCTTAATCCGCGGGTTCGGGGTTCGAGTCCCTGGCGGCGCACCCCGTTTGACCTGGGCTTTCTCGTTTCACGAGAAGGCCCAGAGTCGTCTTCAGGGTCCTGGTGGGACCGAGGTGGGACCGGAGCGGCCGAACCAGACGTCATCGGACGGTCCTCGCGGGGCTTGCGCGGCACGATCGCAACGGCCGCTTCAGCTGCCGCGCGGGCGGTCTCGGGGAGCACCGAGGTGTAGGTGTCCGCGGTGATCGTGATGGACGAGTGCCGCAGCATCGCGCTGACGATCTTCAGGTCGGCGCCGCCGGCGAGGGCCAGCGTGGCTGCGCCGTGTCGGAGGTCGTGCAGCCTGATCGGCGGCAGGTCGGCGTCGCGGACCATCCGGTCGAAGGTGCGGCTGACGAGGTCGGGGTGCAGCGGGCTGCCGTCCTCGCGGGTGAACACCAGCCCGGTGTCCTGCCACACCGTCGGGTGCGCGGCGGCCTCTGCCTGCTGGCGCTCCCGGTGGGTGCGGAGCACCTCGACCGTGCCGGCGTCGAGCGCGACGACTCCCTCGCTGTCGGACTTGGGCGCCGCCTGCTCGGTGACCCAGCCGAGCTGCACGATCTGGCTGGCGATGACGACCTGACCGTGGTCCAGGTCGACGTTGACCCACGGCAGGCCGACGGCCTCACCTCGCCGCAGACCGCGGAAGGCGATGAGGTGGAACAGGGCGTAGAGCCGGTCATCAGCGATCGAGTCGAGGAACGCTCCGGTCTGCGCCGGCGTCCAGACCGACACGACCGGCGGCGAGTAGCTCCGGCTGTGGGCGGCCAGCGCCGTGCGGGCGGCGTCGACGCGGTCCTGCAGCTTCGTGCGGTTCGCCCGCCGAGGTGCACGACGGAGCTTGCGCTCGGCGACGATCAGCTCCTCGCGGAGCTCGCGTTCGATGTCGCGCCAGTTCCGCCACTGGTCCGTGCGGGCCTCGGTCCACACGACCGCTCGAGGCCGGGTGCCGGTGGCGAGCTCGACGTGCAGGGCGGGGTTGTAAGCGATGAGCCGTCGCTTGACCGCGGTGTTGAGGGCCGACCTGAGGGTGGCGTGGATCCGCCGCAGCCGGGCGGCGCTCAGCGGGCGTGGCGGCTCGGTGCTCTTGCGGGCGGCGAGGATCGCCACCAGCTCCGGGTTCGACGTGACGGGAGCGCCGGGCTTCCCGACGAGCCGCATCGCGGCGTACATCGCGTCGACGTCGGCCTCGTTCAGGTCCGTCAGCCGAAGGTGGCCGAGGGCCGGCAGGAGGTAGAGGTCCAGGTGCTCGCGGTAGCTGCGGGCCGTCGTGCTGCGCAGCGCCGCCTTGCCGGCCAGCCACTGCTCGAGGTAGGCGCCGACCGTCTGCCGGCCGGCGTCAACGTGAGTGCGCTTGTTGACGCGGTCGAGCAGGTCGGTCAGCGCAGTCTCCGCCTCCCGGCGTGTCGCAAAACCGCCTCGCCGAGCCTGTCGGCGTCTGCCATCGGGCCCGGTCGGCAGCTCAGCCTTGAAGTACCAGGTGCCGTGGCCGCTGGAGGAGAGCCTGGGGCAGGAGGCGCCAACCTTGCTGCCGTCCTCGTGCCGGCAGCCGCAGCGCTTGAAGACGGAGCCCGGCATGGTGGGTCAGCCTGCCTGGGATCGCGGCTCCGCGCCAGAGCCTCCTGACTCGGCTGTGGAGAGCCCCAGCAGCTCGAGCAGCGGCTGGGTCGGGATCTTGATGCGGTGGCCGAGGCGGAGCACCGGGGACGGCCACTCCCCCGTCCGGACCAGCTCGTACGCCGACGTCCGGCTGATGCCGAGCAGGTGCGCGGCGGCGGGCAGGTCGAGGGCCGGTGGGAGGGCGGCGATCAGCGGTGTCGCGGTCTTGGGGTTGTTCATCGTGGGGCTCCAGGGTGGGCCGAGCGGCTGCGGATGGCACAGCGTGCTCGTGAGCAACCCCAACGCCGCCACCGAGAACCCCAAGCGCGTTCCCGCAGGTCAGCGGGGCTCGCGCGAGTGGGTTGGGGTCTACGGATCCGCGCGCAGCTGCCGGCGGAGGCCGGTGGCTTTGGGGGTTCTGCGGCGCC
>JAKFFB010000020.1:0-14145 GCA_036675425.1 Actinomycetales bacterium | reverse complement strand
ACCCGCTCGGGTCGCGCGCAGGTCGCCGCGGCCGACGCCCGGCCGCTGCGCCCGACGGGGGCGGAGCCGATCGTGCTGCCGGCCGCGGCCGCGCAGCCCCGGCCGCTGCCGGTGGGCCTCGGCGAGGCGCTCCCGTCCGTCGCGGCGACGACGGTCCAGGCCGTCGCACGCACGCCGGAGTGGCCGCTCGGCATCGCCGGGGTGGTGCTGGTCTTCCTGCTGGTGCAGAACCGGATCGACCGGCGCGACCCCAAGCTCGCCGCGGCGCGGGTGGAGGACGAGGCCCCGCTGGCGTTCGCGTCGCTCGACGAGCGCCCCCACCTGCGGCTGGTGGTCGCAGCCTGAGCTGCTGCCCGGGGCTGCGCGTCAGCCGGTCTCGGGCAGCGCGCAGCCGCAGTCCGGGTGCAGCGGCCAGGTGCGGCGCCGCCAGCGCCAGTCGGGCAGCGCGAGCTCGAGGGTGCCGCCGACGGCGGCGGGGTCGGTCGTGCCGTCCACCAGGGCGAGCACCTGGAAGGCCGCCTGGGCGGCGACGGCCACGGCGAGCGGGCCGTCGCACACCAGCCGGCTCCGGCTGGGCATCGTCAGCTGCACGGCGAGCGCGGGCCAGTCGGGGTCGAGGTCGGCGCGGGTGAGGTCGAGGCAGCGCAGGCAGGCGGTCCGGCCGGGCAGCACCAGCGGCCCGACCACCCCGACCGTCTCGCGCACCTCCGCCAGCAGGTGCGGCGTCGTCGGGTCGAACAGGCCGCGCGCGTCGTCGAGCTGCTCCGGCCGGGAGGGGGCGAGGACGACCAGGTCGGCCCGCGGGACCGGCCGTCCGGCCGACGACGGCGCGGTGGCGCGCAGCCGCTCCCGGGCGACCTCCCCGCGGCTGCGGCCGACGTCGCCGAGGCCCAGCCCGCCGACGCCGGTGTCCTCCGGGGCGGCGGGCACCTCGTCGAGCACGTCGACCGCACCCACGCCGGCGGTGGCCAGCAGCGACGCGAGTGGGGCGCCGACCCGGCCGGCGCCGATGACGAGCACCCGGGTCCGCACCCGGTCCCGCGCGGCCGGCAGCCCGCCGTCGCCGCGCACCAGCGCCAGTGACGCGACGTCGGCGGTGAGCCGCTCGCGCTCGGGCCGCTCGAGGCCGGCCAGCGGGCCCAGCTCGGTGCCGGCGTCCTCGAGCAGGCCGGCCGACGCCAGCAGCTCCAGCAGCAGCACGGCGCGCGCGGGCGGGCAGCCGACGGCCGCCGCGGCGAAGACGAAGCCGTCCCGGTCGCGGGTGCCGTCGAGCAGCGCCAGCGCGGCGCGGGTGACGGGGTCCACGCCGGCCAGCACGGCCGAGCGGCCGGGGGAGCGGCCCAGCTGGAGGGTCTCGCGGTCGCGCCACAGGCGGCGGGCGGCGGTCGTCAGCAACGGGCGCACGAGGCACCTCCGGGAGCGGTCCGAGTGGAGGTCCGCAGGCTGGCACCTCCCGCGCCCCGGCGGCCCGCTCCGTCCACAGCCCCCCGACACAGCGGAATCCCCAGCACCAGGGTGCTGGGGATTCCGGGAAGACGGGGTCGTGCGGGGTCAGGCCTTGCCGAGGATCCGGTTCATCTTGGTGCCGCAGACGGGGCACAGGCCCTGCGCCATCCGGCGACCGGACTCGCTGACCTTGACCTCGCCCTCGAAGTCGCGCTTCTCCTTGCACTTGACGCAGTACCCGTTGTAGCTCTCGGCCACGAGGTCCTCCACAGCTCAGGTCCGCGGCCGGACGGCGCGCGGGCGTACGCGGAGCGTAGACCTCAGGAGGCCTGCAGCCGCGCATCCCGGGCCTCGGCGGCGTCGCCGCGCGCCTCGGGGACCAGCCGCCCGCCGAGCGCGAGCGGCACCGGCACGGCCCGCTGCAGGGTGAACCGGAACACCGACCCGCTGCCGAGGGTGGACGTGCACTGCAGCGTGCCGCCCATCGCCGTCGCGAGCTGGCGGGCGATGTAGAGCCCGAGCCCGGTTCCGCCGGTGGTCATCCGCATCGGGTCCTCGACCCGGTGGAACTTCTCGAAGACGCGCTCCAGCTGGTCGGCCGGGATGCCCCGGCCGTGGTCGACGACGTCGACGTACGCAACGGCGTCGTCGGCGACCAGCCGCACGTCGACGGGGGAGCCGGCCGGGGAGTACTTCAGGGCGTTGCCGATCAGGTTCGTGAGCACCTGGATGACCCGCATCGGGTCGCAGGTGACCGCGACCGGGTCGGCCGGGAGCGACAGCCGTACGCGCTCGCCGTCGGCGCCGAAGTCGCCGGCGGCCCGGTGGACCAGCGCCACCAGGTCACCGGAGCCGAGGTCGACCTGCGCGGTGGCGGAGCCCTCGGTCGCGGAGATGCGGGAGGCGAGCAGCAGGTCCTCGACCAGGCGGGCCAGGTGGTCGCAGCGGTCGCTGATCACCTCGAGGCACTCGTTGCGGCGCTCCAGCGTCATGGACTCGCCGCGCCGGCGGAGCAGGTCGGCGTACCCCTTGATGGGGGTGACCGGCGTGCGCAGCTCGTGGGAGACCGTCGCGATGAAGTCGGCCTTGAGCCGCTCGACCTGCCGCTCCCGGGTGACGTCGTGGACGATGACGACGTCGCGGACCAGCTCGCCCTCGGAGAACACGCCGGCGTGGGCGCAGCGGATGACCCGCTGCTCGCCGTCGGTGCGCTTGAGGAGCAGCTCGACGGTGGTGTGCGGGGCGTCGGGCGTGAGGGCGGCGCGGCCGGCGGTGAACGGGTCGCACCGCTCGCCGTCCGAGCCGATGGTGTGCAGCGACTGCGCCAGCGGGACGCCGAGCGCCTCGGCCTCGGTGCGTCCGGTGAGGGCGGTCAGGGCGGGGCTCCAGAGCAGCACCGCCCCGTCGCCGTCGAGCACGAGGATGCCGTCGGAGGACTGGTCGACGACCGCCTGCAGCTTGCTCTTCTCCTCGGTGAGCTGCTGCAGGTGCGCCGCCCCGCGCAGCGCCACGCCGAGCGCGCTGGTCAGCGGGGTGAGCAGGCTGAGCTGGCGCGGGCCGAGTCGACGGCCGGTGGACCGGGTGACCAGCACGACGACGCCGAGCCGCTGACCGTCGGCCTCGAGCGGGGCCAGTGCGGCCTGCCGCCAGCCGGCCGGCAGGCCGTCCGACAGCAGGGTCGCGCCGCTGCGGCAGCCGAGCAGGCCGAGCTCGCCGAGGTCGGCGGACCGGCGGCGGATGCCGCTCTCGGCGTCGTGCAGCACGGTGAGCGGCGGCTCCTCCGAGCCGTCCTCGGGCAGCAGCACGGCCACGGCGAGGTCGGCGCCGAAGGCCATCCGGGACAGCGCCAGGAACTGCTCGACCACCTCGTCGGCGTCGAGCCGGCCGGCGAGCACCTTGGAGAGCTCGAGCAGCCGGGACGACATCGTCCGCTCCTCGATCTCGAGAGCGGCGGCGCGGTAGGCGAAGGCGAGGGCGGCCGCGGGCATGACGGTGAGCGGGATGAGCGCCGGGGCCGCCCAGGCGAGGGTGACCGTGCTGGCGCCGAGCGCGACGCTGCCGGCCGCGGTGATGACCGACAGCCGGGCGCCGTGCCGGACGACCGCCCACGGGTCGTCGCCGCCGACGACGGCGAGCACCCGGGACAGCGCGATGAGGTTCAGGGTGGTGAAGGCGAGCGTGCCGACGCAGAGGGCCAGCACGACCTGGAAGGTGATGCCACCGCCGCCCGCGGCCACGAGGTGCAGCGTGCCGACGAGCACCGCGGCGCCGGCCGCGAGGTTGCCGGCGTTGAAGACCGCCTTGAGCGGCTGGCGACGGCGGGCGATCGACGTGAGGAGCGACGCGGCGACCGGTATGACGAGCGCCCAGTGCAGCGGCAGCAGCAGGGCGCCGACGACCACGGCGGCCTCGAAGAGCGTGAGCTCCTCGGTCTGGTCGTCCTCGTGCCGGATCGGCACGGCGACGAGGTCGCCGATGAAGGTGAGGATCAGCAGAGCGCCGACCAGCGGCAGGCCAGTGGCCCAGCCGAGCCAGCCGCCGGCAGCCTCGAGGTCGACGACCGGCGCGCTGTCGGGGACGAGGAGCCCGACGGCCAGCTGCGCCAGCAGGCCCAGCAGGACGACCTGCAGGACCAGCCGGCGCAGCCGACGCGTCTCGGGCTGGGCGGCGGAGGTCACGACACCCAGTCGATGGCGGTCCAGTTCCGCGCGGTCCAGTTGCGGGCGGTCCAGTTCCGCGCGGTCCAGTTGCGGGCGGTCCAGTCCTCGGCCGTCCAGTTGCGGGCGGTCCAGTTCCGGGCCGTCCAGTTGCGGGCCGCCCAGTCGCTCTCGGTCCAGTTGCGGGCGGTCCAGTTGCGTGCGGCCCAGTCCTCAGCCGTCCAGTTGCGGGCGGTCCAGTTCCGCGCCGTCCAGTTGCGGGCGGCCCACTCCTGCGCGGCCCACAGCCGCATCTGCCACTCGTCGTCGGTGCCGCCCTGGCCGGCGGTCCAGTTGCGCGCGGTGAACAGGTCGCTCCAGCTGTTGGCGGTCCAGTTGCGGGCCTCCGTGCTGAGCGTCGTCCAGTTGCGGGCGGCCCACGCCTTCGCGGCGGGCGGCAGGGCCGACCAGCTGTTCGCGGCGTCGGCCTGCGTGCCGTCGAAGAACGCCTGCACCAGCGCGTCCCACTGCTGCGGGAGGCCGGGGTGCGACGGGGCCCGGCGACGGTCGTCCGTCGGCCGGGGTGCGGCGTCGGCAGCGGCGGCGTCCAGACCGCCCGCGCCGGCGCCGTCGCCGAGCACGTCGTACGCCGTGCTGGTCAGGAGCGTCTTGACCTGGTTCGGGCTGAGCTCGCGGGAGTCGAGCAGGACCGCCGCGGCGCCGGCCGTCAGCGCCGTCGAGAAGGAGGTGCCGGAGCCGCGGAAGTAGCCGTCGTCGACGACGGAGCCGGTGTTGTTCCTGGCCACGACGCTGCCGGGAGCCAGCAGCGAGACGACGGACTGGCCGGGAGCGACGAGGTCGGGCTTCGCGACGTCCTGCGGCGCAGGACCCTTGCCGGACCACGGCGCGACCGCGTCGTTGGTGCGGTCGGCGTCGTTCTCGTGGTCCAGGCCGCCGACGGTGAGCAGCATCGGGTCGACGCCCGGCGAGGTGACGCTCGGGCCGGCGGTCTCACCGTCGTTGCCCGAGGGCACGACGACGACGACACCGCGCTCCCACAGCCGCTCGAGGGCCTGGGTCAGCGGGTCGAGCTGGTAGGGCAGCGGGCTGCCGGAGGAGAGCGAGAGGTTGACGACGTCGACGTACGGCCGGCGAGCGACCTCCTCCAGACCGGCGAGCACCAGCGACAGGCTCGTCGAGCCGTCCGCCCGGGCGACCCGCACGTCGAGGATCTTCGCCGCCGGGGCCGCTCCGGCGTAGAGGCCGTTGGAGGTGCTGCCGTCGCCGGCCACCAGGCCCGCGACGAAGGTGCCGTGGCCGTACTCGTCGCCGCTGCCCTCACCGGTGACGTTGACGTGGGTGACCCGACCCGCCAGGTCCGGGACGTCCGCGACACCGGTGTCGACGACCGCCACCGTCACGCCGGCGCCCTCGCCGGCGGGAGCGCCGAGGCCGAGGGTCGCGCGGACGGTGGAGTTGGCGCCCCCGTCGGCGGACGCGCCCGCCAGGTGCATCGGCCGATCCTCGGCGACGACGTACGACGGGGGCAGCACCGCGCCGGCCGGCAGGGTGGCGGAGACGCCCCCCACCAGCGGCAGCTCTGCGTTCACCGCTCCGCCCGCAGCGAGCACCGCGCGGACGGCCGAGGAGACACCTGCGGCACCGTCCTGCGCCGCCGTCACGACGACCTGCACGACCGGTGGCCCCGCGGCAGTCGCCGGCGCGAGGAGGGAGAAGGCGGTCGTCGCGGCGAGCGCGAGCGCGAGCAGCGGACCGGTTCGACCCCGAGCGGGGGTCGCCGGTGCGATGCTGCTGGCGGTGTCCATGTGGCGTCCTCGTCGTTCGGCGGGTCAGGAGCCGGGGGAGTCTCCGCAGGGCAGCGGAGCGGGAACTCCTCTCATGTCGACCGCTTCTCGGCCCGCTCCGGCCACTCGAACGGGTGACAAGGACACCCCGTCAGGGCGACCTGGTCGCCTCGCTAGCCTCAGCAGTCCCACGAGTCCCGGAGGAGCCCGTCATGCCGGAGTCCCTGCGCGTCGAACGGCACGAGAACGGCGTCGTGCTGCTCACCCTGGCGCTGCCCGACAAGCGCAACGCGATGACCGGCGAGCTCACCGCGGAGTGGGGTGAGACCGTCGCCTCGCTGAGGGGTGACCGGTCCGTGCGCTGCGTCGTCGTGACCGGTGAGGGGAAGGCGTTCTGCGCCGGCGGGGACGTCAGCTGGCTGGCCTCCGAGCCGGACGCCAGCCCCGCTCAGCTGCGCGACCGGATGCTGCCCTTCTACACGACCTGGCTCTCGCTGCGGAGCCTCGACGTCCCGTCGATCGCTGCCGTCAACGGTGCCGCGGTCGGCGCCGGCGGGTCGCTCGCGCTGTCCTGCGACATCCGCTACGCCGGGCGCTCGGCGAAGTTCACGGTGCCCTTCGCCCAGCTCGGCATGGCGGCAGGCATGACGACGACCTACCTGCTGCCCGAGGTCGTGGGGCTGGCGCACGCCCGCGAGCTGCTGCTCACCGGCCGGGTCGTCGACGCCGACGAGATGCTGCGGCTGGGCCTGTGCAGCGCGGTGTACGACGACGGCGCCCTGCTGGAGCGCACCCTCGAGCACGCCGGTCAGGTCGCGTCGGGTGCTCCCGTGGCGCAGCGGTTCCACAAGATCGCCCTCGCCGACGGCGGGCACGCGAGCTTCGAGGACGCGCTGCGCTGGGAGGCGCTGGCGCAGCCGGTCACCCTCGCCACAGCCGATCTCCAGGAGGGGCTGAAGGCGCGCGCCGAGAAGCGCCCGGCGGTGTTCACGGGCGAGTAGCGCCCGCCGCGGACGCTCCTGCCGTACGCCACCCGGCCCCGGGGTGATCCACGCGGACCTTCAGGTGGAATCGCGCGCTGGATCCACCTCGACGTACGCGTGGATCACCGGCAGTCGGCACCCCGGACACCACGGAGCCCCCCGGCAACCGGGTCCGTTCGCCTTCCCCTTGCGAACGGGCCCGGAGCGCCGGGGGGCTCCGTGCGAAGGACGCTACGAGTGCCGCGCGACCCCCGTCAACGACCGTCCCCCACACCCTGTGGACAACGCTGTGGACGGGGTGGGGACGTGCCCGCGTGTTGCTGTGGACGACCCGGCGGACGACCTGTGGGCAAGCCTGTGGATCAGCGGCCGCACCCCAGCTGACCTGCGGAAACGGTGTACACCGGCTGTGGAGGAAAGAAAGTCGCCGCCGCACGCGTCCCGGGGTCCGAGTGCGCCCCACGGTGAGCCACGTGAGGTCCGAGGCGGGTTCGCGCGCTCGAAGCACCCACGACCTCACGTGGATCAGGGCGTACGGCACTAGCGTTCGCGGCGTGACCACGCCGGCCGTCGCCGCAGCCCCGGGCTCAGCCCCCGGCCGGCTCCGGCCCCTGCGCGTCGCCGTCGTCGGGTGCCGAGCCGTCGTCCCCGCTCGGCCCGCCCGTGGCGTCGGCGTCCAGCGTGCCGTCGAGGTCCTTGTCGAGGTCGCGCAGGCCGGCGTCCCAGTCGGTGCTCTCGCCGGTCGAGCGGGCCACGAAGCCGGCCGGGTCGTCGAGGTCCTCGGCCGAGGGCAGCAGGTCGGGGTGGGCCCACAGCGCATCGCGGGCGGCGGTGCCGCCCTTCTCGGCGACGGCCGTCCACAGCGCGGCCGCCTCACGCAGCCGGCGCGGCCGCAGCTGCAGCCCGACCAGGGTCGCGAAGGTCTGCTCGGCCGGTCCGCCGGAGGCGCGCCGCCGGCGGATGGTCTCGCGCAGGGCGGCGGCCGAGGGCAGCGTTCCGGACGCGGCGGCGTCCACGACCTGGTCCACCCAGCCCTCGACCAGCGCGAGCGCGGTCTCGAGCCGGTTGAGGGCGGCCTGCTGCGCGGGGGTGGGCTCGAGGTCGAACAGGCCCTCGCCGACCGCGCGCTGCATCGACTCGGGGTCCGACGGGTCGATCGACCCCACGGCCCGCTCGATCGCGGACGGGTCGACCTCGATGCCGCGCGCGTAGGCGTCGACGGCGTCGAACAGGTGCGCCTTGAGCCACGGCACCCCGGCGAACAGCCGCTGGTGCGCCAGCTCGCGCAGGCAGACGTAGAGGCGGACCTCGTCGACGGGGACCTCGAGCCCCTCGGAGAAGGCCGCGAGGTTGGCCGGCACGATCGCGGGTCGACCGGGGGTCGACAGCGGCAGCCCGACCTCGCTGGCCGACAGCACCTCCTTGGCGAGCGTGCCCAGCGCCTGGCCGACCTGCGCGCCGAAGACGAAGCCGCCGACCTGGTCCATCACGCCCTTGAGCGGCCCGAGGCCGCCCCCGCCGCCGAGGCCGCCGAGCAGCCCGGCCAGCTCCGGCGGCGCGTTCTCCATGCCACCGGCGAGCCCCTGCTCGAGCGCACCGCCCATGGCGGCGACCACCCGGCCGGCGACCGGGTCGACCAGCGCGCGCCAGGCGGGCGTCGTCGACTCGACCCAGCCGGTGCGGGTCCACGCCTGCGGCGCGGCGCCCGACGCGGGCAGCTCCGTGACCGGGTCCAGCCACAGGTCGGCCAGCCGGCACGCGTCGGCGAGCTCGCGCTCCTCCTCGGCGGTGACCGGTCGGTCGTCCGCGCGGGTCGCGCCGGTGGCGACCTCACCCGCGAGGTCCCAGTTGACCGGTCCGCCGGTCCAGCTCATCAGCCGCTGCAGCTGCGCGAAGACCGCGCCCATGTCGCCGCCGAAGGGCCCGCCGGCTCCACCGAACATCGCCGACAGCCCGAACGGGTCGTCGCCGCCGGAGGGCTCCTCGGGTCGGTCGCCGGGGCCGAAGCCGAAGGGCGGCCGGGTCATCGGCGGGCGCTCGTCTGCATGCGCTCCACGCTACGCCCGGCCGCGGGACCGGCCCTGCCGTGGTGATGCGCCGT
This sequence comes from Actinomycetales bacterium, assembly GCA_036675425.1. Taxonomy (GTDB): domain Bacteria; phylum Actinomycetota; class Actinomycetes; order Mycobacteriales; family SCTD01; genus SCTD01. The sequence continues at coordinate 5,174 of JAKFFB010000020.1, read as the reverse complement.
CGGCGAACGCCGGAGGGCGCCGGCGTCGGCGTCACGGGTGCGAGCGCGGGGCTCGGCCGGGCGCTCGTCGAGCGCCTGTCCGGCCGGCCGGACGCCCCGCTCGTGGTCGGCCTCGACGTCACGCCCGCGCCGCTCGCCGGGGTCCAGTGGCGGCCCGCCGACGTGCTCGCCCGCGACCTCGCGACGCACCTGGGCGAGCTGCGGACCGTGGTGCACCTGGCCGTGTCGTACGACGCCACCGATGCGCCCGCGGCCCGCCGCGACCGGACCGTCCGGGGCACCCGCGCCGTGCTGGAGGCGGCCCGCAAGGCGGGCGTGCGGCGGGTGGTCCTCGTCAGCTCGCTCGACGTCTGCGCGTCGCCCGCGGCCGACGAGCCCCTCCCGCTGAGCGAGGAGCGGATGCTGCGCGCCGACCCCGACGGCGGGCTGACCGGTGACCTGCTCGAGCTGGAGCGCCTCGCCGACCACGCCACCCGCACCGGCCTGGAGCTGCTCGTCCTGCGGCCGGCAGCGCTGGTCGGGGCGGGCCTGGGACCGGCGTACGACAGCGCGCTGCTGGCGGCGCTGTCCGCGCCGCGACTGCTGGCCGTACGCGGCACCGAGCCGCAGTGGCAGCTCTGCCACGCCGACGACCTTCTCTCGGCGCTGGAGCTCGCGGCGCTCGGCGACCTGACCGGCGTGGCGGCCGTGGCGAGCGCCGGCTGGCTGGCCCAGCGGGAGGTCGAGGCGATGACCGGGGCGCGGCGGGTGGAGCTCCCCGCGTCGGTGGTGCTGTCCACCGCGGAGCGGCTGCACCGGACCGGCCTGACGCCGGGAGCCCCGGCCGAGCTGGACCGGCTGATCGCGCCGCTGGTGGTGCAGACGGCCCGGCTCGAGAGCGCCGGCTGGTCGCCGGCCTGGACCGCGACGGAGGCCCTGGCCGCCCACCTGGCGGCCCGCCCGTCGGCGATCGGGCGGGCCGGCAGCTACACCGCGGCCGGCGCCGGTGCGACCGTGGCGCTGGTGGGGACGGCCGCGCTGGTGCGCCGGGCTCGCAAGCGGCGACGCGGCCGCTGAGTCGTACCGTGGCCGGGTGGACGCGATCCGGCTGCTGGCCCTGCGCGACGTGCCGCTCGACGTCGCCGAGGTGCTGGCCGCGGTCGACGACCCGCGCTCCGGGGGAGTCGTGTCCTTCACGGGCGTCGTGCGCGACACCGACGGCGGGCGCGGGGTGACCGAGCTGGAGTACTCCGCGCACCCGGACGCCGAGGCCGCGCTCCGGCGGGTCGCCGAGGCCGTGGTGGCCGACCTCCCCGTGCACGCGGTCGCCGCGGTGCACCGCACCGGCGTGCTCCGGGTCGGCGAGGTGGCGGTGGTCGTGGCCGCGTCAGCGGGGCACCGGGACGAGGCCTTCGCGGCCGCCCGGCGGCTCATCGACGACCTGAAGGCCACCGTGCCGATCTGGAAGCGGCAGGTCTTCCTCGACGGGGACGAGGAGTGGGTGGGGACGCCCTGATCGTCCTAGGCTGACCCCGTGCCCGACTGGCTGCTGTGGCTGCTCCCGCCCCCGGTGGCGATGGCGGCCGCGATCGCGTGGACCGCGTGGAGCAACCGGACGCGCGGGCCGGTGGACACCGCTGACGGCGTGGCGGAGTACGAGCGCTTCCGCGCCGCGCTGGCCCGCGCCGACCAGGACGAGCCCCCCGCTCGCTGACCGTTGATCATCCGCAGCATCGCCGTCGTAGGACGGCGAGGGCGGCGCTGTGGCCGGGGATCCTGCGGATGATCACCAGGGCGTCAGGGCCTGTCGGGCAGCCCGACCCATACGCAGAAGCCCTCGCGACCACCCTGCGGATCCAGCCGGATGCACACGCTCTCGCGCTCGGAGTCGACGCCCGGGTCAGCCATGGCTGGGGCACCCAGACCTGCGAGCAGCAGCAGTCCGGTGAGGGCTGTGAGGATCGTCCGGCGGGTCATGACGTGTCTCCATCGCGGGTGCACTGGGTGATCGGGGTGGTGGGAAGCGGGGTGCAGTCGACGACTGACGACTCGAGGCCGACCCGGTTGATGCCGGTCGGGTTGTTGGGGAGTTCCGGCCCGGCGTGGAGAACGGGGTCCTCCTGGCTCTCGCAACTGGTGCCGCCGGCGGCCAGGCTCAGGCCGTTGAGGGGCAGGTTGTTGTCCTCGGTGTCTGCCACGCAGGCCTCCGAGATGCCCGTCTTGCCGAGGAGAGCCACTCCGGCCGGGGCGTCCGAAGGAGCCGCCGGCGTGACGCGCGCGCGGGTGAGCACGGCGGCCGCCGCCGTCGGCGTCTGCGTGAGCAGGGTGCGGGCCGAGCTGACGTCCTGGGCGGCGACGACGACGGCGCGCTCCGGGGCCAGCTCGATCTCCGGCGTGCCCCACGGAGCCAGGACGCCGCCGATCAGGCCGAGCGAGGCCGCCCCGACTGCGGCGGGAGCGGTCGCCCTGCCGGCCAGCCGGCGCAGCCGGTCCAGCCAGGTCAGACCGTCGAGCCACGGCGCCAGCGCCACCAGCCCGCCGGCCGGCAGCGTGCCGCCGCGGGTCGCGAACTCCTTGCGCAGCGCCTTGCGCGCCCGCATGAGCACCGAGCGCACAGCGGGCTCGGTCATCCCGAACCGCTCGCCGATCTCGTCGTAGGCCAGCCCCTCGACCTCGCGCGCCCAGAGCACCGCGGCCTGCCGCGGCGGCATCGCGTCGAGCGCGTCGAGGGCCAGCCGGGCCTCGTCGCGGGCGACCACGACGTCGGCCGTGTCGCGCCCGACGCGGGTGCCCTCGGGGACCTCGGCGACGGACGTGCTGCGGCCTCGTACGCGCAGGCGGTCGATGACCAGCCGGCCGGTCACGCAGGTCGTCCAGGCGGCCACGTCGTCCTCGGTCGCCAGCTCGGCGCGGTGGTCGAACGCGCGCAGGAGGGCCTCCTGGACCAGCTCCTCGGCCTCGTGCCGGTCACCGAGGCGACGGGTGGCGTAGCGCTGCAGCCGCGGCGTGAGGCGGCGCACGACGTCGTCGAAGTCGAGCGGCTCCGCGACCGGGTCGGGCACGGCGCGCAGCAGGGGCGCCGGCTGGGCGGGAACGCCGGCGAGCAGCGCCGCCTCGTCCGGGTGCGGCAGGTCGAGCATGGACGACATCGTCGGCCTTCTTCCGTCGAGGGCTGGGTGACCCGACAGCCCTTCAACGGAGTTCGGCGCGAATCGTCGCGGTCCTGCCACGGATTTCTCGGAACTGGACGAATCGGACGCGCCGCTCAAGTCCGCCCGGCCGGGGTGCCGACACCGATCGGGACCGGAGGACGTCCAGGTCCCCCAGAACGAGAGGCACCCCCGTGGAGCACGTCGTCTTCTTCCCCGCCCCCGACGGCACGCCGGCCTTCCGGCGCGTCCCGAGCCTCGACGAGGCCGTCCGGCTGGTCGAGCACCTGCGCAACATCGACGGCGTGTCGAGCGCGAGCGTGCACGCGCTGACCGAGGTGCCGCTGGCGTTCCGGGCCTACTACAAGGTCGAGGTCCCCGCCGAGGCCTCCGTGCCGGCCCAGCAGGTCGCCGAGCCGCTCGGGCTCGAGCCGATCGCGGTCGAGCCCGAGGTCGAGGTCGCCGAGGTCGCCGAGACCCCGGCCCTCGCGCTGGTCGAGGACGTGCCGTCGGACGGGGAGCAGGACGAGGAGCTCCTCGCGGCCAGCAACGGCCACTCGCAGGCGGCCCCGGCCAGCCTGGGCTTCTTCGCCTGAGCGGGTCTGCGCCCCGCCACCTAGTCTGAGCGGGTGTCCCGGCGCGCTCTGACCCTGCTGCTGGCCGGCGTCCTCGCTGTCGGCCTCACCCTGACGGCGGCGGTCGCCCGCGTGCCCTACGTCGCTCTCGGCCCCGGCCCGACCTACGACACCCTCGGCTCCGTCGACAGCGGCGACCCGGTGCTCGAGATCGAGGGCCGGCGCACCTACCCCACCGACGGTCACCTGGACCTGACCACGGTGGGGGTGCAGCCGCGGCTGACGCTCGCGCAGGCGCTGCAGGGCTGGTTCGCCCGCGACCTGGCCGTGGTGCCGCGCGAGGTGGTCTTCCCACCCGGGCGCACCGACGAGGAGGTCGACGCCGAGAACGCCGCCGCGATGGAGGCCTCCCAGAGCGACGCGATCGGCGCTGCCGCCCAGGAGCTCGGCCTCCGACCCGTGGTGAGCGTGCAGGAGCTGAGCGAGGGTGCCGCCGCGCGCGGCAGGCTCGAGCCGGGCGACGTGCTGACCGCCGTCGACGGCGAGCCGATCGCCGACGCGGCGGAGCTGCGCGAGCGCATCAGCAGCCGGAAGCCCGGCGCGGCGGTCCGGGTGACGTTCGAGCGCGACGGCCGTACGACCACCGTCGAGATCGTCACCGCCGCCGCGACCGACGACTCGGGCCGGGCGGTGATCGGGGTGCTGACCGAGGAGCGCTACCCGCTCGACGTCACCATCCACCTCGAGGACGTGGGCGGTCCGAGCGCCGGGCTGATGTTCGCGCTCGGCATCCTCGACAAGCTCGGCCCCGAGTCGCTCACCGCGGGCAAGCACATCGCCGGCACCGGCGAGATCTCCCCGGACGGCACCGTGGGACCGATCGGCGGCATCGCGCAGAAGCTCATCGCGGCCAAGCGCAAGGGCGCGGTCGCCTTCCTGGTGCCGGAGGACAACTGCGCCGAGGCCGCCGCGAGCGACCCGCCCGACGGGCTCACCCTCGTCCGCGTCGGGACGCTCGACGAGGCGCTGGACGGGCTGGCCGCGCTGCGCGCCGGGAAGCGCCCCGCCGTGTGCGCCGCAGCCTGACCGGTCTGACCGCGTCTGCTCCCTAGACTCCGGCCATGGAGCCCGGCGTCCCCTTCGCGCTCCTGGGCGCGGTGGTGCTCCTGTCGGTCGCGGCCTGGATCGGGCTGGCCGCCACGGCGGTCGGCCGCGCCGGCACCGGCCGCGGTGGACGGTGGCCCGCGCTGCTGCTCCTCGTCGGCGGGCTGGTCCTCGGCGTGGTCGAGACGGCGACCGCGACGGCGTTCGGGGAGGAGTCCTCGGACCTGCTCGCGGCGGCCCGCACCGCCGGGCTGCTGCTGGTGGCCGCCGGGCTCGAGGCCGGCGGGCTGTCCCGCCGGCGGCGCGTCCCCGTGCCGGCCGCTGCGCCGGGGGTCGTCGTCCCCCTCGCCGCGGCCCCCGCTCCGGC
>JAKFFB010000223.1:0-2530 GCA_036675425.1 Actinomycetales bacterium | reverse complement strand
GTAGTCGTTGATCAGCCCGTCGGCGTCCATGCCGAGCTCCTCGAGTGCGCGCTCCTCGAGCTGCTCGATCCGCATCTTCTGCTGCGTGCGCGCCATCTCGTCGCGATGCACGGAGTTGACGAGCTCGTCGTGCTCGCGACCGAGGTCGCGCAACGTGGCGCGGGCCGCCAGCAGCTGCTGCTCACGTTCTTGTCGCGACTCCTCGACTGCAGCGCGCGCGTCGGCCGCCTGCATCACGCTGCGCTCGAGGCGCATCAGCACGACGGTCACACCGGCGTTGACGGCCTCGGCGGCAGCCCCCTCGCGAATCAGCCGCTCACGACGCTCGGTCGCCCGGGCCCGCGAGTCCCGCTCCGCCTGGGCCGCCCGCACCAACGAGTCGGCCCGACCGTGCAGCGCGCGGGCGCGCTCCTCGGTGGTGCGCAGGGCCAGGCGGGCGTCCATCTCACCCTGGCGGGCGGCCTTGGCCGCCTCGGTGAGGCGCTCGCGCTCGGTGACGTCCGGCTCCTCGTCGGGCGAGTCCTCGGCCGTCGCCAGCCGGTGCTCGAGGTCGGCGAGCCCGGCACTGTCCTTCTCCCGCGCAGCCTGGGCGGTCGTGATCGCGCGCTCGAGCCTCTCGGCCTCGCCACGCGCCGAACGCGCCTGCGAGCCGTACTGACCCAGCTCCTCGGCGACCGCGGCGAGCGTGGCGTCGGACTCGTGCAGCTTGGCGAGCGCGACGTCGGCACGCTTGAGGGCATCGTGGCGTTCGGCCTCGAGGCGCGAGATCTCGAAGCCGAGGCGCTCGGTCGAGGCGGTCGCCTCCTGGAGCTGGCCGACCGCCTCGTCGACGGCCGCCTGGATCTCGAGCAGGCTCGGCTGGCTCGACGAGCCACCGGCCGCGAAGTGGGCACCGATCAGGTCGCCCTCCCTGGTCACCGCAGTCAGGTCGGGCAGGTCGGCGATCAGGGCGCGGGCCGTGGACAGGTCGTCGACCACGGCGACCTTGAAGAGCAGTCGCGCCACGGCCGCACGGATCTCGGCGGGCGCCTCGACGACGTCCAGGGCGTACGTCGCATGGCTGGGCAGGGCAGGCCAGGCCGCGTCGTCCACGGGACCGCCGCCCAGCAGCAGGCCGGCACGGCCGAGGTCGTCACCCTTGAGGTGGGCGATCGCCTCGACGGCGGCGTCGGCATCCGTCACGACGACCGCGTCGGCGGCAGTGCCGAGGGCGGCCGCGACGGCCGCCTCGTAGCCGGACTCCACGCTCAGCAGCGCCGCCACCGAGCCCATCAGCCCGGACACCGTGTCGGTGGCGGCGAGCAGCGCGCCGGCGCCGTCCTTGCGGTTGAGTCCGAGCTCGAGGGCGTCGCGGCGGGCCACGAGTCCGGCCCGGTCACGATCGGCCTGCTGGGCCTCCTCGCGAGCCTTGGCCAGGCGCTCGTCGATGTCGTCGAGGGCCGCGACGGCGGCTTCGTGCTCCGCGTCCAGGCCCTCCTCGCCGGCGTCGAGCCCGGCGACCTTGGTCTCGAGCGACGTGAAGTCCTTCTGGGCCCGCTCGGCGCGGGCGAGCGCCTCCTCGCGTGCGGAGGTGAGGCGCCCGATCTCGTCCGCCGCGGCGGCGGCACGGGACTTCAGTGCGTTGACCTGCCCGTGCAGCCTGGCGAGTCCTTCGCGACGGTCGGCGGCGGCTCTGACCAGCCCGGCGATGCGGCGCTCCTCCTCTGCCGCGGCGTCCTCCGACGTACGCCGATCGCGGACCGCTGCCTCGAGCGCGGTCCGGTGCTCCTCGACCTGAGCCGCGATCTCGGCTTCCTGCTCGCGCACTCGCGCGGCCTGGGCCTCGAGCTCGTCGGGGTCGCGCCCGGAGTCAACCGTGTCCGCGTCCGCCGCACCGGCGGCGTTGCGGAGTCGCTCGGCGGCCAGGGACTGGGTGCCGCGCAGGCGCTCCTTCAGCCCGGAGAGGGCGAACCACGTCTCCTGGGCCTTGGCCAGCGCCGGCAGGTCTGTGCGCAGCGCGGCCTCGAGGGCCGCCTCCTGCTCGCGCGCCCGGGCGAGGGCGGCCTCGACCTGTTCGCGGCGCTCGACCAGGATCGACTCGTCGGCCATCTCCTGCTCGAGCGCGTGCCTGGCCTTGACCAGGTCGTCGGCGACCAGCCGGGCCCGGGCGTCACGCACGTCGGCCTGCACGGAGGCGGCCTTGCGGGCGACCTCGGCCTGACGACCGAGTGGCTTGAGCTGGCGTCGGATCTCGGTCAGCAGGTCGTTGAGGCGGGTGAGGTTGCCGTCGGTGGAGTCGAGCTTGCGGAGCGCCTTCTCCTTGCGCTTGCGGTGCTTGAGCACACCGGCGGCCTCCTCGATGAAGCCGCGGCGGTCCTCGGGGGTCGCGTGCAGGATCGTGTCGAGCTGGCCCTGGCCGACGATGACGTGCATCTCGCGCCCGATGCCGGAGTCGCTGAGCAGCTCCTGCACGTCGAGCAGCCGGCAGGACTGGTTGTTGATGGCGTACTCCGACCCGCCGTTGCGGAACATGGTGCGACTGATCGTCACC
>JAKFFB010000097.1:0-2550 GCA_036675425.1 Actinomycetales bacterium | reverse complement strand
GATGTCGGCGTGCAGCGCCTGGCCGAGCGCCGCGATGATCAGCAGCGAGCGGAAGTAGCCGCTGAAGCGGGACAGGATGGTGCCGCTGGCCATCACCGCGCTGGAGGCCAGGATCCGTTGGTCGGTCATGCGGCCGGCTCGACGGCAGGCGTGTTGCGGCCACGGATGCGGCGTACGAGCCTCAGCGCGATGGTGCCGAAGAGGAGTGCCGCGCCGCCGGCGAGGAGGAGCCAGATCAGGCCGCTCACCTGGGCCGCGCGGATCTGCAGGCTCTTGGAGGCGCCGGTCGGCAAGCCCTGGGCATCGGTCACGACCAGCCGGACCTGGTGGATGCCGGGTCGGCTGACGGTCACGGTGGGCAGGATGCGCAGGCGGCTGTCGGCGGCGATCTGCTTCTCGCCGAGGTCCTCGAGGTCGAGGCTGTCGTTGGCCTGTACGGCGATGCGCACCGTCACCGGCTGGTCGAGGCCGTTGACGATGTCGGCCCCGAGCTGGCCGCTGTCGCTCGCGAGCGTCACCGCGTCGGGGGCGGTCACGGTCACGCTGGCCAGCTGCTCCGACAGGAAGCCGGTGGCCGCGCGCACGGAGGCGGCGGCCTTGTCGGAGTTGGGCCGGTGGCCGGTCGACAGGCTCATCAGCACCTCGTCGGCGACCTGCTGGCGCACGAGGGTCTGCTGGGTCAGCAGCCCGGAGAGCAGGTTGGCGCGGCCGGTGAGCTGGTCGGCGCTGCTGAAGCTGGTCACGCCGAGCTCGGCGGCCTGGTCCTCGTCGGTGTAGGCGAGGTCGCCGCGGTTCATCGAGACGGCCGGGCTGAGGCCGAGTTCGGCCACCGACACCTGCTCCAGCCACGGCACGTCGAGCCCGTCGAAGAGAGCGTCCGGGTCGGTGGGTTTCCAGGCGGCCGGCAGCATCATCACGACCGGCGACCGGGTCCCCGACTGGAGGCGCAGGGCCGCCTCGCTGAGCAGCCGCTGCCGCATGGCGAGCGGGTCGTCGGCTGCCGTCGGGCTGGGTCCGCCGGACGAGGCGCCGCTGGAGGTGACCACGACCTTGTGCCCGAGCAGGCGCACCAGCGACTGCGGAGCATCGGGCGGTACGGCGAACGACGTGTCGGCCAGCAGGATCGTGGTGTCCTCGGTGGCTGCCGAGATCGCCGCCGGGCTCAGGATGCCGTCGCGGGGGGCCAGCGTCGGGGTCGCGGCCAGGCCCGCCAGGTCCATCACCTGCCGGCTGCGGGTCACGGCCTGCGCGTAGTAACCCGGACCGTGGTCCGCGGCGGCGGACGCGTCGAGGTCGCCGTACGGCAGCGCCAGCACGGTCTCGCCAGAGGTGACCTGCAGGAAGCGGTCGAGCCACTCCTGTGCCACGCCAGCGAGCTGTTGCTCCTCCTCGGTGAGCTCCTGCTCCGGATCGGCCGGGGGGACGGGATCGAACGAGGTGGCGTAGGGATCGGGGGTGGCGGGAGCTCCCCCGCTCGGCGCCGGCTCGTCAGTGGGTGACTCCGTCGGCTCGACCGGAGGTGCCGCGGGGTCCGGGGCAAGGCTCCGGGGCGGGTTGCCGGCCGCGAGCCGGGCGGCGGCGGCGATCACGGCCGGGTCGATCAGCCAGGTCACCTCCGCCCCGGTCGCTGGGTCGCCGGCATCCAGGATCGAGCGCAGGCGCCCGCCCTCGGCCAGGGACCGGGACCAGCGGGCGACCCTGTCCACGCGCCCGTCGGGCGTGAACCACACGGTCTCGCGGATCGGCAGCACGATGGCGGTCTCGACGGTCTCGGGGTTCTTCCCTCCGGTGCGTGGCACGAGCGGGATGAAGGTCCGGGCGCGACCGTCGGCGAACTCGTCGCGCGGCAGCGTTGCGGTGAGCCCGCTCGCTTGCACGCCCAGCCAGTAGACGCCCGGCGCGGAGATGAGCAGCTCGGAGCGCGGCACGGTCAGGCTGAAGTCGGTGGTCTCTCCCGGCTCGAGCACGTCGACGGTGGCCTCCGTGCCGGGAGTGATGACGCGCTCACCGACGAAGTCGTTGGCCGCGATCGCGGCCGAGGCAGCCAGCGACGTCGCGTCCACGATCGGCGCCGCGGAGCGGATGGAGTAGAGGTTGATCTCCGTCCACTGCTCGTCGCTCTCGTTGGTGATCGTGCCGGTGATCGACAGCGGCTCGTCCTCGTCGCTCAGCGTCGAGGGCGAGATGGTGTCGAGGTGCACCAGCAGCGGGTCCTCGGTCGCCCGAGCGGGGCGACCCTTGCGCTGGTCGGCGCTCGCCGACGTGGAGCTCATGAGCGCGAGCAGCCCGATCAGCAGGGCCAGCACGAGAATCCGTCCCCGGGTCCTCCGGGCAGGGAGGGAGGGGGACAGGTGCTGCACGGCACGACTCTAGCCGCGCACCCCACCGGCTCCGGGACGACGCTCTCGACCACTGTGTTCGCTCCCGCTTCCCCTAGAGTTGACCCTCGTGTCCGACGCCGCCCTGCCTCCGTTGACCATCGTCGAGGTCCAGCGTCGTGTGGGCGATGAGCTGACCCGGATCGGACCGGTCATCGACGAGCTCGGCAAG
>JAKFFB010000051.1:0-2554 GCA_036675425.1 Actinomycetales bacterium | reverse complement strand
CGGCTGCCACCGGCGCTGCGCCGCCGGCTCCCGGCGCTCGCCACCGTCGCCTTCCTCGTCGTGGTCGGGCTCGGCTCGTACGGCATCGGCCGCGAGATCGGCGAGATCCCCCCGGTCGACGACCCGCTCGCCGGGATCTCCAGCCCGGAGCCGGGAGCACCGGCCGGGGGCACCCGCATCGACCTCGCCACCGTCCCGGTCGACGACTTCGACCCGCCTCCGGGCGGCGGCGACGAGCAGACCGGTGCGGTGCCGAACGCCGTCGACGACGACCCGAGCACGGCGTGGGAGACCGAGCGGTACGACTCCGCTGCGTTCGGCGGGATCAAGCCAGGCGTCGGGCTGCTGGTCGACCTGGGCTCCCCGACCCCGGTGTCGCGGGTGGAGCTGATCACCCGCGGCGGCGGGGCGACGTACGAGCTGCGGGCGGCGGACGAGCTCGGCGCGCGGGCCGAGGACTACCGGGTCGTCGCCCGCGGCACGGCCGACGCGGAGTCGCTCGTGCTCACCCCGGGCTCCCCGACGACAGCCCGCTGGTACCTCGTCTGGATCACCGGGCTCGCCGAGGTCGACGGGGGCTACCGCGCGGCGGTGCGCGAGATGCGCTTCCTGCGGGGCTGAGCGCCGCTACCCTTCGCGCCGTGACCCGGGTCCCGCCCGCGGCGGACGACGCCGCACCGGTCGCGGACCCCGCCGACGGCGACGCCCGCGACCGGGCGCTGCTGGCCGCCCACGTGGCCGGGGACCCCGACGCCTTCGGGCAGCTGGTCGGTCGGCACCGCGACCGGCTCTGGGCCGTCGCCCTCCGCACGCTCGGCGACCGCGAGGAGGCGGCCGACGCACTGCAGGACGCGCTGCTGTCGGCCTACCGCGCCGCGGGCAGCTACCGGGGCGAGGCCAAGGTGACCACCTGGCTGCACCGGGTGGTGGTCAACGCCTGCCTGGACCGGGTCCGCCGGCGCAAGGCCCGGCCCACCGTGCCGCTGCCCGAGCAGGGCGGCAGCACCGAGCCGGTCGACCGCGTCGACGCGCTGGCCGCGCGCGAGACGGCCCTGGAGATCGAGGCGGCGCTGGCCATGCTCCCGGACGAGCAGCGCTGCGCGATCGTCCTGGTGGACGTGCACGGCATGCCGGTCGACGACGTCGCCGCGGTGCTCGGCGTGCCGGTGGGGACAGTCAAGAGCCGGTGCTCCCGCGGCCGCGCGCGGCTCGCCCTCTCCCTCGGTCATCTGCGGAACCGACCGGACCTCCCGCCCGTCCCACCCTCGTCAGGACGCGCGTCGACCGAGGGAGGTGCTGCGTGAGCGACACGACCGCCGGCCACCTCGACCTCGACGCGCTCGCCGACGCCGTCGCGGGCGAGGCCGACGCCGCCGCGGCGTCCCACCTCGCGTCCTGCCCGTCGTGCGCCAGCCGCCTGCGGGAGCTGGAGGCCGCCGAGCAGCGGGTGGTGGCGGTGCTGTCCGCGCTGCCGCCGCCCGACGTCCCGGCCGACCTGGCCGACCGGCTGTCCGCGGCGCTCGCCGCCGAGGCCCCACTGGACCCGACCGTCACGACCACCGGGGCGAGCGTCACCGCGCTGCCGGCCGCTCGGGACGCCCGTCGCCGCACCTGGCTCCCGGCGGCGGCCGCCGCGGTGCTGCTGGCCTCCGGCGCGGGGCTGGGCTGGTCGCTGCTGTCCGGCGGTACGGGGTCGGACGACGGCGACACCGCCGGCCGGGAGCTGCTGGCCAGCGAGTCCGGCGCCGACTACGCCGACCCCGCCTCGCTGGCGGCCTCGCTCCCGGCGGTGCTCGCGGGCGACGCGGGTGCGACGACGTTCACAGACAGCCGCGGCACCGAGGCGGCCGGCGCAGCGGGCGCGACCAGCGAGGACGCCGCCGGATCGACCAGCGCCGACGCCGCGACGACCGCCCAGGCCCCCGAGGCGGCGACGCTGTCGGCGCCCGACCCGCTCGACCGGCTCCGCACCACCGACGGGCTGGCCGCCTGCCTGGCCGGTCTGCAGGACGACGGCGCGGCGGTGAAGCCGCTCGCGCTCGACTACGCGTCGTACGCCGGCGCTCCCGCGCTCGCCGTGCTGCTGCCGGACCCCGACCCGGCCAAGGTGGCGGTCTTCGTCGTCGGCCCGGACTGCGCCCAGGCCGATCCGCAGCTGCTGCACTACGTGCGGGTCGACCGGCCCGAGTAGGTCAGTCCTCCTCGACCGGCAGCCGGGGCTTGGGCGGCAGCGTCCAGAGGACGACACCGGCGACCGCCGCGAGGTAGGGCAGCAGCGTCGAGGAGTCGAGCACGTCCTTGCTGCGCTCGAGCGCGAAGCCCAGCGCGACGCCGAGCACGGCGTAGACCCCGGCCACGACGCGGACCCGGGCAGCGACCGGACCGGTGCGCACGCCCCCGGACGCCGACTGGGCCGCAGCGCCGGTGAGCACGCCCACGACGAACGGCGTCAGGTAGGCGAACAGCTGGGCGTCGACGTACTCCGCCGCGACGACGCCGCCGAGCAGCGCGACGGCCTGCGCGGCGAGCGCGGCGCGCACGGCGGCCTCGAGCA
>JAKFFB010000117.1:0-2566 GCA_036675425.1 Actinomycetales bacterium | reverse complement strand
GAGCACGAGCACGGACTTGCCTGCCTGGACGAGCTCGTGGGTGGCGACGAGACCGGCGATGCCGGCTCCGACGACGATGGCGTCTGGCTGCTTCATGAGGACTCCCGGGGTGAGCTGAAGAGAGGCTGGGCGAGGTCGGCGAGGAGACGCAGCGTCGCGTCGTCCCGCTGGGGATCGGGCAGGACCTGGGCGACCGCTGCCTCGCCGTCGAGGTAGTTGACGATGATCCGGATCATGGACTGGAGGTCGTCGCTCCACAGGTCGCCGACGAAGCTGCTGGCCGCGGCGGCGGTGCGCCGGTGGTAGTCGCGCAGCGCGGGCTCGAGGTCGGCACGTAGCTCGGCGTCCGTCCTGGCGGCGCGGACGAGCTCGTGCCAGACCTGGTTGGAGCGCGAGCGCACGAGGCGGCGCAGCGCGACCAGAGCCTCGAGCACCGTGTCCGCGCTCAGGCTGACGCCCCGGAACTGCTCGGCGAACTCGTCGGTCTGCCGCGCGGCCACGCGCTCGGCCGTCGCCACCAGCAGCGCGCGGCGGTGCGGGAAGTGGCGGAAGAGGGCGCCCTGGCTCAGGCCGGCCGCGTCACACACGGCAGCCACGGTCGTGTGGGCGTAGCCGGCGGCGGCGATCACGACCTCCGTCGCGTCGAGGAGCCGCGTGATGGTCTCCTCGCGGCGGTCGGCCTGGCTCCGGCGGGTGGTCACGGCAAGACCCTACCTCACTTAGAGAGTGTTCACTCTCTAAGTGACGAATCGGGACGGTTGGCCGCCGGTGACATGATCGGCCGGTGCTCTCCGTTCAGCTGCCCGTGCGCCTCGTTGCCGGCCTGGCGGCTGTCCTCTTCGTGACCACCGCGTGCTGGAGCGGCGACGCCGCCGAGCAGGAGATGGTCGAGCCGCAGACGTTCGGCGACCTGCCGGCCGAGATCGACTACGTCGCGCTCGGCGACTCCTACAGCGCCGGCCCGCTGGTCACCACCGTCCGGTCCGACCCGTCCGGATGCGTCCGATCGACCGACAACTACCCGGCCTTCGTGGCCGGCTGGCTCTCGGTCGAGACCTACACCGACGTCACCTGCTCGGCGGCCGACACGGCCGACCTCACGGCCAGCCAGCGACTCTTCGACGGCAAGCTGGCCGCCCCGCAGCTCGACGCGCTGTCCGAGGACACCGACCTGGTGACGCTCGGCATCGGGGGCAACGACTTCAGCATCTTCTCCTCGCTCATCGACTGCATCGAGGCCTGCTCGGACGAGGTCCAGCACCTGATGCTGCAGAACGCCGGGCGGGTGGAGCGACGCGTTGCCGACGCCGTGCGTGAGATCGCGCAGCGGGCGCCGCGGGCCGAGGTCTTCGTCGTGGGCTACCCCCGGGTGCTCCCCGAGGGGAGGACCTGTCGCGCCGTCCCGCTGCCGCCGCCCGAGCTGGCGGCAGCCACCCGCATCGCGACCCGCCTCAACGACTCGCTGCGGGCAGGTGCGGAGGCGGCGGGTGCGGCGTACGTCGATCTCGCCCCCGCCTCGCAGGGGCACGACGTCTGTGCGGGCAAGGCCGCGTGGATCAACGGGCCGCACATGCGGATGGGGGTCGCCGCACCGTTCCACCCGATGCTCGCCGGCATGCGCGGGGTCGCGGCCGAGGTGTTCGCCGCCATCACGGGCGACGAAGCACCGGCAGCCGAGCGGGCCACACCGCCGCGCGACGCGGTCGTGCGCAACCAGGACGACTAGGACCCGTTCTCGCGCCACCAGGCGACGGACTCCTTGAGTCCGGTCTCGAGCGGCGTCGGGCTCAGGCCGAGCCGAGCCTCGCTGGCACTGGAGTCGAGGACGAACGGGCGATCGAACATGTAGCCCGTCTCCGCGAGCTCCCTCGTGCTCCGGGACACGACCCCGATCGCCTTCATGGCCCACGTCGGGATCGCCGACATGCGCGGCACCGGCACCCCGGCCGTGCTCGCAACCTGCTCGATGAGCTCGCGCTGGGTGATCGCGGGAGCGGTGGGGGCGTGCAGGAAGGAGTCCCACAGGTCCGGGGTGGCCGCGGCGCGGATCATGGCCGTCGCGAGGTCGGGCACGTAGGTGAACGAGTGCGGCTGGTCGAGACTGCCGACGACCCGCATCGTCCGGCCCGCCAGCACGGTGGGGATGAGTCGCTCGCCCGCGTGGGCCGTGCGAACGCGCGGGCCGTAGAAGTCGGATGCCGCGACGCTGACGGTGCGCGTGGCCGAGGCGGCGCGCTGGGCCAGGAGGTCCGTCCGGACCCCGAGCTTGCCGCCCGTGGCCGCGCGCGGGAGGTCCTCGGTTATCGGGCCGTCGACCGGCCCGTAGGAGTAGAGGCTCTCGGGGAAGACGACCACGGCGCCGACCTCGCCGGCCGCGGCGAGAACCGCCTTCTCTGCCGCCGGCAGCTCGGCCCGCCAGACGCGGGCGTCGTACGCCGATCCGTGGATGCAGTGGTGGACCGCCGCCGCTCCGGCGAAGGCCGCGTCGAGCTGTTCCGCTCGGGAGACGTCGACGCGCTGCCGCTCGATCAGGGGGTGGTCGGGACCGCTGCCGGAGCGGGTGAGC
>JAKFFB010000231.1:0-58955 GCA_036675425.1 Actinomycetales bacterium | reverse complement strand
GCCGGCCGTCCCGGTGGCTTCGGCGGCCGTCCCGGTGGTCCGCGCGGTGGCGCGGGTCGCGGTGGCCCCACGCCCGGTGCGTTCGGTCGCGGCCCCGGTGGCCGTCCGACCCGCGGGCGCAAGAGCAAGAAGCAGCGGCGTCAGGAGTTCGACAACCTGGCCGCGCCGACGATGGGCGGCGGCATCGCCCGCGGCAACGGCGAGAAGGTCCGCCTGACCCGTGGCGCGTCGCTGGCCGACTTCGCCGACAAGATCAACGCCAACCCCGGCTCGCTGGTGCAGGTGGCCTTCACCGAGCTCGGCGAGATGGTGACGGCGACCCAGTCGTGCACCGACGAGACGCTGATGCTGCTCGCCGTCCACCTCGGCTACGACGTCACGATCGTCAGCCCCGAGGAGGAGGACGCCGAGCTGCTCGACCGCTTCGACCTCACCTTCGGCGGCGACTACGACGAGGAGGCCGACCTGGTCTCCCGTCCGCCGGTCGTCACGATCATGGGTCACGTCGACCACGGAAAGACCCGCCTGCTGGACGCGATCCGCAACACCGACGTCGTCAAGGGCGAGGCCGGCGGCATCACCCAGCACATCGGCGCCTACCAGGTGCACCACCCCGTCGAGGGCGGCGTGCGCGAGCTGACCTTCATCGACACCCCGGGCCACGAGGCGTTCACCGCCATGCGCGCCCGCGGTGCCAAGGTCACCGACATCGCCGTGCTCGTCGTGGCGGCCGACGACGGCGTCAAGCCGCAGACCATCGAGGCGCTCAACCACGCCCAGGCAGCCGACGTGCCGATCGTCGTCGCGGTCAACAAGGTCGACAAGGAGGGCGCCGACCCGGCCAAGGTCCGCGGTCAGCTCACCGAGTACGGCCTGGTGGCCGAGGAGTACGGCGGCACGACGATGTTCGTGGACGTCTCCGCCAAGGCCGGCACCGGCCTCGAGGAGCTCCTCGACGCGATCCTGCTGACCACCGACGCCGCCCTCGAGCTGCTCGAGGACGCGTCCATCCCCGCTCAGGGCGTCGCGATCGAGGCCCGGCTCGACAAGGGTCGCGGCTCCGTCGCGACCGTCCTGGTCCAGCGCGGCACCCTGCGCGTCGGCGACTCGATCGTCGCCGGCGACGCCTTCGGACGCGTCCGCGCCATGCTCAACGAGCGCGGCGAGAACGTCGAGGAGGCCACCCCGGGCCAGCCGGTCCAGGTGCTCGGCTTCACCAGCGTCCCCGGCGCCGGTGACAACTTCCTCGTCGTCGGCGAGGACCGCGTCGCCCGCCAGATCGCCGAGCAGCGGGCCGCCCGCGAGCGCAACGCCATGCTCGCCCAGGTCCGTGGCCGGCCGACCCTCGAGTCGCTGTTCGACCGCCTCAAGGAGGGTGAGAACACCCAGCTCAACCTCATCCTCAAGGGCGACGTCAGCGGTTCCGTCGAGGCCGTCGAGGACGCGCTGCTCAAGATCGAGATCGATCCCGAGGTCTCGCTGCGGATCATCCACCGCGGCGTCGGCGCGATCACCGAGAACGACGTCACGCTGGCCTCGGCCTCCGACGCCGTCATCCTCGGCTTCAACGTCCGGGCCGAGGGCAACGCCCGCGACCTGGCCGACCGCGAGGGCGTGGACGTCCGCTACTACTCGGTCATCTACGCTGCGATCGAGGACGTCGAGGCCGCTCTCAAGGGCATGCTCAAGCCGGAGTACGAGGAGGTCTCGCTCGGCTCCGCAGAGGTCCGCGAGGTCTTCCGCGTGCCGAAGATCGGCAACATCGCCGGCTCGATCGTGCGCAGCGGGCTCATCCGCCGCAACACCAAGGCCCGGCTCCTGCGCGACAGCGTCGTCATCAAGGACGACCTGACCGTCGAGTCGCTGCGTCGCTTCAAGGACGACGCGACCGAGGTCCGCGAAGGGTACGAGTGCGGTATCGGCCTCGGGAAGTTCAACGACATCAAGACCGGCGATGTCATCGAGACGTGGGAGATGCGCGAGATCCCGCGCACGTAAGGGCCGCCCACCCTCCACAACCGATCAAGGACCCCTCAGGTCGTTGATCGGTTGTGGAGGCTCAGCGCCATCGAGCACGCTCACGACCTCCACAGCCGATCACGCACCCCGCCCGGCCGTGATCGGTTGTGGAGGGGAGCAGCAGGAAGGGTGACGGGTCGTGTTCACCGGATCTCTTGCTCTTGACCTGCTGCTCGGGGACGTGCACTCGCTGAAGGAGAAGCGGTCGGTGGTGAGGCCGATCGTGGCCGAGCTCCGACGCAGGCACGAGGTCAGCGCTGCCGAGGCGGGTCACCTCGACCTGCACCGGCGGGCGCTGATCGGGGTGGCGGTCGTCGCGGCGGACGCGCAGCACTGCCGGGAGGTGCTGGCCGCCTGCGAGCGGCTGGTCGCCGAACGGCCCGAGGTCGAGATCCTCTCGGCCCACACGCAGCTCTACAAGGAAGAGGACGAGTAATGGTGGACGTCGCGCGGGCCCGCAAGCTCGCCGTACGCATCCGCGAGGTGGTCTCCATGACCCTCGAGACGCAGGTCAAGGACCCGCGCCTAGGCATGGTCACGATCACCGACGCGAAGGTGACCCCTGACCTGCGCGAGGCGACGCTCTACTACACCGTCTACGGCACCGACGAGGAGCGGCAGAGCAGCGCGATGGCGCTCGAGTCGGCCAAGGGGGTGCTGCGCAAGACGGTCGGGCAGCAGACCGGCGTGCGCTACACGCCGTCGCTCACCTTCATCGCCGACGTCGTCCCCGAGACCGCCGGCAAGATCGAGGAGCTGCTGGCGCAGGCCCGCGCCGAGGACGCGCGGGTGCAGTCCATCGCCGAGAGCGCGCAGCCGGCCGGTGACGCCGACCCCTACCGCGCCCCGCGGCCGGTCGAGGACGACGAGGGCGACGACGCGTGACCCTGCCTCGGCCGGACGACTGGCCGCTGGCCGTCGAGCGGCTGCGCGCGGCCGACGAGGTCGCCCTCGCGTGCCACGTCGGACCGGACGGCGACGCCCTCGGCTCGATGCTGGCGCTCGGGGCGGGGCTCCGCTCGCTCGGCAAGACGGTGGTCGCCTCGTGGGGCGGCGAGCCGTTCGAGGTGCCTGCGGCGTACGACTTCCTGCCGGCGGTCGACCTGCTGGTCCCGCCGGGGGAGTTCCCGGCGAGGCCTGAGCTGCTGGTCACCTTCGACACCGGCAGCGTCGACCGGCTCGGGTCTCTCGGCGACCGCGTCACGACCGCCGGCTGCTGCGTGGTGGTCGACCACCACGCGAGCAACACCAGGTACGGCGGGCTCAACCTCGTCGACGAGACCGCCGCCGCCACAGCGGTTCTCGTGGCCGAGCTGCTGGATCGCCTCGGTGTCCAGCTGACGGCCGAGACGGCCGCCCCGCTCTACACCGGGCTGGTCACCGACACCGGGTCGTTCAAGTACTCCGCCACCACTCCGGAGGTGCACGCCCTCGCCGGTCGGCTGCTCGCGACCGGCATCCGGCACGACCTGATCAGCCGCGCCATCTACGACACCGCGCCGTTCGACTACGTCCGGCTGCTCGGCGCCGCCTGCGCGCGCGCGCAGCTGGACGCCGGTGCGGTCGGCGGGCTCGGGCTCGTCTGGACGACCGTCCCGGTCGAGGACCTGGAGCGGGCCGGCCTGGGTCTCGCCGACGTCGAGGGGGTCATCGACGTGCTGCGCATCGCGCAGGAGGCGGAGGTCGCCGTCGTGCTCAAGGGCGACCCGCTCGAGGGCGGCTGGAAGGTCTCCACCCGCAGCAAGGGGTCGATCGACGTCGGCGCGGTGTGCACCTCCCTCGGCGGGGGCGGCCACCGCTTCGCCGCGGGCTTCAGCGCCGCCGGCGGGCCCGACGACGTGGTCGACCAGCTCCGCACGGCGCTCGCGAGCGCGCCGCACCTGGCACCGTGACCGCCCCGGACGGGCTGCTCGTCGTCGACAAGCCGGCCGGTTGGACCTCCCACGACGTGGTCGGCCGGGTCCGGCGGCTCGCCGGCACGCGCAAGGTCGGCCACGCCGGGACCCTCGACCCGATGGCCACCGGCGTGCTGGTGCTCGGCATCGGACGCGCCACCCGGCTGCTCGGGCACCTCGCGCTGACCGACAAGGCGTACGACGCGACGATCCGGCTCGGCGTCACCACCGTGACCGATGACGCCGAGGGCGAGGTGGTCGAGGAGCGGGACGCGTCAGGGGTGACCGACGCCGAGCTGACCGCTGCGATGGCGGCGCTCACCGGCGACCTCCAGCAGGTCCCGTCGTCGGTGTCCGCGGTCAAGGTCGACGGCGTCCGCTCCTACGCGCGGGTGCGTGCGGGGGAGTCGGTCGAGCTCGCCGCCCGGTCGGTGACCGTCTCGCGCTTCGAGCTGCTGTTCCGCGACGGCTCGGACCTGGACGTCGCCGTCGAGTGCACCTCGGGGACGTACGTCCGGGCACTCGCCCGCGACCTCGGCGCGGCGCTGGGCGTCGGCGGTCACCTCACGGCGCTGCGGCGCACCCGGGTCGGGCCGTTCGGGCTCGACGTCGCGCGCACCCTGGAGCAGGCCGCGGAGGACCTCGGGATCGTGCCGCTCGACGCCGCGGTCGCCGCCGCGTTCCCCCGCCGCGACCTGACCGCCGAGGAGGCGGTCGCCCTGTCGTACGGCAAGAAGCTCGAGCCGAGCGGACGCGACGTCACGCTGGGGGCGTTCTCGCCCGAGGGCCGCTGCATCGCGCTGCTCGAGGACCGCGACGGGGTGGCGCGGCCGACGGTCGTCTTCGCCCCCGCCGGGTCCTAGTGGCAGGCTGATCCGGTGCAGCGCTGGCGGGGAGTGGAGAGCGTGCCCTCGAACTGGGGGCGGTGCGTCGTCACCATCGGCGTCTTCGACGGCGTGCACCGCGGGCACCGGCAGATCATCGGGCTGGCCGTGGAGCGGGCGCGCGAGCTGGGCGTGCCGTCGGTCGTGCTCACCTTCGACCCGCACCCGATGGAGGTCGTACGACCGGGCAGCCACCCGCCGATGCTCACCGGCACCCGGCAGAAGGCCGACATCCTCGAGGGGCTCGGCGTCGACGTCACGTGCGTGCTGCCGTTCACGCTGGACTTCAGCCGGCTGACGCACGACGAGTTCGTGCACGCCGTGCTGGTCGAGAAGCTGCACGCCCGCGTCGTGATCGTGGGGGAGAACTTCCGCTACGGCTTCCAGGGCCAGGGCAACGTCGCCTCGCTCACCGACGCCGGCCGGCGCTTCGGGTTCACCGTCGAGGGCGTCCCGCTGCTCGGCAGCGGTGACACCACCTGGTCCTCGACGTACGTCCGGTCCTGCGTCGACGCCGGTGACGTCGAGGGCGCGGCTGCCGCGCTGCAGCGCGACCACCGCATCGACGGCGTCGTGGTGCGCGGCGACCAGCGCGGACGCGACCTGGGCTACCCGACCGCGAACGTCGAGCCGCTGCCCTACAGCGCCGTGCCCTCCGACGGGATCTACGCAGGGCGGCTGCTGCGCGCCGACGGGTCGGTCCTGCCGGCCGCGATCAGCATCGGCACCAACCCCACCTTCGCCGGGCGCGAGCGCCGGGTGGAGGCGTTCGTGATCGACGCGGAGCCAGGGCTGGACCTCTACGGCGAGCACGTCGGGCTGACCTTCGCGGCCCGCCTGCGCGACACCATCCGCTTCCAGACGGTCGAGCCGCTGATCGCCCAGATGGCCGATGACGTGGAGCGCACACGGGCGCTGCTGGCTGGTCACCCGTCCGGGTGATCGGCAGCCCCTGTCCGGCGCCGAGGAAGGCTGAGACATGGGGAGGAGCCGCGTGCACAAGATCCTGGTCGTCGACGACGACGCGTCTGTCCGATCGCTCGTCCGCGACGTCCTCGAGGTCGAGGGCTACGCCGTCGAGCTCGCCGAGGACGGCTTCTCCGCCCTGCGCCGGATCGAGGCGTCCCGGCCCGACTGCGTCGTGCTCGACATCATGATGCCGGGCATGGACGGGCACGGCGTGCTCTCCCGGATCCGCGGGGCCGACGGCGGTCAGACGCTGCCGGTGGTGATGCTGACCGCCGCCGCCGACGACTCGCAGGCCTGGCAGGCCTGGAGCGGGGGCGTGGACTACTTCCTCGCCAAGCCGTTCGACCCCTCCGAGCTGCTCCGCTACCTCGACTACCTCTTCGCCGGCGCGGCCAGCCCCCTGACCGCGTAGCCCCGCTGCTTTCCCGCCCTTCGTTGATCATCCGCAGGATCGCCGTCCTAGGAGCGCCAGCACGCGCCTGAGGGCGGCGATGCTGCGGATGATCAACGGGGGTGCGACGGCGTGAGCAGGCGGTAGCGACGCGACCCGGTCTGCAGCGGCCCGCGGGGCTCGATCGTCAGGTCCGCCGGCTCCGCCGCCCGAGGTCGTGCCTCGACGGCTGCGCAGAGCAGGTCCACCCACGCGGACCTCAGCTGCCGAAGGCGGCGCGGGGTCACGTGCAGCAGCGTGAGCCCGTGCTCGGCGAAGCCGTCGTGGACGGCGAGAGTGCGGTCGAAGTCGTCGAGAGCGCTGTGGTGCTGGTGGCTGTCCATCTGCCAGCCCACACCGGTGCCGGGGATCCACCCGTCCGGCAGTCCCACGCGACGGCCGCCGCGGAGCACCAGCGGGTTGAGCAGGAACGGCGGCAACCGCCCCTCCCGTACCGCTGCGGAGGCCAGGTCAGCGGCCTCCGCCTCAGGTGCGGACCAGGCACCTGCCAGGGCGTCCTCCGCAGCACGTCGCACGAGCGCCGATCCGCGCTGGGCGCCGGCCTCCACCTCGTCGGCGAGCTCCTGGCCAGAGGCGAGCCCCTTGCAGGCGGCGCCCAGCAGCAGCGCGCGCACCGTGCGGAGGTCCGTCAGTCGTCGGCCGCCGTCGACGACGGCGCGGGCCGGCATCGCGTACGACAGCCCCGCTCGCGACCACGTCGGCCGCTCGCGCGCGCTCTGGTGAACCACGACGTACGGGCTGCTCACCACTCGCGTGCCCGGCGGGATGACCACCTCGACCACGCGCTCGTCCGGCACGTACGGCAGGTCCAGGGCGCGACATGCCACCAGACCGGTCACCACCATGGGCGGACCGACGTGAGCCCGTGCCGCGTCCACGAGCTGGGCGTCCGTGGGCGCGTCGGCCGACGTGAGGTACACCGAGGGCGCGAGGCGGATCCAGGAACCCTCCCGCACCAGCCGGTCACCGAGGTCGCCGTCCACGCCGCCCGCGGTCAGGGCCGAACGGGTCACCACCCCGTCGTGTGCGAGGGGCAGGGCCAGTGGAAGTGAGGTCTTGGGCATCCAGGCACGACAGCGTCACCGCCGGCGGGTTGCCAGCGCGCGCTGGGAGAGTGTGGACAACTCCTCCGGTTGATCATCCGCAGGATGCCCGTCCACAGCGCCGCCCCAGCGGCCCTACGACGGCGATGCTGCGGATGATCAACGGAGGGGGCCGACGCCCGCCGCTGCTAGGGTTGATCTCACGTCGGCCCCGCCGACGGTGTGTCTGACTGCCCGGGTGACGAAGACCCCGGGCGCACACCTGCGTACCGGAGGAATCCCCAGTGGCACTGACCACGGACCAGAAGAAGTCGATCATGGCGGAGTACGCCACGGTCGAGGGTGACACCGGTTCGCCGGAGGTGCAGATCGCGATGCTGAGCAAGCGCATCGCCGACCTCACCGAGCACCTCAAGCAGCACAAGCACGACCACCACACCCGCCGCGGCCTGCTCGCGCTCGTGGGTCGTCGTCGTCGCCTGCTGAAGTACCTCGAGAAGACCGACATCACGCGCTACCGCACGCTCATCGAGCGCCTCGGTCTGCGCCGCTAGACGTTCCACGGGGGAGCGCCCATCAGGGCGCTCCCCTTCGTCGTAGGGCAACCCGTCCTGCGACGCCACGAGCCGGTACCCGCCAGCAGGGCACGGTCCTCGGGAGTGGACGTCGAAGCACCTTCGACCTCCTCCACTGAGCACCGCGTCCTCATCGGGCCGGCACGCAGTGAAGAGGAGACGCCCATGGAGGGCGAGAGCAACATCTACGGCAGCGAGTTCGTCGACGCCGTCATCCAGAACCCCAACGGTGCGACCCGCACCATCCGCCTGGAGACCGGCCGCCTCGCGCAGCAGGCCGCCGGCGCTGTCACGGTCTACCTCGGCGACACCATGCTGCTGAGCGCCTGCACCGCCAGCAAGCGCCCGAAGGAGCACCTCGACTTCTTCCCGCTGACGGTCGACGTCGAGGAGCGGATGTACGCCGCGGGCAAGATCCCGGGCTCGTTCTTCCGCCGCGAGGGCCGGCCGTCCGAGGACGCGATCCTCACCTGCCGCCTCACCGACCGCCCGCTGCGCCCGTCCTTCAAGAAGGGCCTGCGCAACGAGGTCCAGATCGTCTCGACGGTCATGGCGCTCGACCCCGACCACCTCTACGACGTGCTCGCCATCAACGGCGCCGCTGCGTCGGTGCTGCTGTCCGGCCTGCCGTTCACCGGCCCGGTCGGCGCCACCCGCGTCGCCTGCGTGCGCGGCGAGTGGATCGCCTTCCCGAGCCACAGCGAGCTCAAGGAGGCGACCTTCGACATGGTCGTCGCCGGCAGCCTGCTGCCCGACGGCGACGTCGCGATCATGATGGTCGAGGCCGAGGCCACCCCCGAGGTGTTCGAGGTCATCGAGGCCGGCGGCACCGCCCCGACCGAGGAGATCGTCGCGCAGGGGCTCGAGGCCGCGAAGCCGGCGATCCAGGCGATCTGCCAGGCGCAGAAGGAGCTGGCCGCCAAGGCGCCCAAGCAGCCGCTCGAGTTCCCCGTCTTCCTCGACTACGACGACGACGTGCTCGCCGCCGTCACCGAGGCCGGCGAGGCCGAGCTCAGCAAGGCGATGCAGATCGCCGGCAAGCAGGAGCGCGACGAGGCGACCGACGCCGTCAAGGAGAAGGTCAAGGCCGCTCTCGCGGACAAGTTCGAGGGTCGCGAGGGCGAGGTCAGCGCGGCGTTCCGCAGCCTGACCAAGACCGTCGTCCGCCGCCGGATCGTCAAGGACAAGGCCCGCATCGACGGCCGTGGCCTGGAGGACATCCGCCAGCTCGCCGCCGAGGTCGAGGTCCTTCCCCGGGTGCACGGGAGTGCGCTGTTCGAGCGCGGTGAGACGCAGATCCTGGGCGTCACCACGCTGAACATGCTCCGCATGGAGCAGATGGTCGACACGCTCAACCCCGAGAACCGCAAGCGCTACATGCACCACTACAACTTCCCGCCGTACTCCACCGGCGAGACCGGCCGCGTCGGCTCCCCGAAGCGCCGCGAGATCGGCCACGGCGCGCTCGCCGAGCGCGCCCTGCTGCCGGTGCTGCCGAGCAAGGCGGACTTCCCGTACGCCATCCGCCAGGTCTCCGAGGCGCTGGGCTCCAACGGCTCGACGTCCATGGGCTCGGTCTGCGCCAGCACGATGTCGCTGCTCAACGCCGGTGTGCCGCTCAAGGCGCCGGTCGCGGGCATCGCGATGGGCCTGGTCTTCGAGGGCGGCGAGTACGCCACGCTCACCGACATCCTCGGTGCCGAGGACGCGTTCGGCGACATGGACTTCAAGGTCGCCGGTACCCCGCAGTTCGTCACCGCGCTGCAGCTCGACACCAAGCTCGACGGCATCCCGAGCAACGTGCTGGCGGCTGCGCTGCAGCAGGCCCGCACGGCACGCCTCGCGATCCTCGAGGTGATGAACGAGGCGATCGACGAGCCGGACGAGATGGCGCCGACCGCGCCGCGCGTCCTGACCGTCAAGATCCCGGTCGACAAGATCGGCGAGGTCATCGGCCCGAAGGGCAAGATGATCAACCAGATCCAGGCCGACACGGGCGCCGACATCACCGTCGAGGACGACGGCACCATCTACATCGGTGCCACCGACGGCCCGTCCGCCGAGGCCGCCCTGGCGACCATCAACATGATCGCCAACCCGACGATGCCGAAGGTCGGAGAGCGCTTCCTCGGCACCGTCGTGAAGACCGCCGCGTTCGGCGCGTTCGTCAGCCTGCTCCCGGGCAAGGACGGGCTCGTCCACATCAGCAAGCTGGGTGGCGGCAAGCGCATCGGCAAGGTCGAGGACGTCGTCAACGTCGGCGACAAGCTCCAGGTCGAGATCCAGGAGATCGACCAGCGCGGCAAGATCAGCCTCATCCCGGTGCCGCAGGGCGACGCCGCGGACGCCGAGACAGCGCCGGCCGAGTAAGCACCTTGGCCTCACGCACGCGAGCCCTCCCGGGGACGCCCGGCGGCACCGATCTGGTCCGCCGCTCGGTCCTCCCGGGAGGGCTCCGTGTCGTCTCGGAGCAGGTGCCGGGTGTCCGCAGCGTCGCCTTCGGCATCTGGGTCGCGGTCGGCAGCCGCGACGAGCGGGCGTCGCTGCACGGCGCCTCG
This sequence comes from Actinomycetales bacterium, assembly GCA_036675425.1. Classification (GTDB taxonomy): domain Bacteria; phylum Actinomycetota; class Actinomycetes; order Mycobacteriales; family SCTD01; genus SCTD01. The sequence goes on along the minus strand of JAKFFB010000231.1, from coordinate 48,561 downwards.
CACTTCCTCGAGCACCTGCTGTTCAAGGGCACGCCGCGGCGCGGGGCGCTCGAGATCTCCTCGCTGCTGGACGCCGTCGGCGGTGAGATGAACGCCTTCACCGCGAAGGAGTACACCTGCTACTACGCGCGGGTCCTCGACGAGGACCTCGCGCTGGCGGTCGACGTGATGGCCGACCTGGTGACCGACTCGCTGGTCACGCCGGAGGACGTCGAGGTCGAGCGGGGCGTGATCCTCGAGGAGATCGCCATGCACGACGACGACCCCGGCGACGTCGTCCACGACACCTTCGCCGCTGCGCTGTGGGGCGACTCGCCGATCGGGCGCAACGTCATCGGCAGCGTCGAGAGCATCGAGGGCCTGACGCGGGCGCAGATCGACCGCTTCTACCGGAGCCGGTACGACCTGCCGCACATGGTGGTCGCCGCCTCCGGGGCGCTGGACCACGACGTGCTGATCTCCCTGGTGCAGCAGGCCTTCTCGCCGTCGGGCGACGCCGCACCCGCGCCGCTGCGGGCGAGCGCCAAGCCGCCCCGGTCGTACGCCCGGGTGACGCACGTGCCGCGGCGGACCGAGCAGGCCAACCTCGTGCTGGGCACCACCGCGCTGCCTCGCGACGACCCCCGCCGCTTCGCGCTCAGCGTGCTCTCCACCGCGCTCGGCGGCGGCATGTCGAGCCGGCTGTTCCAGTCGGTCCGCGAGGAGCGCGGCCTCGCGTACTCCGTCTACAGCTACACCGACGCGCACTCCGACACCGGCTCCTTCGGCGTCTACGCCGGCAGCGCGCCGAGCAAGGTCGGCAAGGTCCTCGACCTGGTGCGTGACGAGCTCGAGGAAGTCGCGGAGAAGGGCGTCCTCGACGAGGAGGTGCGGCGCGCGCAGGGCAACCTGCGCGGGCAGCTCGTCCTCGGTCTGGAGGACACCGGCTCGCGGATGAGCCGGCTCGGCAAGGCCGAGCTGACGCACGCCGAGCTGCTCACCTCCGACCAGGTGCTCGACCGCATCGCGCAGGTGACCCTCGACGACGTGCGCGAGGTCGCGCGCGACGTGCTGCGGCGCCCGCTGTCCCTGGCCGTGATCGGCCCCTACGGCAAGGCCGACCTGGAGAAGGCGATCTCATGACACGTGTGGCTGTGCTGGGTGCCAAGGGACGGATGGGCGCGGAGGTCGTGCGCGCCGTCGAGGCCGCCGACGACCTGACGCTGGTCGGGGCGTTCGACGTCGAGGACGAGCTCGACCTGTCCGGCGCCGACGTGGTCGTCGACTTCACCCACCCCGACGCCGTGATGGGCAACCTGCGCGCGTGCGTCGAGGCGGGCGTGCACGCGGTGGTGGGCACGACCGGCTTCGACGAGACCCGGCTCGCCGAGCTGCGAGACCTGCTGCAGGGCAAGGACCTCGGCATCCTCATCGCCCCGAACTTCGGCATCGCCGCGGTGCTGATGATGCAGTTCGCGGCGCAGGCCGCGCCCTTCTTCGAGTCGGTCGAGATCGTCGAGCTGCACCACGCCCGCAAGGCCGACGCCCCCTCGGGCACCGCCCGGCGCACTGCCGAGCTGGTCGCCGAGGCACGCAAGGGCATGGCGCCGATGCCGGACGCCACGACGACCTCCCTCGACGGCGCCCGGGGAGCCGACGTCGACGGGGTCCGGGTGCACGCCGTCCGGCTGGCCGGCCTGGTCGCTCATCAGGAGGTCATCCTCAGCGGCGCCGGCGAGAGCCTGACGATCCGGCACGACAGCTACGACCGGGCGTCCTTCATGCCGGGCGTCCTGCTCGGGGTCCGGCAGATCGCGTCGCGCCCGGGCCTGACCGTGGGCCTCGAGCACCTGCTCGACCTGTAGATGGGCAAGGTCGGCGCCGCGTTCACGGTGCTGGTCATGGTCATGCTGAGCGGCGCCCTCGCGCTGTCCGGCGTCCGGCTCGTCACGTCCGGCGACCTCGTCCTGACCGGCATCGGGATCGGCGTCCTGCTGCTCGTCGTGATCGGCGTGCTGCTGGTCGCCGGTGAGGTGCGGCTCGGCTCCCAGAGCGCCCGGCTGGCAAGGGCTCTCGAGGCCGAGGGCGGTCTGCCGTACGACCCACCCGGCGTCACCCGGCTGCCCAGCGGCAGGCTCGAGAAGAGCGACGCCGACCGGGTCTTCGAGCTGCGCCGGGCGGAGGTCGAGGCGGCGCCGGAGGACTGGCGTGCGTGGTGGCGGCTGGCAGCGGCCTACGGTGAGGCGCGGGACGCGCGGCGCGGTCGCCGCGCGATGCGCAAGGCGGTAGCGCTGGAGAGGGCGACACGTGGCTGAGCTGCAGGTCCCGGCGTACGGCACGGGTGCCCTCAGCGACCTGCTCCCCGCGGTGCTCAGCTCGCTCGGGGTGGCGGGGGAGACCGACGTGCTCGGCCTGCCCGAGACCGGGCGCGCGGTCCTGCTGCTGGTCGACGGGCTCGGCGCGGAGCTGCTGCACAGGCACGCAGGGGAGGCCCCCTTCCTGTCCTCGCTGACGTCGCGACCGCTCACCGCGGGCTTCCCGGCCACGACGGTCACCAGCCTGTCGTCGCTGGGCACGGGGCTGGCGCCGGGGGAGCACGGGCTGACCGGGTACACCTCGTGGGTGCAGGAGGTCGACGCGTCGGTCGGCTGGCTCGGCTGGACGCCGGTGGGCGGCCGCGAGGACCTGCGCGAGCGGCTCGTGCCGGAGCAGGTGCAGCCGCGGCGGACGGTCTTCGAGCGGGCCGACGCGGCGGGGGTCGAGGTCACCGTTGCGGCACCTGCGCAGTTCGAGGGGACGGGGCTGACCCGCGCGGTGCTGCGCGGCGGCCGCTACCGGGGGTCGGTCACGCCCGGGGATGCGATCGCGCACGCCGTCACGGGGAGCGGCCTCGGCTCGCGCAGCCTGGTCTACTGCTACACGCCGGATCTCGATCTCACCGGCCACGCGCGCGGCGTCGACAGCGACGCCTGGCGGGCGCAGCTGCGGCTGGTCGACCTCTTCGCCGAGGAGCTCGCCGCACGGCTGCCGGCAGGGACGGCGCTGCACGTCACCGCCGACCACGGCATGGTCGACGTCCCCGACGGCAGCAAGGTGGACGCCGACGACGACGAGAACGGCCTGATGGAAGGCGTTCTCGCCCTCGCCGGCGAGCCGCGGGCGCGGCACGTGCACGCGCTCCCCGGTGCGGAGGCGGACGTGCTGGCCCGCTGGCAGGAGCTGCTCGGCGAGCGGATGTGGGTCGGCACCGGGACCGACGCCGTGGCCCTGGGCCTGCTGGGACCCGTCGTGACCCCGGCGGCGCGGGCTCGTACCGGCGACGTCGTCGCCATCGCCACCGGCGACGTGGCCGTCGTGCGCCGGCAGGTGGAGCCGTTCTTCTCCGCGCTGCTCGGCCAGCACGGTGCGCTCACGGCGGACGAGCTCCTCGTGCCGCTGCTCACCGCATGAGGTGCCCGGGTCAGTTGCCCATCTTGAACGGCTTCGGCGGGGGCTTGAGGTCGGCGCGGGGGCAGTCGGCCAGCGTGTAGCCCGCGTAGCCGAGGGCCTCGTCGCACAGCGCCTCGACCGTCCAGCCGGCGGCGGCGCCGTGGCTGGTGACCGTCGCCCGGTAGATCGTGATGGCGTAGCGGGTGGGGCTCCCGTACGTGACCTGCAGCGACCCCAGGAGCATCGCGTCACCGGGTGTCGCCCCACCGGCGCCGCTCCAGGGCGCCGCGTAGCGCTGCCAGAGCGTCGGGCTGCTGGCCCACGTGCCGCCGGACCGGACGTCGCGGTGCGCGAGCTCCACCAGCACGACCCGCGCCGCCTCCTCCGGCAGCACCGCGGCGGGGCGGATGACCTCTGTGACGGCGACGTCGCCGTAGACCTCCGCTGCCAGCATCTCGAGCGGGTTCATGGTTGGTGTCTCGGATCGCCGGCGACACGTCTTGAGCAGTCGGGGGCGGCCGGTGGCGCCGACCCCGGCTGGCTAGGGTCGCGGGATGAGCCAGGTGCGGCAGGGTGAGGCGTACGGCTCCCACCCCCGCCAGCGCGGCGAGTGGTGGCTCCCGGCCGAACCCGGCGCCCGGCCGTCGGTGGTCCTCGTCCACGGCGGCTACTGGCGCGACGCCTACGACCTCACCCTCGAGGATCGGGTGGCGCACGACCTGGCCTCGCGCGGCTTCCTGGTCTGGAACGTCGACTACCGGCCCTCCAGCGCCGGCTGGCCGGCGACGCTCGAGGACGTCGCAGCGGCGTACGACCACCTGGTCACCAGCGATCGCGTCGACCCAGCGCGGATCAGCGTCGTCGGGCACTCCGCCGGCGGGCACCTCGCGCTGTGGCTCGCCTCGCGCCACAACCTGCCGGCAGGCGCGCCGGGCAGCGACAGCAGAGCCCCCCGGCCGGCAGCGGTCGTCGCCCAGGCACCCGTCGCGGCACTGGCCGACGGCGCCCGCGCACGGCTCGGTGACGGCGGCGACGCGGTCCAGGCGCTGGTCGGCGGCGAGCCCGACGCGGTGCCCGAGCGCTACGCGGTCGCCGACCCGGTGCGGCTCCTCCCGACCGGGATCCGGACGACCTGCGTGCACGCCCCCGACGACCCGCTGGTTCCGCTCGAGCAGAGCGAGACCTACTGCGCGGCAGCAGGTCTGGCGGTCCTGAGGAAGGTGGGACGGGGTCACTTCGAGCACCTCGACCCGAGCAGTGCCGCCTGCGAGGCGATGCGGGAGGCGCTGGCGCAGTGACGTACGACGTGGTGGTCGTCGGGCTGGGCGGCGTCGGCAGCGCGGCTGCTGCTGCGCTGGCCAGACGGGGGCAGCGGGTGCTCGGCCTGGACCGCTACCCGGCGGTGCACGACCAGGGCGCGAGCTCCGGTGAGACGCGGATCGTCCGCAAGGCCTACTTCGAGGGCGCGGGCTACGTCCCGCTGCTGCACCGGGCCTACGAGCTCTGGGACGATCTCGGCCTGCTGACCCGCACGGGTGCGCTCTTCCTGGGTGCGGAGACCAGCCGCGTGCTCGGGGGCACGCTCGCCACCGCGCGGCAGTGGGACCTGCCCTACGAGCTGCTCGACGCCGGCGAGGTCACCCGGCGCTTCCCGGCGTTCACGCCGCCGCCGGGGACGGCCGGGCTGCTCGAGCAGGACGCCGGCTGGGTCAGCCCCGAGGCCGCCGTCGCGGCGCAGCTCGACCGGGCGTCCCGCGCCGGCGCGGACCTGCGCCACGCCGAGCCGGTCACCGACTGGGCGGAGACTGCCACCGGGGTGCGGGTGACGACGAGCGCGGGGACGTACGACGCGGGCGCGCTCGTGGTCGCCCCCGGCCGGTGGGCGCAGGAGCTGCTGCCGGGGCTGCCGGTGCCGCTGCGGGTCGAGCCGCGGACCGTGCGCTTCTACGCTCCGCCCGCCCCCGAGCTGTTCGCCCCGGATCGCTGCCCTGTCTGGATCTGGGAGCGCGACGACGGGACGTCGCCGTACGGCTTCCCGCTGCTCGGCTCGGGCGTGAAGGCGGCGATCCACCACAGCACGGTCCGCCCCGGCGGGGACTGGACCGCCGAGGAGGTGGCCGCGATGCTGGTCCCGCTGCTGCCGGGGCTGGGCGATCGGGTCGTGAAGGAGCTGCCCTGCAGCTACACGATGACGCCGGACGAGGACTACGTCGTCGGCCGCCTCCCCGGCGCGACGCAGGTCGTCGTCGCCTGCGGGCTGTCCGGCCACGGCTTCAAGCTGACGCCGGTGCTGGGGGAGGCGCTGGCGGACCTGGCGACCACCGGCGCTTCGGCGTACGACCTGGGGCTCTTCGACCCGCAGCGCTCCTGAGCCCGATCACGCGCTCCGCGGGTTACCGTGGTAGCCGGGCCGCGCAACCTCGCGGCCCTTCTCGGCGTCTGCAGCAGTGCAGCAGCCGACCACAACGAGGAGCTCCGTGTCCCGCCGTCCGCTGACCACCGTCGTCGGTCTCGCCCTGCTCGCCCTGCTCGCGTCGGGCTGCAGCAGCGAGACCCCCGCGAGCGTGGACGCTGCTCCGGTCGTGACCGAGGCGCCTCAGGTCGTGGCGACCATCGGCCCGGCCGTCCCCACGGACGTGCCCTCGCCGAGCACCGAGCCCAGCCCGACCGACGAGCCCTCGCCGACGCGGTCGCCGCTGCCGTCCTACGACGTGGCTGCTGCGCAGCGCACCCTCGCCGACAGCGGGTACTACCTCGGCGCCATCGACGGCCGGCGCGGCGGCGCGTTCCGCAGCGCCGTCATGGCCTTCCAGAAGGTCCACGGCCTCGGCGCCGACGGCGTCGTCGGACCGGCCACGCTCAAGGCGCTGGCTGCCCCGCGCAAGCCCACCCTCAAGGCGTCCAGCCCGAGCAACCGGGTCGAGGTCGACCTCACCAAGCAGGTGCTCTACGTCGTCAAGGGCGGCGCGATCGTGCGCATCCTGCCGGTGAGCTCGGGCAACGGCGCGACCTACCTGCAGAAGGACGGCGACAAGGCGCGGGCCTTGACGCCGGTCGGCTGGTACACGATCCAGCGCCGCATCGTCGGCGAGCGCAAGGCCGACCTCGGCACGCTCTACGACCCGCAGTACTTCTACCGGGGCTGGGCGATCCACGGCTCCAACAGCGTGCCCGCCTTCCCGGCCAGCCACGGCTGCGTCCGCGTGACGCGGGCTGACGCCACGTGGCTGCTCGGCGCGATCTACAACGGCATGTCGGTCTACCTCTACGGCGGCACGCACACCTTCCCGGCCGGCAGCAGCGCGCCGGGCACCGACTCGCCCACCGGCGACACCCCTGCCGACACGGCCAGCCCGTCGCCGTCCCCGTCGCCCAAGCCCGCCACCACGTCGCCGGCGCCGTCCCCGAAGCCGAGCCCGACGACGGCCGCGCCCTCGCCGACCGCCAGCCCGAGCAGCACCCCGCCCGCGCCCGTGCCGACCGCTACTGCGGGGTAGTGGTTCACCACGCACCGTGAGGGGAACTCCGAGGGCATGCGCATCGGATCCCTGCTCCTGGTCATCTGGCTCCTCATCGGTGCGGCTGCGGCCTTCCAGCGCGGCTACTTCGAGGACGGCGACGGCGGGTGCGCGAAGGCGAGCACCATCGCGCTGACGGTCGTCGCCGGCCCGCTGAACTACCTGGGCGTCAACCCGAAGACCGACTGCCCGGACGTCGACGTGGACGTCGACGTCGAGGTGCCGCAGCCGAGCCAGTAGCCCTCAGCCGCCGCGCGGCCGGGCCGGCGTCGTGGTCGGCCCGACGTGCTGGGTCAGCCACGCGTTCAGCGGCGCGACCCGCCGCCACGCCTGCGCCACCCGCGCTCCGCACTCCGGCTCGTGCAGCCACTCGGCCGGCTCGAAGCGCAAGCCGACAGCCAGCGACTTGTGGTGCAGCAGGTCCGCGCGGGGGTGGTCCGGGGCGAAGGGCTTCGGCAGCCGCTTGAGCCGCTCGCCGATGACCGTCCAGTCCGCCAGCTCGTCGAGCACCGCGACCAGCTGCGACCCGGAGAGGTCGTCGTCCACAGCCGCCCGGTAGCGCTGCACCTGGTCGGACTGCGTGTGCCAGTAGCCGCCGCCGACGTACAGCCCCTCGGCGTCGAGCTGGACGTACAGGGCTCCGTGCCGGTCGTCGACGACGACCGCGCCCGCGTGGGTCTTGTACGGCGTCTTGTCCTTGCTGAAGCGCACGTCGCGGTAGGGCCGGAAGTACTTCGCCGCACCGAACTCCGGCTTGAGCTGCGCCAGCAGCGCCTCCATCGACGCCTTCACCGCGCGGTCGTAGACGGCCTTGTGGTCGGTCCAGTAGGCCTTGGTGTTGTCGGCCTCCAGGCCCTCGTAGAAGACGAGCGCCTCCTCGGGGAACCCCTCGAACACCTCAGTCCTCCGTCAGGTCGGTGTGGAAGCGGAGCTGGCGCCGGACGCCCTCGCCGGTGTCCAGGCCGCGTACGGCGCCGTCCGCCTCCCAGCCGGAGCTGGTCAGGAAGGACCGCGTCGCGGGGTCGCCCTCCCAGGCCCAGGTGTGGGCGGTCGAGAACCCGTCCGCGCGCCACGAGTCGACGGACGCGGCGACCAGTCGGGACCCGTGGCCGCGGCGCCCCCAGCGCGGCTCGACGAGCAGCGTGAGCAGCTCGACGGCGTCGGGGGCGTCCTCGGCGGGGCCGCTCGCCGCGAAGCCGACCAGCTCGTCGCGCTCCATCGCCACGAGCAGCCGGTGCCGGGGCGTCGGGGGCGACTCGACCGCCCCCAGCCACAGCGCCGCGGCTTGCACCTCGGGGACGTCCAGCGCCTCGGCCGGCAGCAGATCGGAGTACGCGGTGCGCCAGGTGCTGAGCTGGACCCGCGCGACCCGCTCGGCGTCCTCGGGTCGGGCAGGGCGCACGCTGACGTCGGCCACGTCCCGAGCCTAGGGTCGGGTCCAGAGGGAAGGGGACCGGCATGGCCATCGCGACGATCGACCCGACCACCGGCGAGACGCTGAAGACGTTCGAGCCGCTCACGCCTGCCCAGCTCGAGGGCCGGCTGGCCCGCGCGGCGGCGGCCGCGGAGGAGTACCGCCGCACGTCGTACGACGAGCGCGCCGGCTGGCTGCGCGCCGCGGCGGACGTGCTCGACGCGGAGACGGGCGCGCTCGCGGAGCTGATGACCACCGAGATGGGCAAGACGCTCAAGGCGGCGAAGGCCGAGATCGGCAAGTGCGCGGCCGCCTGCCGCTACTACGCCGAGCACGGCCCGGCGATGCTCGCGGACGAGCCCGTCGACGCCGCCGCGGTCAAGGCGAGCAGGGCGTACGTCCGGTGGCAGCCGCTCGGAGTCGTCCTGGCCGTGATGCCGTGGAACTTCCCGATGTGGCAGGCGATGCGCTTCGCCGCACCGGCGCTGATGGCGGGCAACGTCGGGCTGCTCAAGCACGCCAGCAACGTTCCGCAGACGGCGCTCTGGATGGAGGAGCTGTTCCGCCGCGCCGGCTTCCCGGACGACGTCTTCCAGACGCTGCTCGTCGGCAGCGGCGAGGTCGAGGGCATCCTGCGGGACCCCCGGGTCGCCGCGGCCACCCTCACCGGCAGCACCCCCGCGGGGCAGGCCGTCGCCGCTGTCGCGGGCGACGTCCTGAAGCCCACCGTGCTCGAGCTCGGCGGCAGCGACCCCTTCGTCGTGATGCCGTCCGCCGACCTCGAGCAGGCAGCCCAGGTCGCCGCGACCGCTCGCTGCCAGAACAACGGCCAGAGCTGCATCGCCGCCAAGCGCTTCATCGTCCACGCCGACGTGGCCGAGCGCTTCGAGTCGCTGTTCGCCGAGGCGCTGGCCGCCCTCGTGGTCGGCGATCCGATGAAGGAGGGCACCGACGTCGGCCCGCTCGCGACCGAGCAGGGGCGCAAGGACGTCGTCGAGCTGGTCGAGGACGCCGTCGGCAAGGGGGCGCGTGTCGTCGTCGGCGGGACGGTCCCCGCCGGACCAGGCTGGTTCTACCCCCCGACGCTGCTCACCGGGGTCACCCGGGACATGCGGATGTTCCGCGAGGAGGTCTTCGGACCGGTCGCCCAGCTGCACGTCGTGCCCGACCTCGACGCCGCGCTGGAGCTCGCGAACGACACGGACTTCGGTCTCGGCAGCAACGCCTGGACGAACGACCCGGAGGAGCAGGAGCGGTTCGCCGCGGAGCTGCAGGCCGGCATGGTCTTCATCAACGGGATGACCGCGTCCTACCCCGAGCTGCCGTTCGGCGGGATCAAGACCTCCGGCTACGGGCGCGAGCTGTCCGCGCTCGGGATGCGGGAGTTCTGCAACGCCAAGACCGTCTGGGTGGGGTAGCGCTGACCGACAGACTCTCCCTGCGCGCGGCGCGCAGGATCGCCCTGGCGGCGCAGGGGTTCGTCGACCCGCGACCGGCCGGACCGGTGGCCCGGCGCCACCTGAAGAAGGCCGTCGGGCGCACTGCCCTGCTGCAGATCGACAGCGTCAACGTCTTCGAGCGCGCGCACCACCTGCCGCTGTTCAGCCGGCTGGGGCCGTACGACACGCAGCTGCTCCACCGCTCCGCCTACGTGCACCGCGACCTGTTCGAGTACTGGGGGCACGAGGCGTCGCTGCTGCCGGTGGCGACCCAGCCGCTGCTGAGGTGGCGGATGGCCCGCGCGGCAGCGGGGACGGAGGGGTGGGGGCGGACGCGCCAGATCGCCGTGGAGCAGCCGGCTTTCGTGCAGCACGTGCTGCAGCGGATCCGCGACGAGGGACCGGCGACCGCCGGCGAGCTGCACGAGGGGGAGAAGCCGACCGGTCCCTGGTGGGACTGGTCGACGACGAAGGTCGCTGTGGAGCACCTGTTCTGGTCCGGGCAGGTCATGACGTCGACCCGGCGCGGCTTCGAGCGCGTCTACGACGTCCCCGAGCGCGTGCTTCCCGCAGCCGTCCTGGAGGCGCCGACCCCGACCGTCGAGGACGCGCAGCGCGAGCTGGTCCGGATCGCCGCCCGGGCGCACGGCGTCGCCACCGAGCGCGACCTGCGTGACTACTTCCGGCTGTCGGTCACCGACGCCGCCGCGGCCGTCGCGTCGCTGGTCGAGGGCGGTGAGCTGCAGCCCGTCGAGGTGGAGGGCTGGCGCGGACCGGCGTACCTCTGGCCCGGCAGCCGGGTGCCGCGCCGGGTGCGTGCGAGCGCCCTGCTGTCGCCGTTCGACCCGCTGGTGTGGGAGCGGTCCCGCACCTCCCGGCTGTTCGGCTTCGACTACCGCATCGAGATCTACGTCCCCGAGCCCAAGCGGGTCCACGGCTACTACGTGCTGCCGTTCCTGCACGACGAGAGGCTGTGCGCCCGGGTCGACCTCAAGTCCGACCGCAAGGCCGGCGTGCTGCGGGTGATGGCGAGCTGGCTCGAACCCGGCAGCGACGCCGACGCCGTGGCCTCGGCGCTGGCCGTCGAGCTGCGCCTCGCGGCGGGCTGGCAGGGCCTGACGGATCTGGTCGTCGAGCCGCGTGGAGATCTCGCCCCTGCGCTGACGAGCGCCGTCCGGAACGCCGACGGGCCGTCCGCAGCAGCTGCTGCGGACGGCCCGGTCGTGCGGGACGCTTAGTCGTCCCAGGGTCCGAAGTCGTTCATGACTGGTCCTCTCCTGGCACCGCCTGTCACGCGCCGGGGCGCGGTCGGTGCTTCTTCTGCTTGGGGCGCTCCTCAGCGGGAGGCTTGCCCAGTGACCGGGCGCGATACGCGCCGGGGCAGCCGCAAGGCGGGCTGCTGACACGTACAGCGTCGCACACCTCATCGGCATTCCCCCGTGACTCCTGGACCGATAACGGCTGGACGGCTCTGGGACCGTGGCTGCTCGTGGAGGTACGCGAGGTCGACCCGTACGACGAGGCGCAGGTGGCGGCCTGGTTCGCCGTCGTGGACGCCCGCCAGCGGGCGGACCGCCCCGGCGAGCCCGGCTGGCTGCTGACCGAGATGCGCGCCGTGCTGCAGCACGGCGCCAAGCCCGATGCCGACGACAGGTGCGTCGGGCTCCTCGCCGTCGAGGACGGCGAGGTGGTGTCCGCCGGGCGGCTCGACATCCCGATGAGCGACAACACCCACCTGTGCCAGGCGCTGATCCTCACCCACCCGGAGCGGCTGCGCCGGGGCGGCGCCCGGGCGCTCGCCCTGGAGGTCGAGCGACGCACCCGCGAGCTCGGTCGTACGACCCTCACCGCCAGCAGCGAGGAGCTGCCGGGGGAGGAGGGGCGCTCGGCCAGCCGCGGCTTCGGACCGGCGATGGGCTTCGTGGCCGAGCAGGTCGAGGTGCGGCGCGACATCGACCTGCCGCTCGACCCGGCGGTGGTCGGCGGGCTGGCGGCGGTCGCCGCGGAGCACGCCGTCGACTACGACCTCCGCACCTGGCGCGACGTCGTGCCCGACGACCTCCTCGAGGACCACGCCTACCTGCACCGGCGCATGTCGACCGACGTGCCGATGGCCGGGATGGACTGGCAGGAGGAGGAGTGGGACGCCGCGCGGGTCCGTCGTGAGGAGCAGCTCGCTCGCGAGATGGGCCGCAGCTACTTCGCCGCCACGGCGATCCACCGGCCGACCGGCCGCTCGGTGGCGTACACGACCGTGGGCGTCGCGCTCGCGGCGCCGGAGCGGGTCTACCAGTGGGACACGCTCGTCCTGAAGGAGCACCGGGGTCATCGACTGGGCACGCTGGTCAAGCTCGCCTGCCTGCAGAGGCTGGCCGAGGAGGTGCCGGAGGCGCGGTTCATCTCCACCTGGAACGCCGCGGAGAACGCGCCGATGATCCGGGTCAACGACGCCCTCGGCGCCCGGGTCAACGGCCAGCTGGTCAACTGGCAGAAGAAGCTGGTCTAGAGACGTTGCGTCATGCTCAGAGGAGCACCTCGCCGCGCAGCCTGCAGGACGCAACGCTCTAGACCGGACCGACGTGGGTGACGCCGCCGACCTCCTCGGCGACGTCCTGCTCGTCCGGCCGGCGCGGGCCGAGCTCGACGAGGTACATCGCGGCCAGGACCAGCGCGCCGCCGACCACGACCCGCGGCCCGAGGCGCTCGCCGCCGAGCAGCACGGCGAACAGCCCGGCGAAGACCGGCTCCATCGTCATGATGATCGCGGCGCGGGTGGCCGCCAGGTGCGCCTGCGCCCAGGTCTGCACCACCAGCGCGAGCGCGCCGGCGACGAGCGCCATGTAGACCAGGGCGAACCAGTCGTAGCCCGACTGCGGCAGCACCACGCCGCCGGGTGCGGCGGCGGCGCCGCAGACGACGGTGATCGTGAGCAGCTGGACGACGGTCAGCCCGATGGCCGACCGGCTGCTGGTCCAGAGGCCGAGGCCGACGATGTGCGCGCCGTAGAGCAGCGCCGAGGCCAGCGTGAGGGCCTCGCCGCCGCCGATCGCGAAGCCCTGCAGGGACAGCACCGCGAGTCCCGCGGTGGACAGTGCGACGGCCACCCAGACGACCCGGCCGATGCGGGCGCGCAGCAGGACGGCGCCCAGCAGCGGGGTGAAGACGACGTACATCCCGGTCACGAACCCGGACACCGACGCCGAGGTGTGCTGGAGACCGACGGTCTGGAGCAGCTGGGCGGCGCCGTAGACGAGCCCGAGCAGCACGCCGCTCCGCCGCTCGGCTGACGTCAGCGCGGCCACCGAGCGCGGCGCCAGCAGCCAGACGGCCGCGGCGGCGAGGGCGAAGCGCACGGCGAGGAAGTCGCTGACCGGCACCCGCTCGACGACGTCCTTGAGCAGGAAGAACGTCGACCCCCAGGCCGCTGTCACCGCCAGCAGTCCCAGCACGGCGAGGGTCGAGGTGGGCGGGCGGCGGACGGCGGTCACGGGCAGCCATGCCACCACACGGCGGGTCTGCCCTCGACGCGGCGCGGTCACGGCTAGCCTGGCTCCGCCGCCTTCCCCCACCAGCGCGGTCAGGTACCCCCCACGGAGAAGACGTGCCCGAGCTCGCCCCGCTCAAGGTCCAGGTCATCGGCTACACCCACTTCGAGCCGCCGGCCGACGTGCCGTGGGAGACCGACGTGGACGGCGGTCAGGCGCTCGCCGAGTTCGCCGGCCGGGCCTGCTACCAGTCGTGGAACAAGCCCAACCCGGCGACCGCGACCAACGAGGGCTACCTGCGGCACATCCTCGAGGTGGGCCACCTGTCGGTGCTCGAGCACGGCAGCGTGACCTTCTACCTGACCGGGATCTCGCGGTCGCTCACCCACGAGCTGATCCGGCACCGGCACTTCAGCTACAGCCAGCTCTCCCAGCGGTACGTCCCCGAGCGCGACGCCGCCATGGTGGAGCCCGCGGTCATCGCGGAGGACCCCGAGCTGCACGCGATGTTCCTCGAGGCCAGCGAGCAGGCGCTCGCGTCGTACACCAGGCTGCTCGAGGGCCTGGAGAAGAAGTTCGCCGACGTCGAGAACGTCACCAGCCGGCGCAAGCAGGCGCGGCAGGCGGCCCGGGCCGTGCTCCCGAACGCCACCGAGACGCGCATCGTCGTCACCGGCAACTACCGCGCGATGCGGCACTTCGTCGCGATGCGCGCCAGCGAGCACGCCGACGTCGAGATCCGCGAGCTGGCCATCGCCATGCTGCGCGAGCTGCAGCGTGTCGCGCCGAACGCCTTCGCGGACTTCGAGATCAGCGCGCTGCCGGACGGCACCGAGGTCGCCTCGAGCCCGCTCGTCGGCGAGGGCTGATCGCGACCGGCCGGTAGCCTGACGCCATGACGGCTGCAGCTCCCTTCGGTCGTGTCCTCACGGCCATGGTCACGCCGTTCACCGCCGACGGCGCGCTCGACCTGGACCGCGCCGCCTCGCTGGCGGCAGAGCTGGTCGACCTCGGCAACGACGGCCTCGTCGTGTCCGGTACGACCGGTGAGTCCCCGACGACGACCGACGCCGAGAAGGCCGACCTGGTCCGGGCTGTCGTGGACGCCGTCGGCGACCGCGCGAGGGTCGTCGCGGGCGTCGGGACGTACGACACGCGGCACTCGGTCGAGTCCGCCCTCGCGGCCGAGAAGGCCGGGGCGAACGGGCTTCTCGTCGTCTCGCCGTACTACAGCCGGCCTCCCCAGGAGGGCCTGCTGGCGCACTTCCGCACCGTCGCCGATGCGACCGACCTGCCGGTGATGCTCTACGACATCCCGGTCCGGACCGGGATCGCGCTGGCGCACGAGACGCTGCTGCGCCTCGCCGAGCACCCGCGGATCGTCGCGAACAAGGACGCCAAGGCCGACCTGTTCGCCGCGCAGCGGGTGATGGCCGAGGCCGACCTCGCCTACTACTCCGGCGACGACGCCCTCAACCTGCCGCTGCTGGCCTGCGGTGCCGTCGGCGTCGTCAGCGTGACCGGCCACCTGGTCGCCGACCGGCACCGCGCGCTGGTCGAGGCGGTGGACGCCGGCGACCTCGTCCGCGCCCGGTCGATCAACGACAGCACGATCCCCGTGACGGTCGGGATCATGACCCGCACGCAAGGGGCGATCATGGTCAAGGCGGCGCTGGCGCTGCTGGGCCGGCCGGTCGGCGGGGTCCGCCTGCCGCTCGTCGACGCCACGGACGAGCAGCGCGAGGTGCTCGCTTCCGATCTCGCAGCGGGTGGCGTGGCCGTCGCATGAGCCACCCGCACCCGGAGCTCGGCCCGCCCCCGCCGCTGCCCGACGGCGGCCTGCGCGTCATCGCGCTCGGCGGTCTCGGCGAGATCGGCCGCAACATGACCGTCTTCGAGCACGCCGGCCGGCTGCTCGTCGTCGACTGCGGGGTGCTCTTCCCCGAGGTGGACCAGCCCGGGATCGACCTGATCCTGCCGGACTTCTCCTACCTGCGCGACCGGCTCGACGACGTCGAGGCCGTGGTGCTCACCCATGGGCACGAGGACCACCTGGGCGCCGTGCCGTACCTCCTGCGGGAGCGGCGCGACATCCCGATCCTCGGCAGCCGCTTCACGCTGGCCCTGCTCGCGGCGAAGCTGCGCGAGCACCGGATCGAGCCGGTCCTGCAGACGGTCGTCGAGGAGGAGCAGGTCACGCTCGGGCCGTTCGCGCTCGAGTTCTTCGCCGTGAACCACTCGATCCCCGACGCGCTCGCCGTGGCGATCCGCACCCAGGCCGGGATCGTGCTGCACACCGGCGACTTCAAGATGGACCAGCTGCCGCTCGACGGCCGGCTGACCGACCTGGGCGGCTTCGCACGGCTCGGCCGCGAGGGCATCGACCTGCTGCTGAGCGACTCCACCAACGCCGAGGTCCCCGGCTTCGTCACCCCCGAGCGCGAGATCGGCCCCGTGATCGACGAGGTCGTACGCACCTCTTCCGGCCGGGTGATCGTCGCGTGCTTCGCCTCGCACGTGCACCGGGTGCAGCAGGTGCTCGACGCCGCTCACGCGCACGGCCGGTCCGTGGCGTTCGTCGGGCGCTCGATGGTCCGCAACATGGGTGTCGCCCGCGACCTCGGCTACCTGCGCGTGCCCGACGGGCTGATGATCGACATGAAGGACGTCGAGCACCTGCCCGCGTCGAAGGTCGTGCTGGTCTCGACGGGGTCGCAGGGCGAGCCGCTGTCGGCGCTGTCGCGCATGGCGAACCGGTCGCACCACCAGATCCGCATCGCCGCCGAGGACACCGTCGTGCTCGCCTCGTCGCTGATCCCCGGCAACGAGAACGCCGTCTACCGCGTCATCAACGGGCTGTCCCGCTGGGGCGCGCGCGTCGTGCACAAGGGCGTCGCGCAGGTGCACGTCTCCGGGCACGCGCCGGCGGGGGAGCTGCTCTTCCTGCTCAACGCGACCAAGCCGTCCAACCTGATGCCGGTGCACGGCGAGTGGCGCCACCTGCGGGCGCACGCCGAGCTGGCGCGGCTGACCGGGGTGCCGGACGACCGGATCGTGCTCGCCGAGGACGGCGTCGTCGTCGACCTGGTCGACGGCAAGGCCTCGATCGTCGGCGCTGTGCCGTGCGGCTACGTCTTCGTGGACGGGCTCGAGGTGGGCGACGTCGGCGAGACGACGCTGAAGGACCGCCGGATCCTCGGCGACGAGGGGTTCATCTCGGTCACGCTCGCCGTCGACAGCGTCACCGGCAAGATCGCCGGCGGGCCGGACATCTCGGCCCGCGGCTTCACCGACGACCGCAGCGCCTTCGACCCGGTGCGGGCGCTGATCGAGGCCGAGCTCGACCGCACCGCCGGCGAGGGCGTCGCCGACGCGCACGAGGTCGCCCAGAACGTCCGCCGGATCGTCGGGCGGTGGGTCAACGACACCTACCGCCGCCGCCCCATGATCGTCCCGGTGGTCATCGAGGTCTGACCCTTTCCACAACCGATCTTGCGGGGGCAGGCGGGGTGATCGGGTGTGGAGGCTCGGGTCCGGCTCGCCCGCGTGACCGCTCCACGACCGATCAAGCCCGCCCGGTCGGGGTGATCGGTCGGGGAGGTCTGGCGCCGGGCACGCGCCGCCGTACCTCCACAGCCGATCATCGCCGCGCCGACGTCGGCCGGACGTGGCGATCTCGCCCGCTCAGCGGGCCGCCAGATCGCCACAAGGGGCGTACGACGGGCTGGCCCAGCGCCCGGGTCATGATCCACAGAAGCTCTCGCCTCGTAGGTGCCCCGGCCACCCGCTGAGGAGGCCGATCCTTCTGTGGATCACCTGAGGAGGCGGGCAGTCCCGTCGTACGCCGTTGATCATCCGCAGGATCCCCGGCGTAGGCGCCCGGGCGAGCTCCCTAGGGCGGCGATCCTGCGGATGATCATCAACGGCGCGGCGCCGACCACCCCGCCCCGGTGGACCCCCGCTCCGGCGTGTCACCCCCTGTGACCCCTGTGACGGGTGGTATCCGGCGGTAGCGTCCCGGCATGGCCAGCAAAGGCTCCACCCAGACGCGCCCGCGCAGCGGCAGCAGCAGCACGCGCTCGTCGACCCGCAAGCCCCCGGCCAAGAAGCCGGCCAACAAGCCCACCAGCCGCACCAGCAGCCGCCGCCCCCAGCAGGGCCCCGGCCTGGTGGCCCGCTCCGTGCACGGCGTCGCGCTGCTGATCCGCGCGCTGGTCCGCGCCGTCCTCGGCATCCTCACCCTGACCGCGCACGCCGTCGGCGGCGCCAGCCGGGCCGCGGGCACCGGTGCCAAGGAGATCGACCCCGCCCACCGCCGTGACGGGCTCGGCCTGCTGCTGCTGGCCGGTGCGCTGGTCAGCGCGGGCGGCGCGTGGTGGCAGGCGGGCGGTGCGGGGGAGCAGGTCGACGAGCTGCTCACCGCGATCCTCGGCAAGGGCGCGCTGCTGCTGCCGGTGCTGCTCGCCTACGGCGCGTGGCGGGTGCTCCGGCACCCCGACGGCAAGGGCGCCTCCGGCCGGCTGGTGATCGGTTGGGGAGCCCTGGCACTCGGAGCCCTCGGCGTCGTCCACGTCGTCAAGGGCGACATCCCGGGCGACGAGAAGGGCGGCCTGGTCGGCTTCCTGCTCGGCAGCCCGTTGGAGCAGGGCCTCACGGCCTGGCTCGCCGTACCCGTGCTGTTCCTGCTCGCCGTCTTCGGCCTGCTGGTCGTCACCGCCACGCCGATCCACCAGGTCCCGGACGGCCTGCGTGCCCTCCGCGACAAGGCGCTCCGCCGCCAGCAGCCGGAGGAGCCCACGGCCGACGAGCCCCTCCCGCCGCTGGAGCCGCTCCGCCGCCGCGGCCCGCGCCGCCGGGTCGGCGCCCTCAGCCCCCAGGACACCCCCGAGGACGCGAGCCCGGTCGTCGTCGAGCCGGTCGCGCTCGCCCCGGACCCCGAGCCCGCGCCGGAGCCCAAGCCCTTCCAGCCGCTTCCCAAGACCGTCGAGCAGCTGCAGCTCGCCCCGCCGGAGGGCGGCTACCAGCTGCCGCCGGCCGACCTGCTCGCCGCCGGCACGCCGCCGAAGAAGCGCAGCGCCGTCAACGACGAGGTCATCGCCGCTCTGACCGGCGTGCTCGAGGACTTCCAGGTCGACGCGACGGTGACCGGCTTCAGCCGCGGCCCGACGGTGACGCGGTACGAGGTGGAGCTCGGCCCGGCCGTCAAGGTCGAGCGGATCATCCAGCTCAGCCGCAACATCGCCTACGCCGTCAAGAGCCCCGACGTGCGGATCCTGAGCCCGATCCCCGGCAAGTCCGCCGTCGGCATCGAGATCCCGAACACCGACCGCGAGAACGTCAGCCTCGGTGACATCCTCCGCAGCAGCGTCGCGACCAACGACCACCACCCGATGCTGGTCGCGCTGGGCAAGGACATCGAGGGCGGCTTCGTCTGCGCCAACATCGCCAAGACGCCGCACATCCTCATCGCCGGGGCGACCGGCGCGGGCAAGTCGGTCTGCATCAACAGCCTGCTCGTCAGCATCCTCACCCGCGCCACCCCGGACGAGGTCCGCATGGTGCTGATCGACCCCAAGCGCGTGGAGATGACGGCGTACGAAGGCATCCCGCACCTGATCACGCCCATCATCACGAACCCGAAGAAGGCGGCCGAGGCGCTGCAGTGGGTCGTGCGCGAGATGGACATGCGCTACGACGACCTCGCCGCCAGCGGCTTCCGGCACGTCGACGACTTCAACAAGGCCGTCCGCAACGGCCAGCTCAAGGCCCCCGAGAACAGCGAGCGGGTCTACCAGCCGTACCCCTACCTGATGGTCATCATCGACGAGCTCGCCGACCTGATGATGGTCGCGCCGCGCGACGTCGAGGACTCGATCGTCCGCATCACCCAGCTCGCTCGCGCCGCCGGCATCCACCTCGTGATCGCGACCCAGCGGCCGAGCGTCGACGTCGTCACCGGCCTCATCAAGGCGAACGTGCCGAGCCGGCTGGCGTTCGCCACCAGCAGCGGCACCGACTCGAAGGTCATCCTCGACCAGCCCGGTGCGGAGAAGCTGATCGGCAAGGGCGACAGCCTCTTCCTGCCGATGGGCGCGTCCAAGCCGATGCGCATCCAGGGCGCGCTCGTGACCGACGCCGAGGTCGCCGCGGTCGTCAAGCACTGCAAGGAGCAGCGCCAGCCGGCCTTCCGCGAGGACGTCGTCGTCGCGCCCGGCAAGGAGCGGGAGGTCGACGAGGAGATCGGCGACGACCTGGACGTGCTGTGCCAGGCGGTCGAGCTGGTCGTCACGACGCAGTTCGGGTCCACGTCGATGCTGCAGCGCAAGCTCCGCGTCGGCTTCGCCAAGGCCGGCCGGCTGATGGACCTGATGGAGAGCCGCGGCATCGTCGGGCCGTCCGAGGGCAGCAAGGCGCGCGACGTCCTCATCCGTCCCGAGGAGCTCGAGAGCGTCCTCGTCGTCCTGCGCGGCGGCGACGCGTCCTTCTCGGAGCCGGCCGAGGTCTGACACCACCCGCTCGGGTGTCGAGATCGAATCGTCGCAAGATCGACGTTCCCCCCGAGCCGTCGCGCCGTTAGCGTCTGAGGCTCCTGGGGCAGGAGGTGGCCGATGAGCGACATCGTGACCACCCTCGGCCCGGCGTTGAAGGCCGCCCGCGAGGCCGCCGGTCTGACCGTCGAGCAGGTGAGCGCGTCGACCCGGGTGCGGGTGCAGCTGCTGCGTGACCTGGAGGCCGACCGGCTCGACACCTGCGGTGGTGCGGTCTACGCCCGCGGGCACGTGCGGGCTGTCGCCCACGCGGTCGGGGTCGACCCTGCGCCGCTCGTCGCGATCTTCGACCGGCAGTCCGGGACGACTGCCCCGAAGCACGTCGAGGTGGCCCCGGTTCCCCTGCCCCGCAAGCCGACTCGCTCCCTGCACGTGCCGCTGCCGGCACCGCCGGAGCGCCGCACGCCGCGATGGGTGCAGGCCGGTGTCGCCACCCTCGTCGTGCTCGTCGCCCTCTTCGTCGTCGGCGAGACCGTGGGCAAGCCGACGACCCCGGACCGCGAGCCCGTGGCGGGGCAGGCGTCGCTGCCGATCCCGTCGGCGGCCCCGGTCGCGGCCAAGCCCAAGCCCGCGCCGAAGCCGCGGCCGGCCGGTGCCGTCCTGGGGCTCCGGATCGCCGACGGCTGGTCCTGGATCAGCGTCCGCGCGGCCGGCAAGGTCGTCTTCGAGGACACGGTGCGGGCCGGCTGGGCCAGGACGTTCACCCACCCCGAGCAGGTGCAGGTGCGGGTCGGCAACGCCGGCGCGGTCCGCGTCAGCTGCGGCGGCGGGATGGGCGCGCCGGCCGGTGCGGTCGGTGCCGTGCTGACCCTCTCGTGCGGTCCGGGTGGCCTCGCGCGCCCGTAGACTCATCAGGTGACCGGCCGCCGCGTGTCCCTCGTGACGCTGGGCTGCGCGCGCAACGAGGTCGACTCCGAGGAGCTCGCGGGGCGGCTCGACGCCGCCGGCTGGGAGCTCAGCGACGACGAGCCCGACGTGGTCGTGGTCAACACCTGCGGCTTCGTCGAGAGCGCCAAGAAGGACTCGATCGACACCCTGCTGGCCGCGTCCGACACCGGCGCGAAGGTCGTCGCGGTGGGCTGCCTCGCGGAGAGGTACGGCGAGCAGCTCGCCGAGCAGCTGCCCGAGGCCGACGCCGTCCTGGGCTTCGACGCCTACGAGGGGCTGCCCGAGTCCCTCAGCGCGGTCCTGCGCGGCGACACCCTCGCCAGCCACACCCCCGGCGACCGCCGCAAGCTGCTCCCGATCAGCCCGGTGGAGCGCGCCAAGGTGATGGAGCCGGGCGACGCCAGCGTCGGCATCCCCGGCCACGCCGGCGGTCCCACGGTCATGCGCCGCCGGCTCGACGACAGCCCGGTCGCCCCGCTCAAGCTCGCCTCCGGCTGCGACCGCCGCTGCTCGTTCTGCGCCATCCCGAGCTTCCGCGGCGCCTTCGTCTCGCGCCGCCCGTCCGACGTGCTCGCCGAGGCCCGCTGGCTGGCCGAGCACGGCGTGCGCGAGCTCGTCCTGGTGAGCGAGAACTCCACGTCGTACGGCAAGGACCTCGGCGACCTCCGCCTCCTCGAGACGCTGCTGCCGGAGCTCGCCGGACTCGACGGGATCGAGCGGGTCCGGCTGTCCTACCTGCAGCCCGCCGAGATGCGGCCGGGGCTCGTCGAGGTGCTGACCAGCACCCCGGGCGTCGCGCCGTACTTCGACATGAGCTTCCAGCACTCCTCGGCGAGCGTGCTGCGCCGGATGCGCCGCTTCGGCAGCACCGAGAGCTTCCTCGCCCTGCTCGAGCAGATCCGGGCCGGCGACCCGACCGCCGCCGTGCGCAGCAACGTCATCGTCGGCTTCCCGGGCGAGACCGAGGGCGACGTCGCCGAGCTCGAGCGCTTCCTCATCGCCGCGCGGCTCGACGCGATCGGCGTCTTCGGCTACTCCGACGAGGACGGCACCGAGGCTGAGGGCCTGCCCGACCACCTCTCCACGGACGTCGTCGACGAGCGGGTCGCCCGGCTGCAGGCGCTGGTGGAGGAGCTCACCAGCCAGCGCGCCGAGGAGCGCCTCGGCGAGCTCGTCGAGGTGCTCGTCGAGAGCGTGTCCGACGGCTCGGTCGAGGGCCGCACCGCCGGACAGGCGCCCGAGGTCGACGGTGCGACGACGCTGACCGGACCGGGCTGCGACGTGCTCGCCGTCGGCGACCTCGTCCGCGCCCGCGTCATCGGCTCCGAGGGGGTCGACCTGGTCGCGGAGCTGGTCGAGCTGCACAGCCCCGCTCGTCGGCCGGTGCTGACGTGACCGCGGCCCTGCCGAGGGTCAGCCCCTGGAACCTCGCCAACTACCTGACCGTGCTGCGGCTGCTCCTCGTACCCGTCTTCCTGGCCTTCCTGCTGGCGGAGGACGGCGGGCACGCGGGCTACCGGCTGGCCGCGGCCGGCGTCTTCCTGCTGGCCGCGCTGACCGACCGCATCGACGGCCAGATCGCCCGCAGCCGTGGCCTGATCACGTCCTTCGGCAAGCTCGCCGACCCGATCGCGGACAAGACGCTCATCGGCGCGGCGCTGGTCGGGCTGTCGCTGCTCGGCGAGCTGTGGTGGTGGGTCACCGTCGTCGTGCTCGTCCGCGAGATCGGCGTGACGCTGCTGCGCTTCGTCGTGATCCGGCACGGCGTCATGCCGGCCGGTCGCGGCGGCAAGCTCAAGACCGTCCTGCAGACCGTCGCCATCACGCTCTACCTGCTGCCGCTGACGGGCGCGCTCAGCACCGTCGCGGTCGCGGTGATGGTGGCCGCCGTCGTCGTCACCGTCGTCACCGGGATCGAGATCGTCGTCAAGGCGCTCGTGCTGCGCACCACGTCGGAGCGCGCCGACATGAAGCGCGCGGCCCGCGGGTGAGGGCCGCGGTCGTCGCCGTGGGCGACGAGCTGCTGCTCGGCGACATCGTCAACAGCAACGCCGCCTGGCTGGGCGCCGAGCTCGCCGCGGTCGGGGCGCCGGTCGTGCACTCCTCGATGGTCGGCGACGACGTCGACCGGATCGTGGTCGCACTGCGCCGGGCCCTCGAGGACGCAGACGTGGTGCTCGCCTGCGGCGGCCTCGGCCCGACCGTCGACGACCTCACCCGCTCCGCGGCCGCCGAGGTGGCCGGGGTGCCGCTCGAGCGGCAGCCCGCGCTCGAGGAGGCGCTGCGCGCCCGCTTCGCGGAGTACGGCTACACCTCCCTGCCGGACGCCGTCATGCAGCAGGCGGACGTCCCGAAGGGCGCCACCGTGCTGGACAACCCGGTCGGCAGCGCGCCCGGACTGCGCCTCGAGATCGGCGACAAGCTGCTCTTCGCGATGCCCGGACCGCCGCACGAGCTGGCCGCGGTCATGAACGGCGGGGTGCTCGCCGAGCTCGCCGCCCGCAGCGGCACGGTCGTCGTCACCCGCACCCTGCACTGCGCCGGTCTCGGTGAGAGCGGGGTGGCCGAGGTGGTCGAGCGGACGATCGAGATCCCCGACGGCGTCGCGCTGGCCTACCTCGCCGGCGGCGCCCTGGTGCGCGTGCGCCTGACGACGGCGGCGCCCACCGAGCCCGAGGCCGACCAGGTGCTCCGGCCGCTGGTCGAGCGCGCTGCCGAGGCCCTGGGCGACCACGTCTTCGGCCGCGACGCCGACACTCTCGCCGCGGTCGTCGTCGAGCGGCTGCGCAGCGCCGGTCGCACCGTGGCCGTCGCCGAGTCGCTGACGGCCGGCCTGCTGGGCGCCACGCTCACGGAGGTGCCGGGCAGCAGCGCGGTCTTCCGCGGCGGTGTGCAGGTCTACGCCACCGACCTGAAGGCCTCCCTCGCGGGTGTCCCGGAAGCAGTCCTCGCCGAGCACGGAGCGGTCTCGCCGGAGACCGCCGCCGCTCTCGCGGAGGGGGTCCGCGACCGGCTCGGGGCGTCGTACGGCGTCGGTCTCACCGGCGTGGCCGGCCCCGACCCGCAGGAGGGGCACCCGCCCGGCACCCTGCACGTCGCGCTCGCCGGACCGGGCGGCACGCGCAGCCGGAGCCTGCGTGTGCCGGGCGATCGCGGCCGGGTCCGGTTGATGGCCGTGACCACCGCGCTGGACCTGCTGCGCCGCGACCTGATGTCGGGAAGGTCCTGAGCCTTCCGCGGGCTTCGCTCTCAGCGGACACACGTGCGGTGTCCGGTCTCGCTGAGAAGGGCCCCGGCGGGTAACGTGGCCCGCGAACGAGGAGGTGGGATCGTGGCCGTGCTCCGCACGCTGCTCGGTGAGGCCCTGCGCACCACCCGCCTGCGCCAGGAGCGGACGCTGCGCGAGGTGTCCTCCGCCGCGCAGGTCAGTCTGGGTTACCTCTCCGAGGTCGAGCGCGGGCAGAAGGAGGCGTCCTCCGAGCTGCTGGCCAGCATCTGCCGGGCCCTCGGCGTCCGGCTGTCGGACGTGCTGCGCGACGTGAGCGAGAGCCTCTCGGTCCTCGAGCCCGAGCCGGTCCCCGTCCCGGACACCCTGCCCGCCGGCCTCCCGACCCTCGAGCCGGTCGGCGCCGACAGCGCCTCGGCGTCGCTGCGCACCTCGGTGCACGCGGTCCGCGACGTCGTCGCCGCCTGACGCGCGCGTCCGGCTCCGCGTGACGGCGACGGCCTCCGACGCCCCGGTCCGGGCTGCCGGGCTGCGGACCCGGTCGGGCAACGCCATGCAGCGGACGCGTACGGCGATCCTCGACGCGGCGCTGGACTGCCTCGCGACGCAGGGCGTCCGGCGCACCACCATGACCGACCTGGCCACGGCAGGCGGGGTCGCCAAGGCCACGCTCTACAACCACTTCCGGACCAAGGACGACGTCCTGGCCGCGATCGTCGACGCGCAGGTCGCGTCCCTCGCCGAGGCCTGCCGGGTGGTCGCCGCGGAGGTGGGGCTGGCCGCTGCGCTGGAGCACGCGGCGGAGTCGCTGGCCGGGATCGCCGCGCTGCGACGGATCGCCGACGAGGAGCCGGCGCTGCTCGCGGCGCTGGCGGCGCCCGGGGACGGCCGGGGCTGGGAGTCGGCGCGTACGTCCGTGGCTGCGGTCCTCGCTGCGGGCGCGGCGACGGCGGGGGAGGCCGAGGTCGAGCTGGTGCTGCGGTGGCTGGTCAGCCAGCTGCACTGGCCGGCGGGTCCGGCCACGGCTGGGCTGCTGGTCGGCTCCCTGGCCGCCCCGGGGAGCAGCGCGGGGAAGGGTGCGGAGGCGTCCGGGCTCGGCTGGCCGCCAGGAAGTGCCAGACTGCGCACCACGCACGACCACGAACGACGCTGAGGAGCACTGCGAGATGGCCAACCCCTTCGTGAAGGGCTGGAAGTACCTGATGGCGCTGCTCTCGGGCAAGCTCGACGAGCACAGCGACCCCAAGATCCAGATCCAGCAGGCGATCGAGGAGGCGCAGCGCTCCCACCAGCAGCTCACCCAGCAGGCGGCTGCCGTCATCGGCAACCAGCGCCAGCTGGAGATGAAGCTCGCCCGGCAGATGAGCGAGGTCGAGAAGCTCCAGGGCTCGGCGCGGCAGGCGCTGGTCCTCGCCGACCAGGCCCGCGCGGCGGGTGACGAGGCCAAGGCGCAGCAGTACGAGCAGACCGCGCAGACCTTCGCCACCCAGCTGGTCGCGGCGGAGCAGTCGATGGAGGACATGAAGTCGCTCCACGACCAGGCGCTGAGCGCCGCGCAGCAGGCGAAGCAGGCGGTCGAGGACAACGCCCAGCGCGTGCAGACCAAGCTGGCCGAGCGCAGCAAGCTGCTCACCCAGCTCGAGCAGGCCAAGATGCAGGAGCAGGTCTCGGCGAGCCTGTCGTCGATGTCGCAGCTGTCCGCCCCGGGCAGCACCCCGTCGCTGGACGAGGTGCGCGACAAGATCGAGGCGCGCTACGCCAAGGCGCTCGGCCAGGCCGAGCTGGCCCAGAACAGCGTCGAGGGCCGGATGCTCGAGGTCGAGAAGAGCAGCCTCGACATGGCCGGCCAGTCGAGGCTGGAGCAGATCCGCGCCAGCATGGCCGGCAACCAGCTGAGCGCCCCGCCGGCCGAGAAGGCCCCGCCGCTGACGGCGGGCCCGTCCGCCGAGGCCACGCCCGCCGCCGAGGCGGACGCGGAGAAGGCCCCCTAGGAGGCCGTTGCTCCCCGGGCCGGACGACCGGAAGCTGGCCAAGCGGCTGCACCGCGACGCGCGGGCGGCCGCCAAGGCCCAGCTGCGCGCGGAGCTGGCGCACGCGCGCGCCGTCCGCCAGCGCGAGCGACGGATCCGCAAGGCCCGCGGGGCGCTGCCCCGGCGGGCCGTGCTCGGCGTCGGCCTCGGTCTGGCCAGCCTGCCCCTGGAGGGCGTCGGCGAGGTGCTGGCGGGCGGCGCCGGGTTCTTCTTCGGGCTGGCGGCGCTGCGCAGCCTGACGGTGCTCTGGTCGCCACCCCCGCCGCTGCCGGCGGCGCCAGCCCTTCCGGCGGTCCCGATGCCGCCACCGGTCGGGAGCGTCGCCTTCCCGTACGTCCGCAGGCTCGAGGCCGTCCGCGACGAGCTGCGCCGGCTGCTGCCCCTGGTCGCCCCTGCGGGTCGTGACGCAGCGGAGGAGGCCTGGCAGGCCGCGGCCGAGGCGGACACCGCGCTGCGCTGGCAGGCCGCCCGGATGGCGGCCGTCGAGCCGCACCGCGCCGTGGACCGGGACCTGCTGCAGTCGCTGGAGGAGGGCGTCCGCTGCTCCGAGCAGCTGGTCGTGGCCGTGGCCGACCTGGTGGCCGCTTCTGCCGACCCGCTGGCGACCCGCCGGCTGCAGGACGCCGCCGACGCACTGCACGGCCTGGCACAGGGGTTGCGCGAGGTCCGCTGACTCCGAGAGGGTCCACCGCATGACCCTCGGAGTGCTCGACCTGTCGGACAAGCTGTGGCGCGGCGAGATCGGGATCGAGGAGGCGCACCCCTTCTCCCTCATCGGCCCGTTGGAGGAGCTCGCCGACGGGGTCGCCTTCGTGCCGTCGTTCGCGAACGTCTCCGCCCTTCGTACGGACGACGGCCTGGTGCTCGTCGACACCGGCAGCGCGCCGCTCGCCTCACACGTCCACTCGACGGTGCGGAGCTGGGACACCTCGCCGCTGCACACGGCGGTCTACTCGCACGGCCACATCGACCACGTCTTCGGCGTGGGCCTGTTCGCCGAGGAGGCGGCCTCGCACGGATGGCAGGCACCGCAGGTGGTGGCGCACGAGGCGCTGCCGGCGCGGTTCGACCGCTACGTGCTGACCGCCGGGCACAACGAGGTCGTCAACCAGAGGCAGTTCTCGATGCCCGGGCTGCGCTGGCCGCGCGAGTACCGCTATCCGGACGTGACCTACCGCGACCGGCTGGCGCTGTCGGTCGGCGGCCTGGACGTGGAGCTCACGCACTGCCGCGGCGAGACCGACGACCACACCTGGACCTGGGTCCCGTCGCGGAAGGTGCTGTGCTCCGGCGACCTGTTCATCTGGGCGTCGCCCAACGCCGGCAACCCGCAGAAGGTCCAGCGCTACCCGCGGGAGTGGGCGGTCGGGCTGCGCACCATGGCGTCACTCGGAGCGGAGCTGCTGCTGCCCGGCCACGGCGTCCCGATCGCCGGTGCGGACCGGATCCGGCAGGCGCTGACCGAGAGCGCCGAGCTGCTCGAGCACCTGCACGACGAGACGGTCGCGATGATGAACGCCGGGGCGCGGCTCGACGAGATCGTGCACACCGTGCGGGCGCCGGCGCACCTGCTGGAGCGGCCGTACCTCCGGCCGGTCTACGACGAGCCGGAGTTCGTCGTGCGCAACGTGTGGCGGCTCTACGGCGGCTGGTGGGACGGCGACCCGTCGCGGCTCAAGCCGGCACCTGCGTCGTCCCTGGCTACCGAGATCGCCTCGCTGGCAGGGGGAGCGGAGCGGCTCGCCGCCCGGGCCGTCGAGCTCGCGGAGAGCGGCGAGCTGCGGTTGGCGGGTCACCTGTCGGAGCTGGCGGTGCAGGCCGACCCGGCGTCCGTGGAGGCGCAGGAGGCGCAGGCGGCGGTGTACGGGAAGCGGGCCGCGACCGAGGCATCGACCATGTCGCAGGGGGTCTTCCGGTGGACGGCGCAGGAGGCGGCTCGGCATGCCGGCGTCGTGACGGGGCAGGGGGAGTCGCATGACTCCTGACGTACCTGACGACGCCGCCACCCTGCCCTCGGGGCGGTCGATGCCACTGCTGGGGTTCGGAACCTGGCGGCTGGAGGGCGACTCCGCGCAGGCATGCGTGGAGGAGGCGCTCGCCGCCGGGTACCGCCACCTGGACACCGCCACGATCTACGGCAACGAGACCGAGGTCGGCGCCGGCCTGCGGGCCAGCGGGCTGCACCGCGACGAGGTCTTCGTGACCACGAAGTGCCCACCGGACAAGGCATCCGACGCTCGCGGCGTGCTGGAGGAGTCGCTGTCGATGCTCCAGCTCGACGCCGTCGACCTGTGGCTGGTGCACTGGCCGCCGAGCGACCCGGTCGCGATGTGGGAGGCGTTCCTGCAGGCGCAGTCCGACGGGCTGGTCCGCGACATCGGCGTGAGCAACTTCAGCCTCACCCAGCTCGACGAGATCACCCTGGCGACCGGCGTCGCCCCGGCGGTCAACCAGATCAAGTGGAGCCCGCTGCTCTTCGACCGCGCAGTGCTGGCCGGTCACGTCGACCGCGGGATCGTGCTGGAGGGCTACAGCGGGCTCAAGGGCGGCACGCTCGAGAACCCGGTCGTGACGGCCATCGCTTCGCGACTGGGTCGCACCCCCGCGCAGGTCGTGAACCGCTGGCACCTCGACCACGGCGTCGTCACGATCCCGAAGTCCGCGACGCCCGAGCGCATCCGCTCCAACGCCGACCTGGCGTTCACGCTCAGTGCGGACGACCTGGCCGCCCTGGACACGCTGGGCCAGTAGCGTCCGGGACGTGGAGGCGTCCCTGGGCAGCTGGCTCCGGCAGCTGGACGACGACGCCCTGTCCGGCCGGCTCGCCCGCCGCTTCGCGCACCCCGACTGCACGTCGTGGCAGGCCTGGTGGGCGCTGGGCGGCGTGCTCTACGCCGCGCTCATGGGCTGCTACTTCGCGGTGTCGCTGCTGGCCTTCGCGATCGGGCAGGACTCCGGGGTGCTGCTCGGCCTGGCCGTGCTGCTGCCGTGGCCGGCCCTGCCGCTGGTGTCGCTGCTCCGTCGCGGCCGGCCGGTGGCGTTCGGGGCGGCTGCTGCGGTGCTGGCCCTGGTGCAGTGCCTGCTGCTGTCCGGGGCGTGGGGGATCCAGCTGGCCTACCTCCCGCTGCTGGTGGTCGGGGTCGCGGTCTGCGCGGTGCCGGGTCGGTAGCTGCACCGGACGCCCAGCCGGATCCTCATGGCGTGTACCGGGTCCGACCGAGGGGTCGCGGGCCCGCCGGCCGCGACGGTGCGGGCGCCGGCCCGAGCTGGCAGCGAGGGCACCAGTAGGAGAGCCGCTCGTACGGCGCCTCGCCCTGCGGCGCCGACACGATCCGCGTCCCGCACCGACGGCAGGGCTTCCCGGCGCGCTCGAAGACCCAGTGGTCCTCACCCCGCCGGAGCGAGCCGGTGGTGGACTGCTCCCAGCGATCGCGGTTGGCCAGCATCAGCCGGCGGCCCTTCTCCACCAGCGCCGGCAGGTCGGGCACGTCGCGCACCAGCACCCAGGGGGTCAGTCCGCGCAGGAAGAGAACCTCGCTGCGGTAGAGGTTCCCGAGTCCGGCGAGCAGCCGCTGGTCGAGCAAGGCCATCCCGATCTCGCGTTCGGGTTCGACGCGCAGCCGACGCAGCGCCTCATCCAGGTCCCAGTCCTCGGCCAGCACGTCGGGTCCGAGGTGGCCGACGGCCTCGTCCACCGAGGTCACGAGCTCGATGACCGGCAGCCGGTAGCCGACGGCCTGCCAGGAGGCGTTCTCCAGGACGACCCGCACCTGCCAGTCGGGGCCGCCCCGCCAGCGGTCGCCGAGCCGGTAGAGGTGCCAGGTGCCGTCCATCCGGAAGTGCGTGTGCAGGATCCGCCCGTCGGACAGCGACGTCAGCATGTGCTTGCCGCGCGCCTGCACCGCGGTCACGGCCAGCCCGGACAGATCGACCGTCGCGAGCGACGGGACGCGGAAGTCGCTGCGGATCAGCACTTCTCCGGCGAGCGCCTCGTGCATGCGCTTGGCAGCGAGCCAGACGGTGTCGCCCTCAGGCACGCGGGAACGCCGAGGCGTGGTCGGTGACCCCGACCGAGATGGAGTACTCGGTGTAGTAGTCGTCGATGCCGCGCCGCTGCGCCGCCCGGTGCTCCGGGTGGTCCCGCCAGGCGTCGTGCGAGGCGCGGTCGGCGAAGGTCACGAGGGTGACCCGCTCGCCGTCCTCGGCGATGAACGCCTTGTGCTCGACGTAGCCAGGCATCGTGCGCGCCAGGTCCGCGATCGCTGCGGCGTCAGCGGCGTACGCCTCCGCGTCCGGGCGCAGGCGCGACCGGAAGACCGTGACCACCTGGCCCACCTCGGGTGTCATGTCGCTCATCCTCCCAGCGTCGCGGCTGAGCCGCGAACGCACCGTCGAAGATCGAAAACCGCTGGCGGGCAGTCCGTACCGTGGGAGGAGTGCTGAGCGTCCTGCGGCGAGCCCGCGACTTCCGCCTGCTCTGGATGGGGCAGTCGGCGAGCACCGTGGGCGATGCCCTGGTGCTTGTGGCGGTCGGGCTCTACGTCACGCGGCTGACCGGGGACCCGGCCGACGTCGGCATCGTGCTCGGCGCCTACTCCCTGCCGCTCGTGCTCTTCGTGCTGCTCGGCGGTGTGCTCGCCGACCGGCTGCCGCGCGAGCGGGTGATGATCGCCAGCGACGTGGTGCGGTGCGTCCTGCACGGGACGCTCGCGCTGCTCATCGCGACCGGGGTCGTGCAGATCTGGCACATGGTCGTGATCGGCGCGCTCTTCGGGACGGCCGAGGCCTTCTTCCGCCCGGCCTACACCGGTCTGGTCCCGCAGACCGTGGAGGAGGACGACATCCAGCCCGCGCAGGCGCTGACCGGGGTGAGCCAGGAGGTCGCCGAGATCGTCGGCCCGGCGCTCGCCACCGCGCTCGTGCTCGGTGTCGGCGGTGCAGCAGCCTTCGCGGTCGACGCGGCGACGTTCGCCTTCTCCGCCGTCCTGCTGAGCCGGATCCACCCGCGGCAGCGGGGCGCTCGCGGCGAGACGACGTCGGTGCTCGTCGAGCTGCGGGAGGGCTGGGTCGCCGTGCGCGATCGCGCCTGGGTGTGGGCGACCGTGCTGGCGTTCTCGGTGGCGCTCCTCGTCGCGCTGACGCCGTTCTTCGTCCTCGGCGCGGCGGTCGCGGCCGACGTCTACGGCAGCGACGCGGTCTACGGCTGGGCGAACGCCGCATGGGGCGTCGGGACCGTGACCGGGGCGATCGTCGGGTCGCGCTGGCGGCCGCTGCGACCGATGCGCGCAGCCGTCATGGGGGCCGTCCCGTGGCCGCTGTGCATCGCGGCCTTCGCGCTCGGCCCCTCGCAGCCGGTGCTCTACCTGACGATGGCGGCAGGGGGCGTGGGCATCGGGCTCTTCGCCGTGTGGTGGGAGACCGCGCTCGCGCAGCGCATCCCGCCGCACCTGCTGTCCCGCGTCTCGGCGTGGGACTGGATGGGCTCGCTCGCGCTGATGCCGGTGGGCTACCTGCTGGCGGGACCGGTCGCGGAGGCGATCGGCGCGACGGAGGTGATGGTCGGCGGTGGTCTGCTGGGTGCCCTCGCGACCCTGCTGGCGCTGCTGCCGCGGTCGACGCGGGAGCTGGCCCGCTGGGAGGGTGCGCCGACCCCGGAGGGTGTGCTCGCCGCCGCCGTCGTGACCGGCGCTCCTTAGGAGGCGGCCGTCAGGGGCTGACAAGCCCGACCGGCAGGTGTACACCTGCGTCGTCGGGATCGAGGGGGAGCCCATGGCGACGCAGGCACCGCACCAGCGCGCGCTCGCCACCGCGGAACCACCCCCGGCTCTCTCGCTCTGGCTCGCGCACGGCGGGCGAAGGGCGTTGCTGCTGGTCGTCCTGCCCCTTCTCGCGGTTGCGGCCGTGGCCTGGGCGATCACCGCTCGCGGCGATGCCATGGTGATGGGTCTCGCGCCCTTCGTCGCCGCGTGGCTGGTCATGATGGCGGCGATGATGCTGCCCGCAACGGCACCGGTCGTCGCGCTCTACGCGCTCGCCGCCCGCCGTGGCGCGGTGGCTGCCGTGCCCGTCTTCGTGGCCGGCTACCTGGCGGTCTGGGCGATCACGGCCCTGCCCGCGTACGTCGTGGCCCGCGCCCTCGATCAGCCGCTGATGGACGGCGAACCCTGGGTCGGCAGGCTGGTCGGCACCACGTTGCTCGCTGCCGGCGCCTTCCAGCTGACCCCGCTGAAGGACACGTGCCTGCGTCGCTGCAGGTCACCGCTGTCGTTCTTCCTGTCCCGCACCGGCAGCCTCGCCGACCCGCGGCGGGCGCTGGTCGCGGGCATCCAGCACGGGGTGCACTGCCTGGGCTGCTGCTGGGCCCTGATGGCGGTGCTCGTGGTGGTCGGCGGGATGCAGCTCGGCTGGGCACTGGCGCTCGCACTCGTCATCAGCGCCGAGAAGCTCCTGCCGCCCGCCCGCCTGCTCGTCCGGGCCGTCGCCGCCGGGGCCGCCGTGGTCGGGCTGGCTCTGCTGCTCGATCCCTCCCTGCTCGTCCACCTCGTCCCCCCGTCGACGACCATGCCGACGCCCATGTAGGAGCTCACGATGACGGTCACCTCTGACACCCAGCAACGCACGCAGTACCGCCTCTCCGGCACCGGGTACGAGTTCTGCAGCTGTCAGCCGGGCTGCACCTGCAACTTCTCGGGCTTCCCCACCTCGGCCGACGGCAGCTGCAAGGCCTTCGTCGGCAACGTCATCCAGTCCGGGCGGTGCGGGGAGGTCGACCTGTCCGGCATCACGGCGATCGCAGCGATCGACTGGCCCGGGCCCATCCACGACGGCGGCGGAAAGGCGGTGTTCATCGTGCCGCCGCAGACGACGGAGGAGCAGGTCGGGGCCCTGGCGCAGATCTACACCGGCCAGCTCGGGGGGATGCCCTGGGAGATCCTCGGCGGCACCTTCGAGGTCGCCGGCCTGGTGAAGGCGCCCATCACCATCTCCGGCGACGGACTGGACGTCGCCATGTCGGCCGAGGGGGTCGGCGAGGCCACAGGCAGGTACTTCGAGAACCCGGTCACCGGCGAGCGTCACGAGGCGCACATCGTGCTGCCCGACGGCTTCATCTGGAGCAAGGGGGAGTGCGGAGTGGGCTCGTTCTCCATGGAGGCGGAAGGCCTGTCCCTGTCGTTCCAGGACAGCAACTGGATCCGGTACGAGTTCGACTGGTCGAACGCCTGACCCCGCTGCCGCTCAGGCGCGCAGCCGCAGCCCGCGCGGTGTCGGCCGGAACCCGGCGGCCTCCAGCGCCACGCCGAGAGGCGATGTCAGCGCCGCCTCGCCGTCGGTCTTGGTGACCGTCAGCTTCCCGAGCGCGCCGTCGCGCACAGCCAGGGCCAGCGCGTCCACGGCCGGCCCCAGGCACGACTCAGCGGCCTCGAACGACAGCAGCGTCTTGCCTCCGCGCTCGACGTAGAGCACCAGCCGGCCGTCGACGAGCACCACCAGCGCGCCGGCCTTGCGCCCCGGCTTGTGCCCGCCCTCGCCGGTGGTGTCCGGCCAGTGGAGCGCTGCGCCGTACGGGTTCGCCGGGTCGGTCGCCGCCAGCACGACGGCGCGCGCCTCGTCACGCCGCTTGCGCTGCTGCGTGGCGTACGGCGAGGC
Source organism: Actinomycetales bacterium (assembly GCA_036675425.1). Taxonomy (GTDB): domain Bacteria; phylum Actinomycetota; class Actinomycetes; order Mycobacteriales; family SCTD01; genus SCTD01. Next base: position 14,958 of record JAKFFB010000231.1, on the reverse strand, counting down.
GTCCCAGCCTCCCGGTACCGGGGTCTCCCAGAGCGGCTCGTCGGTGGACGGCTGCACCGCGGCGAGCGCGCGCATCCGGTCCACCGCGCCGGGTGCGGCGAACTGCGCGGCGCCCAGCCCCTCGACGAAGTACCCCCGGCGCACGCGTCCGGCCTCCTCGAACGCCTTCAGCACCGCGTAGACCGCGGCGAAGCCGCCCGGAGCGCGCTCGGCCATGACCGCGCCGCGGGTGACGACGCCGTGCCGGTCGAGCAGCGCCTCGGCGAGCGCATGGGTACGACGCGTCGCGTCCGCGTCCCGGTCCGGCAGCCGCGACCAGCGTCCGGCGACCGTCGGCGGTCCGGTGCGCGTCGGCATGACCGGACGGCCGTAGCGCGAGCGCTGCCGGATCGGCCCGCGCTTCTGGGAGTGCGTCGTACGCCCCGTGCCGAGCAGCGCGCGCAGCGGGCCGAGGGTGTCGTTGGTGAGGTGACCGGCCCACACCAGGTCCCACAGGGCGGTCTGCAGCGCCGTGTCGTCGGTGCTCTCCACCCGGTCGCTGAGCTGGCGGAAGAACAGCGCCTGCCCGCCGTCGAGCACCTCCAGCACCGCGTCGTGGAGCGGTGTCGTCGACGTCTCCAAGGGCGGGGGCAGCAGCAGGTCGGCGCTGTCGGCGAGCTGGAGGGAGATCCAGCCGTCGTTGCCGGGCAGCGATCCCTGGCCGGCCCACAGCACCTCGCCGGACGCGGTGAGCTCGTCGAGCATCGAGGCGGTGTAGCCCGGGACGCGCGACGGCAGCACCAGCGTCTCGAGGGCCGACGCCGGCACGGTCGCGCCCTGCAGCTGCTCGATCGCGCGGACCAGTGCGTCCAGCCCACGACCGCTCGACACCGAGATGCCCTGCCACTGCGGCAGGAAGCGTGCAAGGGCCTGCGGCGGGACCGGCTCCACCTCCTTGCGGAGCTTCGCCAGGGAGCGTCGGCGCAGCGACCGCAGCACCTCGGCGTCGCACCACTCCAACCCGCTCCCGCCCGGCCGGAACTCGCCGTGCACGACGCGACCGCTGGTCGCGAGCCGCGCGAGAGCGCCGTCCACCACGGCGATCCCGAGGCCGAAGCGCGCAGCGACGTCGGCCGGGTGGAAGGGGCCGTGGGTGCGTGCGTAGCGCGAGACGAGGTCGCCGACCGGGTCCTTCACCGGCTCGAGGAACGCCTCCGCGACACCGACGGGGAGCGCCGCACCGAGGGCGTCGCGCAGCCGCCCGGCGTCCTCCACCGGGACCCAGCGCTCCTCGCCGGCGATCCGCACCCGCAGGACCCGGCGCTGCCCCTCCAGCTCGACCAGCCAGGCGGGTTCGCCGCCGCGCGCGACGACCTCCTCGGTGGTCAGGTCGCCGAGCATCCGGAGCAGGTCGGCGACGCCCTCCATGTCCTTCGCGCGTCGCTCCTCGGTGAGCCGCTGGATCTCGGCCTCCACCTCGGCGAGGGCGTCGGCGTCGATGAGCTCGCGCAGCTCGGCCTGCCCCAGGAGCTCGGCCAGCAGTGCCGAGTCCAGCGAGAGCGCCTGCGCGCGGCGCTCCGCCAGCGGAGCGTCGCCCTCGTACATGAACGCGCCGATGTAGCCGAACAGCAGCGAGCGCGCGAACGGCGACGGCGACGGCGTCTCCACCTCGACCAGCCGCACCTTGCGCGCCTCGACGTCCTTCATCAGCTGCACCAGGCCGGGCACGTCGAAGACGTCCTGCAGCACCTCGCGCATCGTCTCGAGCACGACCGGGAAGCTGCCGTACTGCGACGCGACACCGAGGAGCTGCGCGGACCGCTGCCGCTGCTGCCACAGCGGCGTGCGGCGGGTCGGGTTCCGACGGGGGAGGAGCAGCGCGCGGGCGGCGCACTCGCGGAACCGGCTGGCGAAGAGAGCGGACCCGCCGACCTCGGCCTGCACCGCAGGCTCGACGTCCTCGGGGGCGAAGACCGCGACCGACCCGTTGGGCGGCTCGTCGGTCTCGGGCAGCCGGATCACGATGCCGTCGTCGGAGTGCATCGACTGCACGTCGACGCCGTAGGTCTCGCGCAGCCGGGCGGACAGCGCCAGCGCCCACGGCTGGTTCACCTGCGCCCCGAACGGCGAGTGGATCGCGAGCCGCCAGTCGCCCAGCTCGTCGCGGAACCGCTCCACGAGGATCGTCCGGTCGTCGGGGAGCGTGCCGGTCGCCTCGCGCTGCTCGGCGAGGTAGGCGAGCAGGTTCGCGGCCGCGTTGACGTCGAGACCTGCTTCCGCCAAGCGGTCCTGCGCCTCCTCGGGGGTGCCGGCGGACAGCTCGCGCAGGAACGCGCCGAGCGCTCGGCCGAGCTCGACCGGCCGGCCCGGGGCGTCGCCGTGCCAGTAGGGCATCCGCCCCGGCTGCCCGGGTGCCGGCGTGACGAGCACCCGGTCGTGGGTGATGTCCTCGATCCGCCAGGCGGACGAGCCGAGCAGGAAGACGTCGCCGACGCGCGACTCGTAGACCATCTCCTCGTCGAGCTCGCCGACGCGGGATCCCTTGTCACCGACCAGGAAGACGCCGAACATGCCGCGATCGGGGATCGTGCCGCCGGAGGTGACGGCGAGCCGCTGCGCTCCGGGGCGTCCGGCCAGCACGCCGGTGACGCGGTCCCAGGTGATGCGCGGACGGAGCTCGGCGAAGTCGTCGCTCGGGTAGCGGCCGGAGAGCATGTCCAGCACGGCCTCGAAGGCGCTCTGCGGCAGGGAGGCGAAGGGCGCCGCGCGACGCACCACCGCGGCCAGGTCGTCGACCTGCCAGGAGTCCAGCGCGCACATCGCGACGACCTGCTGGGCGAGCACGTCGAGCGGGTTGCGCGGGTAGGTGGTCGCCTCGATGCCGCCGGCCACCATGCGCTCCGCGACGACGGCGCACTGCACGAGATCGCCGCGGTACTTGGGGAAGATGACGCCGCGGCTGATCGCCCCGACCTGGTGGCCGGCCCGGCCGATGCGCTGCAGACCGCTCGCGACCGAGGGCGGCGACTCGACCTGCACGACCAGGTCGACGGCGCCCATGTCGATGCCGAGCTCCAGGGAGCTCGTCGCGACGACAGCCGGGAGGCGTCCGGACTTGAGGGACTCCTCGATCTGCAGCCGCTGCTCACGGGACACCGAGCCGTGGTGGGCACGCGCGATCTCGACCGCGCCGTCACCATCGGCGGGCGTGCCGTTCCCCCACGGGGCGCTGCTCCTGCCGACGCCGCCCTGTCCCGGATGCGCTGCGGGATAGCGGATCCCGCCCGGCTTGACCCCGGAGGACCCCTCGGGCCGATCCACGTCGAGCACGGCCGGCTCGGCGTCCGGTGGGCCGTACGACCTCTCGGTGGCGATCTCGTTCAGCCGTGACGTCAGGCGCTCCGCGGAGCGCCTGCTGTTGCTGAAGACGATGGTGGCGCGGTGCGTCTCGACGAGGTCGACGATGCGCTCCTCGATCGCCGGCCAGATCGACGCGCGCGGCTCCGCGCCCGCGGCCGACCCACCGCGCACCGGACCGGTGGACTCGCCGAGAGCCGACATGTCCTCGACCGGCACGACGACCGACACCTCGATCGTCTTGCGCGCCGGGGGCTGCACGACGACGACCTCGCGGGTGCCGCCGAGGAAGCGTGCGACCTCGTCGATCGGCCGCACGGTCGCGGACAGCCCGATGCGCTGCGCCGGTCGCTCCAGCAGCTCGTCGAGGCGCTCCAGGGACAGCGCCAGGTGGGCGCCGCGCTTGGTGCCGGAGACGGCGTGCACCTCGTCGACGATGACGGTCTCGATGCCGCGAAGGGACTCGCGCGCCGCGGACGTGAGGACCAGGAAGAGCGACTCGGGCGTGGTGATGAAGACGTCCGGCGGCGTCTTGTTGAAGCGGCGACGCTCGTCGGCGGGCGTGTCACCGGAGCGGATGCCGACCTGCAGGTCGGGAACCGGGAGCTCGAGCCGCTGGGCGGCCTGCCGGATGCCGGTCAGCGGCGCGCGCAGGTTGCGCTCCACGTCGACCGCCAGCGCCTTGAGCGGGCTGACGTAGAGGACGCGGCAGCGGTGACGCGGGTCCTCGGGCGGAGGGGTCGACGCGAGCCGGTCGAGCGACCAGAGGAAGGCCGACAGGGTCTTGCCGCTGCCGGTGGGCGCGACGACGAGGGTGTCCTTGCCGCTGGAGATGGCGTCCCACGCGCCCTCCTGCGCGGAGGTGGGCGCCTCGAAGGCACCGGTGAACCACGCGCGGGTCGCGGGGGAGAATCGGTCGAGCGCGGTCACCGGGTCATTGTCCGCCCTGCGCGCCGTGCGTGCCCGTCAGCCGTTCTTCGTGAGCCAGGACCGGACGTACGAGCAGCGTGCCTCGAGCTCGAGCCCCTCCTTGCGCGCCCACGCCACGGCGGTCTCGGTGAGGCGACCGGCGATGCCGCGACCGCCGAGCTCCGGCGGGACGATCGTGTGGGTGAAGGCGACCTCGTCGCCGTCGCGCTCGTAGGAGAGGAAGGCCTGGCCGTCCTCGGCCTCGAAGCGGGACTGCTCGGGACGGTGGATCACGTCGACGCTCATGAGTTCGTCGTTCCCCGATGTGCGCTCTCCTATCTTGGCTCCCGTGCGTCTGAGCGAGTTCTGGAAGCGGATGGAGTCACGCTTCGGCGTGACGTACGCCCGGTCGTACGCCGCTGACCAGGTCCTGGCGACGCTGGGCGGACGCACGGTCGAACGGGCGCTGGCCGACGGCGACGACGCGAAGGTCGTCTGGCGGGCCGTCTGCGACGCGACGGCGGCTCCCGCATCCGAGCGCTGACCTCCGGCGTGTCGCGAGACTCGAACGGGTGTTCGGTCTAGCGTCCACGTCGTCCGGGTGTCCACAGTGGGGTCGACGGTTCCTCGGAACTGTCGGAGCCCGCTCCTAGCGTCACCGCCGATCGGACGGCAGCCACGAGCGCCAGCTCGTCGACCAACGGAGAAGCACATGGCAGGACCGGATCGCGAGAAGGCGCTGGAGATGGCGCTCGCCCAGATCGACAAGAGCTTCGGCAAGGGCTCTGTCATGCGGCTGGGAGACGAGGTGCGCGTCCCGATCGGGGTCATCCCGACCGGCTCGATCGCGCTCGACGTGGCGCTGGGGATCGGCGGCCTGCCACGTGGCCGCGTCGTGGAGATCTACGGACCGGAGAGCTCCGGCAAGACCACGGTGGCCCTGCACGCGGTCGCCAACGCCCAGGCCGCCGGCGGCATCGCCGCCTTCATCGACGCCGAGCACGCGCTCGACCCGGAGTACGCGAAGAAGCTCGGCGTCGACACCGACGCGCTGCTGGTCAGCCAGCCGGACACTGGCGAGCAGGCGCTCGAGATCGCCGACATGCTGGTCCGCTCCGGCGCGCTCGACATCATCGTCATCGACTCCGTCGCCGCCCTCGTGCCGCGCGCCGAGATCGAGGGTGAGATGGGCGACAGCCATGTCGGTCTGCAGGCCCGGCTGATGAGCCAGGCGCTGCGCAAGATGACCGGTGCGCTGGCCAACACCGGCACGACCGCGATCTTCATCAACCAGCTCCGCGAGAAGATCGGGGTGATGTTCGGATGCTTCTCCTACAACACGCGGGTGACCCTCGCTGACGGGACGTCGGAGAAGATCGGCAAGATCGTCAACCAGAAGCTGCCGGTCGAGGTCATGTCCTACGACCCCGAGATCGGCAAGATCGTGCCGAAGAAGGTCGTCAACTGGTTCGACAACGGGGTGACCGACCAGTTCCTGCAGATCACCGTGGCGCGTCCCGGCGGCAACGGCCGCGCGCAGATGGGGGTCACCGCCAACCACCAGATCCGCACCCCCGGCGGGTGGCGCGACGCCGGTGAGCTCATCGCCGGTGACCGGGTGATGCTCGCCCAGCCGCACCGGCTGAGCGACCAGCAGATGCAGGTCGTCCTCGGTGGACTGATGGGCGACGGCGCTCTCTCGCCCAGCCGCATCGCCGGCAGCCTCGGCACGCGCTTCCGCATGGGGCACGGCGCGAAGCAGGTCGAGTACCTCGACTGGAAGGCGTCGCTGTTCGGCAACATCGAGCAGTCACGCAGCACCAACGCGAAGGGTGCCGGCTTCGTCGACCTGACTCCGCTTCCGGAGCTCGCCCCGATCCGCGAGGCGGTCTACTTCGGCGATGGCCGCAAGCACCTGTCGTACGACTACCTCAAGGCACTGACCCCGCTGGCGCTCGCAGTCTGGTACATGGACGACGGCAGCTTCGCGAACCGGTCGAAGGGCCTGCAGGAGCGGACCAAGGACGGCAGCGGCCGCAGTGAGCTCTGCGTGCAAGGGATGAGCCCCGGCTCGCAGCAGCGGCTGCTGGAGCACCTGGCCGGAGCCTTCGACCTGCATCCGACTCTGAGCCTGCGCGGCGCGCGTCAGCAGGCCGTCCTGTCCTTCGCGAAGGACGAGACCGCCAAGCTGCACGAGCTGATCGCGCCCTACGTGCACCCGTCGATGCAGTACAAGCTGCTCGAGCGCTTCCAGGGCCGGTTCGCCGTCGAGCCGGAGTTCGTCGAGCCGACGATCCTGCCCGTCCCCGCGGTCGTCACGGACGTGCGGATCAAGCCGAAGCAGCGCTCCATGCACCGCTTCGACATCGAGGTCGAAGGCTCCCACAACTACCTCGCCGACGGCGTCGTGGTCCACAACAGTCCTGAAACCACCACCGGTGGAAAGGCTTTGAAGTTCTACGCCTCCGTCCGCATCGACGTGCGGCGCATCGAGACGCTCAAGGACGGCACCGACGCGGTCGGCAACCGGACCCGCGCCAAGATCGTGAAGAACAAGGTAGCGCCGCCCTTCAAGCAGGCCGAGTTCGACATCATCTACGGCGTCGGCATCAGCCGTGAGGGCTCGCTCGTCGACATGGGTGTCGAGCACGGCATCGTCCGCAAGAGCGGTGCTTGGTACACCTACGAAGGCGACCAGCTCGGCCAGGGCAAGGAGAACGCCCGGTCCTTCCTGCGCGACAACCCCGACCTCGCCGACGAGATCGAGAAGCGCATCAAGGAGAAGCTCGGCGTCGGAGCGGTGCTCGACGCCGACGCCGACATGGTCGCGCCGGTGCCGGTCGACCTCTAGTGCCGTTCGCCTCGCGGCCGACCTCGTCCCCAGCTCGGGGACGAGGCGGCCGTGACGCGCGTCCGGAGGCGGACCAGCCGCCCGCCGACCCGGTCGACGTCGCCCGGCAGATCTGCCTCAACCAGCTGGAGTACGCCCCGCGCACCCGTGCCGAGCTCGCCGCCACGCTGCGCAAGAAGGGGATCGAGGACGACGTCGCCGAGCAGGTGCTGTCGCGCTTCACCGAGGTCGGGATGATCGACGACGCGCTCTTCGCGCAGATGTGGGTCACCTCCCGGCACCGCGGCAAGGGGCTCGCCGGTCGTGCGCTGAGCCAGGAGCTGCGGCGCAAGGGCGTCGCCGACGAGACCGCCGCCGAGGCGGTCGCCGCGATCGATCGGGAGCAGGAGCTGGCCACCGCGCGTGCGCTCGTCGACCGCAGGCTGCGCAGCACCGTGGGGCTGGCCACCGACGCGCGGGTGCGCCGGCTGGCGGGGATGCTCGCGCGCAAGGGCTATCCCGCAGGCACGGCGTTCCGCGTCGTGCGCGAGGCGCTGGCCGCCGAGGGCGAGGAGGCCGAGCTGGCCTTCGACGAGCTGCAGGCGCTGGAGGACGAGTGACCGACGGAGAGCACCGGCCGGACCCACCGCTGGCGGCCGGGGAGGTCGCGACCCTGCTCGGCTTCCTCGACTTCCAGCGCGCCACGCTCGAGTGGAAGTGCGCCGGCCTCGACGACGACCAGCTGCGCGCGGAGCACCCGCCGACCGCGATGACCCTGGCCGGCCTGCTGATGCACCTGGCCCGCGTCGAGGACATCTGGTTCGGCGAGGTGGTCGCCGAGGCCGGACCGCTCGAGCCCTGGGCCAGCACGCCGTGGGCGCAGGAGTGGAGGAGCTGCACGGAGCGCACCGGCGAGGAGCTGCGCCGGCTCTGGACCGACCGGGTGGCGGCGTCCCGCGGGGTGGTGGCCGCGCAGCTGGAGGCGTTGGGGGACGCCGCCCTCGAGGCGACCCACCCCGCCTGGGGCGGCCGGGGTCGTCCCTCGTTGCGCTGGGTCCTGCTGCACATGATCGAGGAGTACTCCCGGCACAACGGCCACGCCGACCTGCTCCGCGAGGCGGTCGACGGCGAGACCGGCGAGTGAGCGAAGCAACCTGACCGACCCGCGCGGCGTCCTCTCCTGCAGGACGCCCGTCGGAGGAGGCCGCCATGACGCGGACCGCAGTCACCCGCATCGCTCTGCTGGCCCTCCTGGTCGGCCTGCTCCCGGCGCTCGGGCCTGCCACCCCGGCGACGGCCGGGGTCACCTGCAGCACGCGCTGGGGGTCGCTCGCCAAGACCGATCTCACCGGCTCGACCGGACGCGTCGTCGGCGTGCGCGCCGGCAGGCACGCCTGCTTCGACCGGCTGGTCGTGGACGTCGCGGGCGACCTCGACGGCTACGTCGTGCGCTACGTCCCGTCCCTCGTGCGCGACGGCTCGGGGATCCCCGTCCCCCTGCGCGGCGGCGCCAAGCTGCAGGTCATCGCCACCGCACCAGCGATCGCCACGGACGCGTGGTTCCTGCCGAACGGCGAGCTGCTCGACCCGACCGGCTACCGCACCTTCCGGCACCTCGCCTGGGCGGGCAGCTTCGAGGGGCAGAGCACGTTCGGGCTGGGCGTGCGTGCGCGCCTGCCGTTCCGGGTGTTCGTCCTGGACGGCCCGGGCGACCGGTCACGGCTCGTGGTGGACGTCGCCCACCGCTGGTGACCGCTACTTGCCGGGCACCACGCACGACGGCGCACCCACGGCCACCGTGCGACCGGCTGCCGCGATGTCCGCGAACGGCCCGCGGGTCGTCATCGGCTGGCCGGGCGTCGTCGTGATCGGCGGGACGCCGCGACTGGCCGTGGCGGACTCGGCCTCGTTCGGGATGAGCTTCGTTCCCGCCTTCAGCGCGCCGTACGGCGCCAGCAGCGCGGCCGGAGCCGTGATCCGGATCTCGCCCTTCTTCTCGTCGACGACGCCGGTGGCCTGGCCGACGAAGGTGGACGGGACGTTGGGGAGGGCGTCGGTCGCCTTGGCGGACACCTCGAAGCGGTCGGCCGACCCGGAGATCAGCACGCCCTGCAGGCGGACGACGGACGTCGCCGACGACCCGATGAGGAAGTCGACGCCGACGGTGAAGCCCTGCGGCGACGAGGCGATGGCCCGGCTGAAGGAGGCCAGGCGTACGACCGCCGTCACGACCTTGCCGTCGCTCGCCAGGTCGCCGCTCACGATGTCGAGGGCGTCCTCCTGCGGGCCGTAGGCGCCCTGACCGTCCTGGGCGCGGACCGCGAAGGTGTCGCCCTTCGGGTCGGTGATGGTCAGGCAGCTGGGCTTGGGCTTGGGCGCGGCGTTCGCGACCGGCGCGGCGACGCCGGCGACCACGAGGAGCGGGACGAGCGCGAGACGGACCTGCACGAGGACCTCCGGAGGATGCTGGGTGGCAGGTGTTTCGACGTCGTGACGCCGACCCCTCCCTGCCAGCGACCGGCGAAACCGGACATCCAGGTCGAGACCGGGACACTGCTCGTGCTTGCCGCCCCGGGACAAGGGCAGGATCCCCGCATGACCGCCCCGCCTGCCCCCGGTGCCGCGCGGCTTCCTGACGCCCTGGCAGAGCTGCGCGACGAGGTGGACGCGGCCGAGCTGGGCCTGCCGACCGCCGACCGCGACGCGGCGCGCAAGGCAGCGCGCGCCGTCGTCGACCAGGTCGACGACTACCTGCTGCCGCGGCTGCGCGACCTCGACGCCCCGCTGCTGACGGTCGTCGGCGGCTCGACCGGGGCCGGCAAGTCGACCCTGGTCAACAGCGTGCTCCGGGCGACGGTCACCGCACCCGGCGTGCTCCGCCCCACGACCCGCGCGCCGGTGCTGGTCTGCGCGACGGCTGACCTGCCGTACTTCTCCGACGAGCGCGTCCTGCCCGGCCTGGCTCGAACGACCGGTGCCGGGCCCGACGCCGGTCCCGGCGCGCTGAGGCTCGTCGCCCGCGACGACCTGCCGGCGGGGCTCGCCCTGCTCGACGCCCCCGACGTCGACTCGGTGGTCGAGACGAACCGCGAGCTGGCCGGCCAGCTGCTCGCTGCGGCCGACCTCTGGGTCTTCGTGACGACCGCCGCGCGCTACGCCGACGCCGTCCCGTGGGACCTCCTGCGCACCGCGTCCGAGCGCGGCACCGCCCTCGCGGTCGTGCTCGACCGCGTCCCGCCCGAGGCCGTCGACGAGGTCCGCGACGACCTCGCCGGCATGCTCTCGCGGGCGGGGCTCGACAGCGCGCGGCTCTTCGTCGTCGAGGAGCGGCAGCTGGTGGACGGCTTCCTGCCCGAGGACCAGGTGGCGCCGCTGCGCGACTGGCTGCACGCGCTCGCCGCCGACCAGGAGCAGCGCGCGGCGGTCGTGCGCCAGACCCTCGCCGGCGCGCTCGACAGCCTCACCGGCCGGGTCGAGGCGGTGGCCTCCGCGGTGGACGCGCAGGACGCCGCCGCGGCCGTGCTCACGGACGCGGCGACGAGCGCGTACGACGCGGCTCGTGCGGGGGTCGACGACGGCATGCGGAGCGGCACGCTGCTGCGCGGCGAGGTGCTGGCCCGCTGGCAGGAGTGGGTCGGCACGGGGGAGTGGATGCGCAGCCTGCAGGCGCAGGTCGGCCGGCTGCGCGACCGGATCGCCGCTGCGGTCACGGGCAAGCCGGCGCCGGGACAGGACCTCAAGGTGGCGCTGGAGAGCAGCGTCGAGCAGCTGCTGCGCGCCGAGGCGGACCGCGCTGCCGAGCGGACCGTCACGTCGTGGCGCGCGCTGCCCGCCGGCAGCGGGCTCATCGCCGACCGCGTGCGCGAGCTGGAGACGGTGAGCCCGCAGTTCGGCGCGGCCTCGCAGGACGAGGTGCGCGACTGGCAGGGCTACGTGCTCGACCTCGTTCGCAAGGAGGGCGCCGGAAAGCGCTCCACCGCAAGGGTTCTCAGCCTCGGCGTCAACGGCGCCGGTCTCGTGGTCATGGTCGCGGTCTTCGCGCACACCGGCGGGCTCACCGGCGGCGAGGTCGCCGTCGCAGGCGGCACGAGCGCTCTCGGGCAGCGGATCCTCGAGGCCGTCTTCGGCGACGCTGCGGTCCGGTCGCTCGCTGCCAAGGCGCGTGAGGACCTGCTCGCCCGGACGGCTCGGCTGCTGGCATCGGAGCAGGCGCGCTTCGACGAGCTCGTCGCGTCCGCGGCCCCGTCGCCCGGTACTGCCGAGCGGTTGCGCGCGGCAGCAGCCGCACTGCAGAGCGCTCGTCGGGAGTCGACCGCGTGAGGCGTCGCGAGATGCCGCTCTCCGATCGGCTGGCGGCCCTGCGCGAGGCCGTCGAGCTCGCGGAGGACCGGCTGGAGGTGCCTGAGGTCGGCACGGCGCGCAGCCTGCTCGCCAAGGCGGGTGCGCGGGAGGCGCTCGGCGACGCGACCGTCGTCGCCCTGGCGGGCGCGACCGGGAGCGGCAAGTCGACGCTCTTCAACGCGCTCGTCGGCGCCGAGGTCTCCACCCCGGGTGTGCGCCGTCCCACGACAGGCGTCGCGCACGCCGCCGTGTGGGGCAGCGAGCCGTCGGACCGGCTGCTCGACTGGCTGGAGGTGCCCCGACGCCACCTCGTACCGACCCCCGACCCGACGCTCGACGGACTGGTCCTGCTCGACCTCCCCGACCACGACTCGACCGCCGTCGAGCACCGGCTCGAGGTCGACCGGCTGGTGCAGCTCGTCGACGTGCTGGTGTGGGTGCTCGACCCGCAGAAGTACGCCGACGCAGCTGTTCACGACCGCTACCTGGCGCCGTACGCCGACCACGCCGGCGTGCTGCTCGTCGTCCTCAACCAGGTCGACCGGCTCGACGAGGCGGCGGCGCAGGAGTGCCTGGCCGACCTGCGCGGGTTGCTCGACCGCGAGGGGCTGCAGCGCACCCCGCTGCTCGCCGTCGCGGGCCGGACCGGGCAGGGCCTGCCCGAGCTGCGCGCGGAGCTGGCCCGCCGGGTCAGCGCCCGGAAGGCCGCGACCGAGCGGCTCACCGCCGACGCGCGCAGCGCCGCCACCGCGCTGCAGGCGCACTGCGGTCGAGGTGGTGACGCGATCAACGCTGCCGACCGCCGGCAGCTGGTCACGGCCCTGTCGGACGCCGCCGGCGTGCCCACCGTCGTCGGCGCAGTCCAGCGCTCGGCGCGCCGCGACGGGCGGGCGCACACCGGCTGGCCGCTCGTGCGCTGGACCGCCAAGCTCCGGCCGGACCCGCTCAAGCGGCTGCACGTCGACCGGCCCGAGTCCCGTACGTCCCTTCCTGCGCCGACGGGCACCCAGCAGGTCGCGGTCGGCAACGCGCTGCGGCGCGTGCGCGACGTCGCCGGCGACGGGCTGCCGCAGGCCTGGCGCGACGACCTCCGGCGGACGGTCGAGGCGCGCGAGGAGCGGCTCGCCGACCGGCTCGACCGCGCGGTAGCCGGGGCCGCGCCGAGCACCGGTCGTACTCCGCTGTGGCAGCGAGCCGTCAGCGGGCTGCAGTGGCTGCTCGCGCTGGCGGCGCTCGTCGGCGGCCTGTGGCTGCTGGCTCTCGTCGGTCTTGGCTACCTCCAGCTGGACGACGCCGTTCCGCTGCCCGAGGTCGAGGGGATCCCGCTGCCGACCCTGCTGCTCGTGGCAGGCCTGCTCTGCGGCTTCCTGGTCTCGCTGCTGTCGGGACCGTTCGTGCGGGCCTCGGCGCGCCGCCGCGGTCGCAAGGTCGAGAAGCGGCTGCGGGAGGCGGTGGAGCAGGTCACCCGGGAGGAGCTGCTCGACCCGCTGGCGGGGGAGACCGCCGCGCACGGGAGGTTCTGCGCGGCACTTGAGCGCGCTGCGGCGTGAACGAGTGGCAGGCTGAAGGCCCGCCCCGTACGACTGGAGAGCCCGTGCACCACGCGTCCGACGCCGTCCCGCCCCGGCTCCGCCTCGGCGGGCGCTCGCTCTCGGTCGTCGGGCGCGCCCGCGTCTACGTCTGCGGTGTCACGCCGTACGACGTCACGCACCTCGGGCACGCCGCGACCTTCGTGTGGGTGGACGCCGCCGACCGGCTGCTGCGCCGGCTCGGCGTCCAGGTCGAGGTCTGCCGCAACGTCACCGACGTCGACGACGTGCTCTTCGCCGCTGCAGAGCGCGCGGGCGCCCAGTACGACCGCTTCGCCGCGGTGCAGCAGTTCCACTTCGAGCGCGACATGGACGCCCTCGGGGTCCGCCGGCCGACGCACGAGCCGCGCGCACACAGCTTCGTCGGGCCGGTCGTCGAGCTCGCGTCAGCGCTGCTCGAGTCCGGCGCGGCGTACGAGGCGGGTGGCAGCGTCTACTTCATCGGCGAGCACGTGCCGGGTGCCTGCGGGCTGCTGCGCGACGAGGCCGAGCAGCTGCTCGCCGCCAACGGCGGCCACAACGACGACCCGCACAAGCGCGACGTCCTCGACCAGGCGGTGTGGCAGGTCAGCGGGCCGGGCGAGCCGTCCTGGCCGTCGCCCTGGGGTCCCGGCCGTCCGGGCTGGCACGCGGAGTGCACGGCGATGGCGCTGTCGACCTACGGCTCCTCGCTCGACCTGCACGCCGGCGGCGCCGACCTGCGCTTCCCGCACCACGCGTACGAGTCCGCGCAGGCCGAGGCGGCCACCGGCGTGACGCCCTTCGCCCGGTCCTGGCTCCACGTGGGGACCGTGCGCATCGACGGCGAGAAGATGGCGAAGTCCACCGGGAACCTCGTCTTCGCAGCCGATCTCGTCGCCCGGACCAGTGGCGCGGTGGTGCGGACGATGCTGCTCGACCGGAAGTACGCGACGCCCTGGGACTACACCGACGCCGAGCTCGAGCGCGCCGGGCAGCGCCTCGACGCGCTGCGGATCGCGGCCGGCAAGCCGCAGGGGCTGGAGTCGGCCGAGTCAGCCGTGCTCGAGGCGCTGGTCGACGACCTGGACGTCCCGCGAGCCCTGGACATCGCGATCGAGAACGGCGGTCAGGCCGCCCGGGACCTCACGGCCACCCTGGCGCTGTAGGTCTGGGGTTTCTGCGCGGCGTCGGTCGCGCCCGTCCGCCATCCGCTCCGGGAGAGCCGCTTCGTCCCGGCCGCTCCCGGATGGCGTGGTCCCCGTGAGCGCCTCATGAGCCCGGATTCCGACAACCCGGTCCGGGAGAGCCGCGGCGAAGTGAGCCCTCCCGGATCAGGTGACGGGTTGGCGCTACCTCCGGACGCGATGCTGCCGGCCAGCTCAGATGTCGGTAGCGCCGCTGGCGCACCGGCTGCTCGATCCCGTCTCGCAGATCTTGTACGTGACGGTCCCGGATCCGGACCAGCTCTCGATGAGGTTGCCGTCGTTCGCGGTGGAGAACGTGCTTCCGCTACGCGTGACGTCGACCGAGCTGCCGGCGAAACCTTGCCAGCTGACGGTGACGGAAGTGCGGCCGTTCTTCTGCTTCGCCCCTGCGCTGACGGTCACCGACAGGTCTGCCGTGCCGCCCGTCGAGCCACCACCTGTGCCGCCGCTCGGCGGCTGGAAGGCGTCGGCGCCGGGTGACACCCCCAGTGTGGCCTGCACATCCAGGCGCCCGGCCGTCAGCGTCTTGCCGCTCAGGCTCGGCGTGCTGACGGCGCCGACAAGCAGCGCGTTCTTGATCTGGGCGGCCGTAGCCTCCGCGTTCTCGCTTGCGTACAAGGCCACGGCCCCTGTCACGTGTGGCGTCGCCATAGATGTGCCGTTGTAGGAGGAGTAGCCGTTGAAGGCCGTCGTCGACCAGACCCCGACCCCCGGAGCGCCGAGGTCCACCGTCTGCGCGCCGTACTGGCTGAAGCTCGCGAGGGCGCCGGTCTTGTCGATCGCCGCA
>JAKFFB010000273.1:0-2587 GCA_036675425.1 Actinomycetales bacterium | reverse complement strand
AGGTCTCGCCGGGCTTGACCCAGCCGGTGCTCGAGACGAACGAGTTCTCGATCGTCAGGCCGGACAGGATGACGACGCTCGGCAGCACCGGGGCGGTCGCGCCGGGCAGGGCCGCGGCGGGCACGGCGCTCGGGGCGGGCGCCGCGGTGGCGGCGCTGCCGATGGCGACGGCCGGGACGGCGAGGGCGACGAGCGCGAGAAGGGCGCGGCGTCGAGCGGGCGCGAGGCGCATGGGGGTCTCCTGGTCGAGGGCGTGCCGACGAGGGCACGACCAGGACCCCTTCGCCCTTCCCCCGACGTCTCCTGCCTGCGCGAGGGCGTGAGCCCGGTTACGCCTGCAGGCCGAGCGAGCTCATCCGCTCGGTGTGGCTGTCGGTGAGCCGGGTGAGCAGCCGGGCGATGCCGGCCAGGTCGCCGCTGCCGCCGACGAGCAGCTCGGTCAGCGCGTCGCGCTCGACGGCCACCCGCTGCGCCTGGATGAGCGCCTCGCCGACCAGCCGCCGCGCCCACAGCGCGAGCCGCCCGGCGACAGCCGGGTCGGCCTTGGTCGCCTCGCGCACCTTGGCCACCGCGAACGACGCCTGCCCCGTGTCGGCGAGCGTCTCGAGGATCAGCCCCCGGGTCGCGGCGTCCGTCACGAAGGCCGCGACCTCGCGGTAGAAGTCGGTCGCGAGCCCGTCCCCGACGTAGGCCTTGATGATCCCCTCGAGCCAGTCGTTGGGCGGCGTCGAGTCGTGGAAGGCGTCCAGCGGGCCGACGAACGGCGCCATCGCCTGCTCGGGGTCGATCGACTCCGCGAGCATGTGGTCGTACAGCCGGCGGTAGTGGTCGAACTCCGCCGCCGCCATGCTCGCGAGCGCGTGCTTGTCGGAGATGCTCGGCGCCAGCCGCGCGTCGCTGGCGAGCCGCTCGAAGGCGGTCAGCTCGCCGTACGCGAGCACCCCCAGCAGGTCGACGGTCGCCTGGTCCAGCCGGGTGCTCATGCGGGCGATCCTGCCGTACGCCCCTCTCCCGCTAGGCTGGGGCCTTCCGGGGCGGCGCTCGCCGCTCCGACCGTGTGCGCGGACCGCAGTCCCCGTGGCGCGCCGGACCCTCACGGGCCCCGTTGCGAGCCCCCTCCTGTCGTCGGTCGGCGCGACGTACGAGAGGCAGTCCGCTGACCACCGAGACCACTCCGAACGGCTTCGCCGCGCTCGGCGCCATGCCCGAGACCGTCCAGGCGCTCGAGGCGCTGGGCATCACCCAGCCCTTCGCGATCCAGACCATGACCCTGCCCATCGCGCTGTCCGGCCACGACCTGATCGGCCAGGCGCGCACCGGCACCGGCAAGACCCTCGGCTTCGGCGTCCCGCTGCTGCAGCGGGTCGTGTCGAAGGCGGAGGGCGCCGACGGCATGCCCCAGGCGCTGGTGGTCGCGCCGACCCGCGAGCTCGCCGTGCAGGTGGCGACCGACCTGGAGAAGGCCGGCAGCGTCCGGAGCATCCGGGTCGCGCAGATCTACGGCGGCCGGGCCTTCGAGCCGCAGGTCGAGAAGCTCCGCAAGGGCGTCGAGGTCGTCGTCGGCACCCCGGGCCGGCTGCTCGACCTGGCCCGGCAGGGGCACCTGGACCTGTCCGCCGTGAAGGTGCTCGTCCTCGACGAGGCCGACGAGATGCTCGACCTCGGCTTCCTGCCCGACGTCGAGCGGATCCTCGAGCTGCTGCCGACCGAGCGGCAGACGATGCTCTTCTCGGCCACCATGCCCGGACCGGTCGTGACGATGGCGCGCCGCTTCATGAAGCAGCCGACGCACATCCGCGCCGAGGAGATCGGCGAGAAGCGGACCGTCCCGGACACCAAGATCTACGTCTACCGGGCGCACTCGATGGACAAGGGCGAGGTGCTCGCCCGCATCCTGCAGGCCGAGGGCCGCGGGCTGACGATGGTCTTCTGCCGCACCAAGCGCACCTGCGACAAGGTCGCCGCCGACATGAGCGACCGCGGGTTCGCCGCCGCTGCCGTGCACGGCGACCTCGGCCAGGGCGCGCGCGAGCAGGCGCTGCGGGCCTTCCGCTCGGGCAAGATCGACGTCCTGGTCGCGACCGACGTCGCGGCCCGCGGCATCGACGTCGCCGACGTCACGCACGTCATCAACTACCAGTGCCCCGACGAGGAGAGCACCTTCCTGCACCGGATCGGCCGCACGGGCCGGGCCGGCGCCAAGGGCGTCGCGGTGACGTTCGTCGACTGGGACGACATGCCGAAGTGGGGGCTCATCAACAAGGCCCTCGAGCTGCCTTTCCCTGAGCCGGTCGAGACCTACTCCTCCTCCAAGCACCTCTACAGCGACCTGGGCATCCCGGAGGGCACCAAGGGCACGCTGCCCCGCACCGCCCGGGTGCGCGCCGGCCTGCACGCCGAGGAGCTCGAGGACGTCGGCGAGACCGGACGGCGCAAGCCGGCGGGTCGCGAGGGCGGTCGTGACGCGGGTCGCTCCGGCGGCGGGCGGTCCGGCGGTCGCTCGGCCGGGCGCGACGACGCTCCGGCTGCCGAGGGCGACGACGCCCCCCAGCTCCCCAAGCGCTCCGGCGGCCCGCGCCGGCGGACC
>JAKFFB010000192.1:0-2599 GCA_036675425.1 Actinomycetales bacterium | reverse complement strand
GCCGACGACGAAATCGTCGAACGCCACGCGGTCTCCGCCAACTTCGGCGCCATCGGCGAATTGCTCAAACAAGGTGGCGCGCCGCTTCGCACCGCCGAGCTCGATGTCATGCACGACGGCAACCAGGATCTGTACTGGGAGCGCGACGAGAGCCACACCATGCCGGTCCCCAGCCCGGCCGCGGCGACCCCGACCACCTTGGGAAGCCAGCCGGAGAAGACCGCTCCGGCCGCCACGCCGGCGGCGCCCGCCGACAGGAACGCCGCGATACTGATCGCCCCGGCGCCGAACGCCGGCTGCTCGTCGCCCGGCTGGTCGTCGGGCACGTGACCCTCGACTCCGGCACGTGGAACGGGCGTCTCCGACGCGCCGAGCACGT
Source organism: Actinomycetales bacterium (assembly GCA_036675425.1). Classification (GTDB taxonomy): domain Bacteria; phylum Actinomycetota; class Actinomycetes; order Mycobacteriales; family SCTD01; genus SCTD01. The sequence goes on along the minus strand of JAKFFB010000192.1, from coordinate 2,220 downwards.
GGCCCAGCCGGGGCGCGTCCTCGACGTGCTCCGGCGCGTCGACGCTCATCGCCGACCCCCGATGGCCTGCCGGAAGACCTTCTCCAAGGGAGCGCCCGCTGCGATCTCGACGACGCCGCAGCCGAGTGAGCCGGCACGCTGCAGCGTCACCGGGTCGGTGTCCTCCCACATCACCAGCGCCAGCAGCACCGACACGCCCCGGTTGAGAATGAGGCGCAGGCGCATGGCGGCATCGCGGTCGATCTGCGGAGTGAGGATCACGTTGTGGGTGCTGCCGCCCCGGCTGGTCAGCAGCCGGTCGAGGGCGGCCGAGAACGGCTCCCGCTCCCGCTCCACCTCGGCCAGCTGGTCGAGCAGCGGCAGCTCCGCGCGCCGGCCGCGAGCACCAGTGGCCATCACCCCGCCGTTCGTGTGCACGTCGAGCGCGAAGCCGTCCCTGAGGTGCTTGACGGCAAGGGACGCCGCTCCGCGCACCGCCAGCTCGAACGTCTCGCTCGTCTCTCCCGGGCTGTGCGCACGCTCGTCGGTGTTGAGGAAGAGGTTGACGCGGTCGGTGATGCCCTGCTCCGCCTCCCGGACGAGGTATCGGCCGGTACCGGACTCGACATCGAGCGACCGCGCCGTGGCGCGCCAGTTGATCCGACGCGGGTCGTCGCCGCTCACGTAGTCGCGCATGCCGTAGAACTCGAACCCGGTCGGCCACGGCTTCGACAGCGGCGGCCGGATCGGCGGGTCCTCCCAGGCGCGGCTGATGACCCGGTCGTGGACCTGCTCGGTTGACGGGTGCACGATCAGCTCGACTGCCGTGTCGAGCACCACCCGTCGCTGCGTCAGGCCGAACGGGTCGCTCCATTCCGCCACGAGCGGGCCGACGGTGTACCGCCCACGGCGTGCGGGTGCGAACGCGTACCCGAGCTGCACCTGCTCGCCGGGGGACAGCATCGGGAGCGGGAACCTGCGCGGGCCGCCCAGATGCTCCGGCAGCGACTCCTCCAGGACGATGGTCGAGAGCCGGCGCGCCGAGGCGAGCTCCAGCTCGACATCGACGAGCTGCCCCTCCCGTACGCGTGTCGGCACCTTGGAGCGCCCGACGTCGATGACGATGCGCCGGCGGCCGAGCGCCCAGGCCAGCACGACGAGCATGAGCAGCCCGTAGGAGAGCAGCAGCAGCGGACTGCTCCCGCTGGACCGGCCGAGCAGCCAGCCGACCAGCACAGCACCCAGCACGGACAGCCCGGCCACGGTGATGCCGAGCCGGCGTTCGAGCAGGAGCAGCAACGACCCGCGCGGCGCGTTGTCGCGCCGGCGCTGTCCGAGTGCTGCTCGCATTCCCATGTCGTCGGCCGCTATGACCCGGCGCGGCCGCTCAGCGGCACCTTGACGCTGTGCAGGATGCGCTCCACGACGTTCTCGACCCGCTCGTCGCGCAGCATCGCGTCAGGGGTGAGGACCAGGCGGTGGTTGAACACGGCGGTCACCAGTGGCTTCACGTCGTCGGGAAGGACGTCGTCGCGTCCCTGCGAGGCCGCCATGACACCGGCCGCCCGCATGAGCGCCTGCGAAGCCCGGGAGCTGGCGCCCATCTGCAGGGCCGGGTCGGTGCGGGTGGCCTGGCACAGGTCGACGATGTAGTAGTAGACGGCGTCAGAGATCGCGACGTTCGAGCACCACTCCATCATCGCGACCACGTCACGCGTGTCGACGACGGGCTCGAGCCGGTTGATGGCCTCGCCGGTGCGGTTGCCCTTCAGGATGTCGACCTCGGCGTCCCGCGCGGCGTAACCCAGGGACAGCTTGAACAGGAACCGGTCCAGCTGCGCCTCGGGCAGGGGGAAGGTGCCGGCCAGCTCGACGGGGTTCTCGGTGGCGAGGACGAAGAACGGCTTGGGCAGGTCGTGCGTGACACCGTCGACGGTGACGCGGTGCTCCGACATCGCTTCGAGCAGCGCCGACTGGGTCTTCGGCGTCGCGCGGTTGATCTCGTCGACCAGCAGCACGTTGGCGAAGACGGGGCCGGGCCGGAAGACGAACTCGCCGCTGCGCCGGTCGAGGACGGGCGAACCGGTGATGTCGGCCGGCAGCAGGTCCGGGGTGCACTGGATGCGCGAGACGTCGGCGTTGATGCTCTGCGAGATGGCCCTCGCGAGCATGGTCTTGCCCGTGCCCGGCGTGTCCTCGAACAGCGTGTGCCCGTCGGCGAGCAGAGCGACCAGCGCCAGT
>JAKFFB010000280.1:0-59282 GCA_036675425.1 Actinomycetales bacterium | reverse complement strand
AGGGGCTCGTCGCCTGGGACAGAACTGGACGTACGGCGCATCGGGTTGTGACCGGTCACCAAACACGCGCGCAACGTTCGGAGCGGGCCGGACAGGGGCGGCCGGGGCCGCGGCGAAGAAGTACCTCATGAGACGCCGCGCGGTCCTCGCCTCCCTCGCCCTGCTGGCCGGCCTCGTGCCCTTCCTCGGCACGGCCCAGGCCGACCCGCCCACGCACGAGCAGGGCTACATCCCGGTGGCCGTCGGCACGACCGACGAGGCGCTGCTGCACTACAAGGTGATGCTCCCGGACGCCACGAGGTTCGGGCCGGGTCCCTACCCGACCGTCATCGACTACTCGGGCTACGTCCCGGCGATCAACGTCTACGACGGCCTCGACGACCGCTTCATCGAGCAGGGCTACGCCGTCGTCGGCCTCAACATCCGCGGCAGCGCCTGCAGCAGCGGCACCTTCGACTACTTCGAGCGGCGGCAGGCCGTCGACGGCGTCGAGGCGATCGACTGGCTCGCCGACCAGGAGTGGTCCAACGGCAAGTTCGCCATGGTCGGCAAGAGCTACCCCGGCATCACGCAGCTGTTCGTCGCCGGCGCGCGGGCGGTCGACAAGGTCACCCCGCTCGTGCCGGTGCCCGAGCCCGGTGAGACCCGCGACCAGGCGTGGATCGACCAGACCCTCGAGGACCACCTCGCAGCCATCGTCCCCGGCCACGTCTTCGCCGACCTCTACCGCGACGTGCCCTACCCCGGCGGCATCCAGAACGTCACCTTCGCCGGCGGCTGGTCCGCCCAGCGCGTCTACGAGGGCTACGCCGCGGGACCCGAGGCGTACGCCGGCGGCACCGTCGACGAGCAGTGCCTGATCAACCAGGCGCAGCACGTCGCGAACCCGCCGTTCAACCCGTTCGTGCAGGCGCTGCAGCCGCAGAACAACTACGACAACGAGTTCTTCCAGGACCGCTCGCCGTACTGGTTCGCGCACGAGATCGAGACGCCGACCTTCCTCATCGAGGCCTGGCAGGACGAGCAGGTCGGCTCCCGCGCCACGCACCTGCTCGAGAACCTCCCGGCCACGACCCCGTGGAAGTTCCTGGGCACCAACGGCGACCACGGCGAGTACTACGGGCCGGACGTCTTCCCGCACATCACCCGCTTCCTCGAGTACTACCTGAAGGGCCAGGTGCCGTCGGCCGACCAGCGCGAGGTCACGCAGACGCGTACGACCACCACGCCGGAGCTGCTGCCCAACGGCAAGCCGCACCCGACCAAGACGGTGGAGACCACCGAGACCGTCACCCGTCCCGAGACCTTCGAGGAGGCGCTGGCCCGCTTCGAGGCCGCGGACGACGTCATCGTCAACTGGGAGGTCAACGGCAGCCGCCGCGCCGCCTGGACCAGCACCTACGACACCTGGCCGCCGACCGGCATGACCGCCGACCGGCTGTTCGCCGACGCGGACGGAACCCTGTCGCCGGACAAGCCCGAGGCGGCCGGCACGTCGAGCTACCTCTACGCCCCGGAGGTCGGCTCGCAGGAGCGCGGCGGCTACACGATCGCCGAGGAGCCCGCGGCGACGTGGGACGACCGGCCGGCCGACGGCACGTCCGCGTCCTTCACGACCGCGCCGCTCACCGGCGACAAGGTGATCCTCGGCTCGGCCAGCGTCGACCTGTTCCTGTCCTCGACCGCCCCCGACACCGACCTCGAGGTGACGCTGTCCGAGGTGCGCCCGGACGGCAAGGAGGTCTTCGTCCAGCAGGGCTGGCTGCGCGCCAGTCACGCCACGCTCGACGAGGCCCGGTCGACCGCGACCCGGCCGTTCCAGACCCACGTGGCCACGGACTCGAGGCCGCTGGTGCCGGGGGTCCCGAGCGAGCTCCGCGTAGAGATCTTCCCCTTCGGCCACGTCTTCCGCGAGGGCTCGCAGATCCGCGTCACGGTCGCCGCGCCGCACATCCACCCCGACCTGTGGGGCTTCACTGCGCTGCCGACGGTCGCCCAGAACACCATCCACACCGGCGGTTCCACGCCGTCGTCGCTGGTGCTGCCGCTGCTGCCGGCCGAGCGGGCCGAGGCCGGCTACCCGGCCTGCGGCGGCATCTCCACCCTGCGCAACCAGCCCTGCCGGGACGCAGCGTGACGCGCGGTCGGATCTCCCTGCTCCTCGCCACCGGGCTGCTCGCCGGCACCGGCGCGGTCGCCGTCGCCGACGTCGAGCCGCCGGTCCTGCACGCCGGTCAGCCGCGCGGCACGGCCGTGGTCTCGGCGCTGCCGGACGTCGCTCCGACGGCGAAGACCGTCGACGGCCGGACCGGCGACTGGGTCGGCGCAGCTCCCGGCTTCAGCGGGCTGGCGACCTACGGCGCGGGGGAGTACGTCTACCCCGACTACCTGTTCGACGCCTTCGGCGCGGAGGACGGTGACGACGCCGAGCGGGTCGCGCGCAACGACGCGCTCGAGGAGGCCCACCCCGGCTTCTACCGGCTCGAGCCGACCTACCAGTACGACCCGGCCGGCGAGGTCGGCGCCCCGTCCGGCGAGCTCGGCCTCGAGGGCGAGCGGCAGTACGGCGACGCCGTCGACACCGACGGGCGCGGTCACGTCGCGGCCGCCGACCTGCGCGAGGTCCGCGTCGCAGCGGACGCCACGACCGTGCACCTGCTCGTCCGCACCACCACGATGACGGCCGAGCTCTCCGCCGGTGTGGTCGTGCTGGCCGACACGGTCGAGGGCAGCCCTGCCTACGACGTGCCGTTCGGCAGCGGGTTGCGCACCGAGCGCGCCGACGTCGCGCTGCTCGTCGCCCGCACCGGCGGCATCGCCGTCGACCTGGCGACGGGGGAGCGCACGACGTTCCCGGTCGTCGGCGACGACAGCGGCTACGCCAACGTCCTCGAGGCCGGCATCCCGCGTACGCTGGTCGAGACGCCGGCGAAGGACACGCCCGGCAAGGGCAAGGCGCTCGGCCACAAGCCGAAGCTGCGACTCGCACTCGCGGCCGGCGTCTCCGACGGCGCCGAGGGCCTGGTCGACCTGCAGGGCGAGGACGCCGACGTGGTCAACGTCGCGAACGTCGCCTTCCGCCCGGAGGAGCCGGTCCGCATCCGCTTCGACAAGCGGCAGGCGTTCGCGCTGGCCGACGGCACGATCGACCCCTTCTTCACCGACGTCGACCTGCCTGGCCTGCTCGAGGGTCGGACCGAGGCCTTCCGGCCCGGTGCCGGCTACCACGAGCGGCAGTTCCTCAGCACCGAGCAGATCAGCAGCGAGGGCGACCTCGACGGGGTCTGGCAGCCGTACGGCGTCTACGTGCCGACGGCCTACGACCCGGCGAAGAAGACCCGCACCACCTACTGGATGCACTGGCGGGGTGGCGACACCCACGACGCCGCGAACGTCTCCCCGCGCACCATGCGCGACTTCGGCGAGGACGTCGACGGGCTCGTCGTCGCGCCGCGCGGCCGGGGCACCAGCACCTGGTACGTCGGCCGCGCGCAGGTCGACTTCCAGCAGGTGTGGGAGGACGCGCTCAAGACGTTCTCCATCGACGAGGACCGCGTCTACGTGACCGGTCACTCGATGGGCGGCTGGGCGTCGTACCTGCTGCCGATCCTCTACCCGGACCGCTTCGCGGCGTCGTTGCCCTACGCCGGCGTGCCGACGCAGGGGCTCTGGGCCGGCTGCGAGTTCGACCAGTGCTACCAGGGCACCAACGGCGGCAACGCCAAGGACCAGTGGACGACCCCGCTGCTGGAGAACCTGCGCAACGTCCCGATCGCCATCAGCCACGGCGTGCTCGACGAGCTGGTGCCGGTCACCGGCGCGGTCCGCCAGGCGGAGAAGCTCACGACGCTGGGCTACCGCCACCGGCTCTACCTGTTCCCGAGCTACGAGCACTTCAGCCACCCGATCCACGACGAGTGGGCCGAGGGCGCGCGCTACGCCTCGCAGTTCACCCGCGACGAGAACCCGGCGCGCGTGACCTACATGCGGTCGATGCCGTTCGAGCGCACCGTCGAGACCGGTCCGGACCAGGGCAAGCCGTTCGTCGGGCTGTCGTTCGACTTCGACAAGGCCTACTGGATGAGCGGTCTGCAGCCGGTCGACGCCGAGCGCGGCGTGGCCAAGGTCGACGCCGTCTCGCTGGCGAAGCCCGCGGCGTCGTCGCTCACCGTCCCGGAGGCGGGTGGCCCCGCGTCGCTCGGCCAGTTCGGGCCGTACACGATGAACGGGCTGGCCTGGCTGGACGACCCGGCGGCGTCGGTCCCGGCGGCGGTCAACGGATTCACGGCCACGCTGACCGGTGCCTCGGCGGTGGCGTTCGACCTGTCCCGGATGGTCATCTCGTCGGCCGCTCCCGTCACCGGCTCGGTGACGACGGAGGCGCCGCTGTCCCTGTCGCTGAAGGGCGACTGGACGTCGGTGCCGGCGGTCACCGGCGCGACCGTGACGTCGCTCGTCGACGGCGTGCTGACGCTGCAGCTCCCGGCCGGGACGTCCTCGCTGACGGTGGGCTGACGTGCGGCGGCTGGTCGGGGTCTGCGCTGCTGTCGGGCTGATCGCTGCTGCGGCGCCCGTGCTCGCGCTCGATCCGCCGTCGGACGAGCCGCTGCCCGACCTGGCGCAGCACGTCGACCCGATGGTCGGCACGTTCGCGCCCGGCTTCACCGTGCCGGGGGCGTCGACGCCGTTCGGCATGACGCAGGTGTCGCCGGACACGGGTGGCCCGGTCGCCTACAGCGGCTACAGCTGGCACGACCCGCGCATCCAGGGCTTCAGCCACGTGCACCTGTCCGGCCCGGGCGTGAAGAAGGCGGGTGACATCCCGCTGATGCCGACGGTCGGCGAGGTGACGAGCAGCGACCCGCTGCAGTACGCCGCGACGTACACGCACGCGGCCGAGACCGCCGAGGCCGGCTACTACGGCGTGCGTCTCGGGTCCGGTGTCGAGGCCGAGATGACGGCGACGACCCGCACCGGGATGCAGCGCTACACCTTCCCGCCGGTGCCGCAGGCCAACGTGCTGCTCGACGTGAGCCGGTCAGTGGAGGGCGTGCACGCCGGGTCGATCGAGGTCGTCGACGAGGACACCGTCCGCGGCTGGGCGCGCGGCCGCTACCCGGTGTTCTTCGAGGCCGACTTCTCCCGGCCGTTCACGTCTTTCGGGACCTGGAGCGGATCAGCGCTCACCCCTGGATCGGACCGCGCCGAGGGCAACGGCGTCGGCGGCTGGGTGTCCTTCGACGCGCTGGAGTCGCAGGAGGTGACGGTCAGCGTCGGCATCTCCTTCGTGGACGCTTCAGGCGCGCGGGCCAACCTCGACGCCGAGCGCGGGGAGTTCGACGAGCTCCGTGCCGCGGCCCGCGAGGCGTGGAACCGCGAGCTCGCCAAGGTGCAGGTCACCGGCGGGACGCCGCTGGACCAGAGGACCTTCTACACCGCGCTCTACCACTCGCTGCTGCACCCGAACGTCTTCAACGACGTCGACGGCCGCTACCTCGGCTTCGACAACGCGATCCACGCTGCGGTCGGTCGGACGCAGTACGCCAACTTCTCCTCGTGGGACACCTACAAGGCGCAGAACCAGCTGCTCGCGTCGATCTGGCCGGACCGCTACAAGGACATGCTGCTGTCGCTGCTCGCCGACGCGCAGCAGGGCGGGAAGCTCCCGCGGTGGGGCGAGCAGAACCGCGACTCCGCCCACATGAGCGGCGATCCCGCGATCCCGACGGTCGTCGACGGCTGGTGCCGCGGGGTGCTCGACGACGTCGACCCGGCGGTCGTCGCGGAGCTCTTCGCCGAGATGCAGGAGCTGGTGTCGCTGCGCGAGGGGGCCTGGCACGAGAAGGGCTACCTGCCGCTGCAGACGTCCTCCCGCGGTGCCGGCACCACGCTCGAGTACGGCGTGGCCGACTTCGCGCTGGCACTGATGGGGCACACGCTGGGGGACGCTGCCGCTGCTGACGCGGCACTGCAGGACTCCTCGGCGTACCGCCTCCTTCTCGACCCCGAGACGAAGTGGATCCGGCCGCGCAACGACGACGGCTCGTGGCTCACGCCGTTCGACCCGGCGCTGGACGAGACGGGCTTCCAGGAGGGCAACTCCTGGCAGTACTCCTGGCTCGCGCCGCACGACAGCCGTGGGCTCTTCGACCTGATGGGCGGCGACGCGGCGGTCGTCGAGCGGCTGGACACGCACTTCAGCGAGCCGGTCGCCGCGGTCGTGCCGGTCGCGGTCGCGGAGGCGCAGAGCCGCGCGACGATGTTCGGTCTCGTCTACCGCACGAACCAGTACGCCCCCGGCAACGAGCACGACCTGCAGACGTCGTGGATGTACGCGCACGCCGGCGCCCCGAGCAAGGTGCAGTCGGTGCAGCGGCAGATCCAGGGCGTCTTCCGGCCGACCGTCGACGGGCTGCCCGGGAACGACGACCTGGGCTCACTGAGCGCGTGGTACGTCTGGAGCGCGCTCGGCCTCGGACCGGTGACCCCGGGGGCGCCGTTCTACGTCATCGGCAGCCCGGTCTTCGAGCGGGCGGAGCTCGACCTGCCGGGGTCGAAGGACGTGGTCATCGAGGCGCCCGGCGCGTCGCTCGTCGGCAAGTACGTCCAGTCCGCGACGCTCGGGGGGTCACCGGTCGACCGCGCGTGGCTGACGCACTCCGAGCTGCGCAAGGGCGGGACGCTGCGGCTCTCCATGGGGGTCTCGCCGTCGACCTGGGCCGCTGCCGGCGCTCGCCCGCCGTCGGTGTCGGACTCCACGCTCGACGACTTCGGGTGCGAGCCGTGAGGCGGCTGTCGCTGCTCGTCGCGGGCGCTCTGGTCCTCGGTCTGGGTGCCTCGGCCGGCGCTTCGGCTGACCCGCTGTGCACCGAGACGCCGGAGCCGTCGCGCTGGACGGCCTCTGCGGCGCCGGACGCACCGGTCGAGCGGATGTCGCTGATGGTGCACCGCGGCGCCGCCGAGCTCGCACCGGAGAACACGCTCTGGGCCTTCCGCTACGCGATCGCCTACGACGTCGAGTGGATCGAGGTCGACGTCCAGCAGACGGCCGATCACCGCTACGTCGCCTTCCACGACTACGACGTCGCGGCCAAGACCGACGGCACCGGGCTGATCCCGGCGATGACCTTCGACCAGGTGCGTGCGCTCAACGCAGCGGCCAACCCGAAGTGGGCCGGCAGCGCCTACGACCCGGCGCAGATCCCCTCGCTCGAGGAGGTCCTCGAGCTCGCGCGCGACACCGGCGTCGGGGTCGTCTTCGACCTCAAGGAGTCGGTGACCGACGCCGCGTCGGTCGCGTTGATGGCGGCGGAGCACGGCCTCATCGAGGAGTCGATCTTCCAGCCGTACGTCCCCGGTCGCGCGGAGAGCATCAAGGCCGCCGCGCCGGACGCCCGGATGCTGATGTCGAACCAGGGCCTGGAGGAGCTGCCGGACGGCGCCCCGCGTGGGGTGTTCTACGCGGCTGCTCGCGAGTACGACGCGTTCGGCTCCTCGCTGCCCGGCTACGACGCCGGACGCATCAACGAGGCGCACGACGGCTGCGCGGTCGTGCTGCCGAACGTCTACCAGGGCGACGTCACCGGCAGCGAGGCCGGCGACCTGCTGCACGCCCGAGCGCTCGGCGCCGACGGCGCGCAGGTCAACAACCCCGACCTCGCGGTCGACGTGCTGGACCGGCCGGTCGCGACGGTGCTCGCGACATCCGGGTCGGCGGTCTGCCTGCTCGACGCCGAGCACCGGCAGGGGCTGCCCGGCAAGGGGCTCGTGCTGGGCGACGGCTCGTCCGTGGTCACCGGGGTCGGCGGCTGCGTCGACCTCATCGGACCCGCCGGTCGGGTGCGCTTCCCCGGCGACGGCTCCGCCCTCGCCTCGTCCCTCGTCGTGTCCGGGAGGACCTCATGAACACGGATCGCCGCGTGGACCGCCGTCGTTTCCTGCAGCTCGCCGCCGGCGTGGGGGCGATCAGCGCGATCGGGCTGCCGCGCGTGGCGCAGGCCGGCCCGGGTGGCGCGCGTCCGGTCGGCGAGTGGGTCGCCGGTGACTTCCACTGCCACAGCACCTACAGCCACGACGTGTGGGGCGGGCCCTCGGACGACAACACCGGCTACGACGAGCTCTACACGCACGGGCACACCCCGGCGGAGCAGATCCTGCTCGCCGAGACCCGCGGGCTGGACTTCCTCTCGATCACCGACCACAACCGGGTCGAGTCGCTGCGTGACCCCGGCTACGCCTCCTCCGCGCTGACGCTGCTGCCCGGCTACGAGCACTCGCACCCCGGCTCGGACCACTGCGGTGTCTTCCTGCCGTCGGTCGACGCCCTGCCCGGTGTCATCGACGCGCCGAACGGCATCGGGCCGTGGCTCGACGAGGTGCACGCCCGCGGCGGCATGGCCGTGATCAACCACCCGTTCTCCAGCAACGCCGACGAGCGCGAGGCGATCGCCTGGGGGGTGGATCTCGCGGAGACGCTGCGCTTCGACGCGGCCGAGGTCTGGAACACCATGTGGCTCACCCGCTACGACACGGTGCAGCCCGCGGACGCCGACAACGGCCTGGCCGTCCGCTGGTGGGAGCAGACCTTCGGGCCGACCCGCCGCGTCCCTGCGGTCGGCGGCAGCGACAACCACTGGAAGCTGCTCGACGGCGTCGCCGGTGTCGGGCAGCCGACCACCTGGGTCTACGCCGCGGACCGGTCACCGGCCGGGATCATCGCCGGCGTCCAGGCCGGTCGTACGACCCTCTCGTGGCAGCCGCCCACCCTCGGCGGACCGCGGCTGCTGCTCGACGTGGTCGAGGAGTGGAGCGGCCGCGCCGCGATGATCGGCGGCTCGGTGCACGGCGACGGGCAGCTGCTCGCGGTCGTGACGGCGTCCAACGCGGTCGGTCAGGTGCTGCGGCTGGTGTCGGGCGGCGAGGTCGTGCACGAGACGCGGGTGCTGGCGCCTTCGCAGCGGATCGAGATCCCCGTGGTGCTGCCCGACGGTGGCTGGCTGCGGGCCGAGCTGCTGCTCCAGGAGCGCTACGCCGTGACGGCGCTGACGTCCTGCGTCTACGGCGAGGGCCGTGCGCCGATGCAGGCCCGCCGGGACGTCTCCCGTGGCCGCCCGGTGTCCTACGACGGCTTCGGCTTCGCGGGGCTCCCCGCGCCGGCCGGTGTCCAGGGGCTCCCCGCCTGCAGCTGCGGGCACTGAGCGGGGCAGCCACCTCGGGCGCTCGGCGAGCCGGCCGTCTGTGGTGTCCCGGCCCGTCGCGTCCGGTCCCGTCGCGTCCCGTCCTGTCGCGGCGCAGGTCTTGGTGCCGGTTGCGCGGTGACTGTCCGACGTGGTCGTCAGAAGTTCTCCGCCGAGAACGTCCTGCACAAGACCGGACCGACACCGCCGGCCGGCCCGGACGGGCGTTGACCGTCCACCTCTGACCAGCTCGTGCCGGGTCGGCCGGCCTTCTCGCGTGCCGCGGGCCCGACGTCCGACAGCTGGACGGTGAAAGTCCGGGTGCTGGCCAGGTGCGGGTCGCTCCGGCCGGGGTGACGACCACACCGGACAGTCACCGCGCGGCCGGCACCACGTGTGGCGACCCGTCGCACGGGAGGAGTGGGCGGAGGGCCCGTGCGCTGCTGGATCGGTGATCAACGCCGGCCTTGCGCACTCTTTCCGCGCGCAGGAAGTGTTGAAGCACGGCGTTGATCACGGGCCGGGCCGGGCCGGGTCGGGGGGCCGGGGGCCGGGCCGGGGCGGGGCGGGGAGGCGCCGGGGAGCTCTACGACGCGGGGATCGCCGCGCGCTTGGCTCCCTCGGCGCGCTCCTCGCGGAGCTCGTGCAGGTAGAGGTCGAAGTCGACCTGGATGGTGTGCCGCTTGGAGCCGATGTAGCGCCGCCGCACCGCCTCGTCGTCCGCCGCCATCGACGCCGTCACCTCGGACGGCGACGGGAGGGCGTAGCGCCCCACGAGCTGATCCGCCACGAGCCGGCCCTGCTCCTCCGCGATAGGCATGATCGCGCCGAGCGGCTGCACGAGCCCGATGAAGGCCAGCCCCGGGATCGTCGGGTGGAAGACCCGCTTGTAGAGCGAGATCCGGTTGTCGGGCGCGCTGACCAGCTCCTCGTCGAAGAACGGGAAGGTGATCCGGTAGCCGGTGCAGTAGACGACCACGTCGACGTGCGCGGACGAACCGTCCTCGAAGACGGCGGTCGAGCCGGCGAAGCGGATGAGGTTCGGCTTCGGGATGACCGCGCCGTGCGAGAGCCGCGACAGGATCGTGTCGCTCACCGTCGCGTGCGCCTGCAGGAAGCCGTGCTCGGGCTGCCGCAGCCCGTAGCGGGACAGGTCCCCGACCACGGTGCGGAGCATCCGGCTGGTGATCTTCTGCCGCACCTTCCACGGCAGCCGCCGGGCGAGCGCGGCCGACTCGATCTGGTCCAGCGGGCGACCGAAGACGTACTTCGGGATGACGTGCACGGGGGTGCGGGCCGACAGGTACGTGCGCGACGCCACCCACGAGGCCTCCACCGCGATGTCCATCGCGGAGTTGCCCATGCCCACGACGAGGACGGAGAGGTCGCGCCACTCGGTGTTGTCCTCGAAGGAGTGCGCGTGCATCTGCACGCCGGGGAAGGCGTCAGCCCCGGGGAAGGGCGGCTCGGGCCAGCGGGGGTCCCAGTGGTGGCCGTTCGCGACGACCAGCGCGTCGAACTCCTCGACCGAGCCGTCGTCGAGCGTGAGCGTCCAGCCGCCGCCCTCCCGCAGCGCGGCGTGCGCCACGCCCGTGCTGAAGCGGATGTGCCGGCGCAGGTCGAAGTGGTCGACGTAGGCCTCGAAGTACTCCGCGATCTGGGTGTGGTGCGGGAAGTCCGGATAGGACTTCGGCATCGGGAAGTCGGTGTACTCCATGCGCTCGCGCGAGGTGTTGATGTGCAGCGAGCGGTAGGACGCGCTCATCCCGTTGGTGTTGCGGAAGACCCAGTTGCCGCCGACCCGGTCGCCCTTCTCGAAGCAGACCGCGGGCACGCCCGCCGAGACCAGCGCCTTGAGCGCGACCATGCCGGAGGAGCCGGCGCCGATGACGGCGGTACGGGGGAGAGTCACTCCTACGACGCTAGATCACACGTGCGCGCGGGGCAGCCGCCAGGCGGCAGCGGCCACCGTCGCCACCGTCACGACGACCAGCACGACCGCGGCGACCCCCACCGAGACGTCGGCGACGTCGAACGGCGGGTCGTCCCACGGCGCCGCCCCGATGCGGCTGGCGTAGGCCCCGATCGAGAGGTTGCGGAAGGCCGTCGTCGCCCCGGCGAGCAGCCCCTCCCAGAGCACCAGGTAGGCGAGCCCGACCAGGATCGCCCGCCGCAGCACCAGGGAGAGCAGGACGAAGACGGCGGAGTACGCCGCAGCGGCCAGCAGGCTGGTCAGCAGCAGGCTCCAGACGGCGGTCCCGAAGGACAGGTCCGTGGCGGTCGCCAGCCACAGGCACCCGAGCGTCGCGGGCAGGCAGGCTATCCAGGTCACGGCGAAGGCCGCGGCGTACTTCGTGAGGACGATCCGCGGCCGCGGCACCGTGGTCGCGAGCAGCAGGCCGAGCGTCCCCTCGTCGCGCTCGTCACCGAAGGCGTTCACCCCCAGCACCAGCCCGACCAGCGCGAGCACCAGGACCAGCAGCTCGCCGCCGAGCGTGGCGTAGGCGTCGGAGCGGTCGGATCCGCCCGCCGTCACCGCGAGCATGACCGCGACGAACCCGACCAGCACCGGCAGCAGGGCGACGGCGATGACGCGCTTGCCGCGGACGACGGACCGCAGCGACAGCTCGAGCAGGGTCATCGGCCGGCGCCCCGGGCCGAGGCGGTGAGCCGGGTGAAGACGCTCTCCAGGTCCTCGCCGATCGGGATGACGCGGAGCAGCAGGATCCGGGCCTTGGCCGCCAGCTGGGGGAGCTGCACCGCGAGCTGGGCCCCGTCGGAGGTGTGCACGACGACGGCGTGCTCGTCGATGCCGACCGAGTCGACGTGCGCCTCGCGCAGCAGCAGCCCGGCGAGCTTGCGGGGGTCGTCGGTCTCCACCCGCACGGTGCGCGCCGACTGCGCGAGCAGCTCCTGCACGCCGGCGGGGGTGCCCTCGGCGACGAGCCGGCCGTTGACGACGACCAGGACCCGGTCGGCCATCCGCTCGACCTCGGCCAGGATGTGGGAGGAGACCAGCACGGTGCGACCGGAGGCGCCGAGCTCGCGCACCAGGTCGACGTCGGCGCGGCGTTGCGCCGGGTCGAGCCCGTTGAGCGGCTCGTCCATCAGCAGCACCTCGGGGTCCTGCGCGAGGGCCTGCGCGAGGCGGACCCGCTGGCGCATGCCCTTGGAGAACCCGGCGACCTTGCGGTCCGCCGCCTCGACGAGGCCGACCGTGGAAAGAGCAGCGGCGGTTGCCTTCTCGTACGCCGTCACTCCGCGGTGCCGGGCGAGCAGCTCGACGGTCTGCCGCGCGGTGAGGAACGGCCAGAGCCCCTCGCCGTCGGGGACCAGTCCCATCCGGGCGTGCACCGACGGGTCGGCCCGCGGGTCGAGGCCGAGGACCCGCACCGTCCCCTGGCTGGGCGAGCTGAAGCCGGCCAGCAGCCCGAAGAGCGTCGACTTGCCGGCGCCGTTGTGGCCGAGCAGCCCCACGACGCCCGGCGAGGACTCGAAGGAGACGTCGGAGAGCGCGACGGTGTCGCCGAACCACTTCGAGACGTTGCGGACCTCGAGCGCTGCGGTCACGAGGCGTCCTCGTGCGTGTAGCGGTAGGAGAGCACCGCTCCGGCGAGCAGCAGCACGCCGCCGACCATCGTCCAGACCAGGCCGTTCGCCGGGTTGTCGTCGTCGCCCTCGAAGGACGACGTCCCCGGCAGCACGATGTCGGCCGCGCGCAGCGGGGTCGTCGCGAGGTCGCCGGCGCGGAGCCCGTCGGTCGTGGTGAGCTCGCCGAGCAGGTTGAACACGATGGGCGTCACGAGCAGCACCGCCAGCAGCCCGCCGATGGCGAAGATGCGCTTCGAGGTGAGGGCTCCGGCGATCAGCCCGAGCGCGGCGAACCAGGTCGCGATGACGAGCCCGCCGAGCAGCACGAGCAGGATCCCGGAGCCGTCGTCGCGCAGCGCGTCGAGCGGTGTCTCGGAGGTGGCGATCGAGCCGACCACCAGCAGCACCAGAGGAACGACCGTCACCAGCGACATCAGCGCGATCGCGGCGAGGACCTTGCCGGCGAGGTACTCCCACGGCGACAGCGCGGTCGAGAAGTAGAGGCTGAGCACCCGGTCGCGGCGCTCGCGGGTGAGCAGCGACGGGATGGTCGTCGCGGCGAAGGCGATGACCACCGAGATCGTGAAGACGGGCAGCTGCGCCAGCGGCATGATCTCGAGCGGGTCGGGCGCGCCGTCGAAGAGCAGCGGCACGCCGACCGCGGCGATGACGGGCAGGTGGGCCGCCGCGATGAGCAGGAACGGCCACACCTTCGCGCCGGTCGTGCGGCGCAGCCCGAGCGCGCGGGTCGTGGACGAGCGGGTCAGCGACAGCACGCTCCGGAGTCGGGACTCGCGCGCGCCGGCGTAGCGGGAGTAGCGGACGTCGTAGAGCGTCGCCGCCTCGGTGCGCGCCATCGCCTGGTCGCTCACGCCATCGCCCCCACGACCGCGTCCTCGAGCGCGTTCGCGGCGTCGACCAGCGAGGTGATGCCGATGCCGGCGGAGACCGCGACGTCGCGGACCTGCCGCAGCTCGGGGCGTCGCGCCGACGGCAGCAGCACCCGTCCGGCCTCGACGACCGCGTCGAGCCCGTCGGCGCGCAGCAGCTCGGCGAAGACCTCGGGGTCACCCGTCACCGAGATGCGCACCGGACCGCTGCCCTGCCGGCCGGCGACCTCCTGCTGCGCCGAGACGCGCCCGGAGGCGAGCACGACCACCTCGTCGCAGGTGCGCTCGATGTCCTCGAGCACGTGGGACGACAGCAGCACCTGGATCCCGAGGTCGCGGGACAGGTGCCGCAGGATCGCGAGCATCTCCGCGCGACCGGCCGGGTCGAGGCCGGAGGTCGGCTCGTCCAGCACCACGAGGTCCGGGCCGTGCACGAGCGCCTGCGCGAGCTTGGCCCGCTGCCGCATGCCGAGGGAGTAGGTGTCGACCAGCCGGTGCCGCTCCTCCTCGAGCCCGACGGCGAAGAGCACCTCCGACGCCCGGCGCAGCGCATCCCGGCGGGGGAGCCCGCGCAGCCGGGCGAGGTGGATGCAGAGGTCCTGCGCCGACATGTCGGTCGGCAGGCAGGAGTGCTCCGGCATGTAGCCGACCCGCGAGCGGATCTGCGTCCGCTGCGTCGCGGCATCGAGGCCGAGCACCGACACGTTCCCGGAGTCGGGTGCGAGCAGCCCGAGCGCGACCTTCATCAGCGTCGACTTGCCCGCGCCGTTCGCGCCGAGCAGCCCGGTCGCGGGAGCGCTGACCGACACCGTCACCCCGTCGAGGGCGCGCACCTCCCCGAACGTCTTGACCAGGCCGTCGCACGCCAGGGCCGCGGTGCTCATCGGCGCAACCTATCCGGCAGAGTGGCTGCCATGAGCTCTTTGCAGGGACGAACCGTTGCGATCACCGGTGCCGCGCGCGGGATCGGCGCCGCCGTCGCCGAGGAGGTCGTACGCCGAGGCGGCCGGGTGCTGATCGGCGACCTGGACGCCGAGGCCGTCGCGGCCACGGCGGCCCGCCTCGGACCGGCCGCGACCTGGGGGCCGCTCGACGTCACGTCCGACGCGTCGTACGCCTCGTGGCTCGCGCTCGCCGACCACGACGTCGACGTCCTGGTGAGCAACGCCGGCGTGATGTGGGTCGGGGCGTACGACGAGGAGCCCGAGGCAGCAGGCCGCCGGATGATGGAGGTGAACTTCTGGGGCGTCGTGCGCGGCACCCGGCTGGTGCTGCCCGCGATGCGCGCCCGGCGGCGAGGGCACGTCGTCACGGTCGCCTCGCTGGCGTCCTGCATCGGGCCGCGCGGGGAGGCGACCTACGGTGCGACCAAGCATGCGGTCTACGGCTGGACCAAGGCGGTGCGCGCGGAGCTGCGCGGCAGCGGTGTCGACTTCTCGCTGGTGATGCCGGCGGTGGTGGAGACCGAGCTGGCGGTGGGGACGTCGAGCGGCGGCGTCTCGCGGCTGACGCCGGCGCAGGTCGCCGCCACGGTCGTCGACACCATCGAGAAGCCGCGCTTCGAGGTGTTCGTGCCGGCGCGTACGAGCCTGCTCATCCGACTGTTCGCGGTGCTGCCGCAGCGCGCCCGGGACGCGATGTACGAGAAGCTCGTGCCGGACCAGGTGCGGCAGACCGACCGGGCCGCGCGTGCGGAGTACGAGCGCAAGCAGGTCCTGTGATCCGATCGACGTCAGACGACAGCGCCGTCGCGCTCCCCGTACATCGGTAGCGGCATCCGTCGCCGGCGCATCGCGCTCAGCCTGAGCCGGGCGGATCGGGGCACCTGCCGGCGCGGTCGCGCCAGCAGCGCGGCGAGCTCGCTCTGCCGCGCCACGAACTCGCCCCGATCGTGCATGGCCTGTGCCGAGGAGTAGCCGATCACCGGTGCGCCCCCCTCGCGAGAGCTGCCGCGCCCACCGGCGCCAGTGCGGACAGGAGCCTCCGACGGACCGCGCCGAGCGGGCGCCGTCGTGGTGGTCGTGCGGTCGATGCCAGCCGCGCCGCCGCCGCCTCGGCATGCAGCTGGGCGATCCGCTCACGTGCAAGCAGGTAGGTGCTGAAGTCGTTGTCCATGTCCGTTCCCACCTGTCGGAGGCCGTTCCTCGACACCACCAAAAAGATTATGCTGGTGTCGCTATCCTGTCAACCACCAAAGCTGTTAAGGTGGTGTCGCAAAGAGGAGGTGCGACATGGCGGCTGGAGCAGCGGACGCGGTGCCTGCCGAGGCCGAGCTGGTCCGCGCGTTCGTCAACACGCTCGACCACGACGAGGGCACCGACGCGCTCCCGGACGCGGCGGCTCTGACCCAGTGGCTGCGCGGCCAGGGCCTGCTGGGTCGCCGCGCCGTCGCCGACGAGGAGGACCTGCGTGTGGCGCTGCTGCTGCGGTCGGGGCTGCGCGCGGCACTGGCAGCGCACCACGCCGGCGACTCCGACGAGCAGATCCCCGACCTCGAGCAGGTGAGCGCGCTGCTCCCGCTGCGCGTCCGGTTCGCCGGCGTGACGCCGACCCTCGAGCCGCGAGACAGCGGCGCGCGCGGAGCGCTCGCGCAGATCCTGGTCGCCGTGACGGCCTGCGAGGCGGCCGGGCAGTGGTCGCGACTCAGGCTGTGCAGGGCCGACGACTGCCAGTGGGCCTTCTACGACGCGTCCAAGAGCCGCACGCGCGTGTGGTGCGCCATGGGGGTCTGCGGCAACCGCACCAAGACGCGGGCCTACCGCGCGCGCCGTCGTGAGGGTGCGAGCTGACGCGAGGCTCTCCCGGTCACCACACGCGCCCGGCGTGGGTCTCTGAGAGGGTGATCACCATGGACGCAGACGTCATCGTCGTCGGAGCCGGCCTGGCCGGCCTGGTCGCCACCGCGGAGCTCGCCGACGCGGGCCGCAAGGTGCTGCTGCTCGATCAGGAGCCGGCGTGCAACCTGGGTGGGCAGGCCTTCTGGAGCTTCGGCGGGCTCTTCCTCGTCGACTCGCCCGAGCAGCGCCGGATGGGCATCAAGGACTCGCGCGAGCTCGCGCTTCAGGACTGGATGGGCACCGCCGGCTTCGACCGCGAGGAGGACCACTGGCCGCGGCAGTGGGCCGAGGCGTACGTCGACTTCGCCGCGGGCGAGAAGCGCCCGTGGCTGCACGCGCAGGGGGTGCGCTGGTTCCCCGTCGTCGGGTGGGCCGAGAGAGGCGGGTACGGCGCGATCGGCCACGGCAACTCGGTCCCGCGCTTCCACGTGACCTGGGGGACCGGCCCGGGGGTCGTCGCGCCGTTCGAGTTCCGCGTCCGCGAGGCGGTCGCCCGCGGGCAGGTCGAGCTGCGCTTCCGGCACCGCGTCGACGAGCTGGTGGTCACCGACGGTCGCATCACGGGGGTGTCCGGCGTCGTCCTGGAGCCGTCCGACGTGAAGCGCGGCGAGTCGTCGTCACGGACGACCGTGGGGGAGTTCGACCTGGCGGCGCAGGCGGTGGTCGTCACCTCCGGCGGCATCGGCGGCAACCACGACCTGGTGCGGGCGAACTGGCCGTCACGGCTGGGGACTCCGCCCGAGCACATGCTGTCCGGCGTGCCCGCGCACGTCGACGGCCGGATGCTGAAGATCGCGCAGGACGCCGGCGCGCACGGCATCAACCCGGACCGGATGTGGCACTACGTCGAGGGGATCCGGAACTGGGACCCGATCTGGCCCAAGCACGCGATCCGCATCCTGCCCGGGCCGTCGTCGCTGTGGCTGGACGGCGCGGGCAAGCGGCTGCCGGTGCCGCTCTTCCCCGGCTTCGACACGCTCGGGACGCTGGAGTACCTGCGCACCACCGGGTTCGAGCACTCCTGGTTCATCCTCACGCAGAAGATCATCGAGAAGGAGTTCGCGCTCTCGGGGTCCGAGCAGAACCCCGACCTCACCGGCAAGTCGATCCGGAAGGTGCTGTCCCGCGCGGGATCCGGAGCTCCGGCGCCGGTGCAGGCGTTCATGGACAAGGGCGCCGACTTCGTCGTGAAGAGGTCGCTGCGCGAGCTGGTCGACGGCATGAACGAGATCGCGCCCGAGGCGCCGCTGGACCACGCGACCGTCGAGGCCGAGGTCGTCGCCCGGGACCGCGAGATGGACAACGACTTCAGCAAGGACCTGCAGGTCGTCGCGCTCCGCGGGGCGCGGAACTACCGCGGGGACAAGCTGATCCGGGTCGCGAAGCCGCACAAGCTGCTCGACCCGGACTCCGGTCCGCTCATCGCCGTCAAGCTGCACGTGCTGACCCGGAAGTCGCTGGGCGGCCTGGAGACCAACCTGTCCGGGCAGGTGCTGCGCGAGGGCGGCGAGGTGCTCGACGGCCTCTACGCCGCGGGCGAGGCGGCCGGCTTCGGCGGCGGCGGCATGCACGGATACCGCGCGCTCGAGGGCACCTTCCTCGGCGGCTGCATCTTCAGCGGACGCACCGCGGGTCGCGCTGCGGCGGCCGCGACCGCTTAGGGAACGGCGAAGCCCGTCCACTGCGGGAGCCGGCTCGGCCGGGCGAGCAGGTAGCCCTGCGCGAGGTGCACCCCGCAGGCCGCGACGGCGCGCAGCTCGGCGTCGGTCTCCACGCCCTCGGCGACCAGCCGGCAGCTGGTCGCGTCGGCGAAGTCGGCGAGCGCGTTGAGCAGCGTGCGCCGGGCGAGATCGTCGCCGCAGCCGCGGACCAGCGCCATGTCGATCTTGATGAGGTCGGGGCGTACGGACAGGACGTGCCGCAGGCTGGCGTAGCCCGCGCCCGCGTCGTCCACGGCCACCCGCAGGCCACCGTTCCGGAACGGCTGCAGCGTCGCGGCGAGCAGGTCGTAGTCCTCGACCGGTGCGTGCTCGGTCATCTCCACGACGACGCGGTCGAGCGGGCGGCTGTCCAGCAGCGGCGTCAGCCCGCCGCCCAGCATCGTGCTGGGGGCGAGGTTGACGCTGAGCGACACGTGGTGCGGCACGTCGTCGAGCAGGTCGAGCACGGCGGCGGCCGTGCACAGCTCCAGGTCGGCGCGCAGGCCGAGCCGGCCGGCGTCGTCGAACCACTGGGCAGGGGACCGGCTCGCCCGCCCCTCGATCGCCGCGGGGCTGGCGGCGGTGAAGCGGGTGAGCCCCTCGGCGAGGACGGCCCGGCCGGTCACCAGGTCGACCACCGGCTGGAGCACGGGGTGCCGCCCGTCGCCGGCGATCACGGCCGTGAGGGCGCGCTGCATCCGCTCCCGCTCGCGGGCGGCCTCGGCGGCGGACAGCGCCCGGGCCTGCAGGTCGTGGAGCAGCTGGACGAGCAGCCGGAGCGCCGCCAGGTCGCGCTCGGACAGCGCCGGGCACGCGCCGTCGTTGATCGCGCAGAGCATGCCGACGGCGACCCCGTGCGGCCCGAGGACCGGAACGCCGACGTACGCCCCGATGTGCAGCTCCGCGGTCACGTCCAGCAGGGCGGCCTCGGGCACCGAGCGGGCGTCCGGGATGAGGGCGGGGAAGCGGCCGTCGAGCACGCGCGCGCAGAACGACCCGCCGAGCGGCAGCCGGCTGCCCTCGGCCGGGGCGTCCGCGCCCTCGGCCGCGTCGACGAAGCGGAGCACCTGGTCCGACCCGACGAAGTCGCTGACCCAGGCCACCTGCATGCCGAGCTGGGTGCGGACGACGGCCAGCAGCCGGTGCACCGCGTCGGCGTAGCTGGTGCCGTCGGTCAGCATCTCCAGGGCGTCGAGGTCGCTGGGCAGCCGGGTCCCCAGCGCGTCCCCTGGCATGCGGTGTCTCCTCGTCGAGCGGGAGCACGGGACAGGGTGCGGAGTCCGCAACGGTAGTCCTCCTCGGGCCCGGAGGAGGCAGGATGCGCGAGTGGACCTCAACAGCGATCTCGGTGAGGCGTACGGCGCGTGGTCGGCCGGTGACGACCTGGCCCTGCTCGACGTCGTCACCAGCGCGAACGTCGCCTGCGGCTTCCACGCCGGTGATCCCGCCACGATGGAGCGGACCGTGGTGGCCGCGGCCGAGCGCGGGGTGGCGATCGGGGCGCAGGTCTCCTACCCCGACCTGGTCGGCTTCGGCCGCCGGGCGATGGACGTGGCCCCGGCCGACCTGACCGCCGACGTGCTCTACCAGCTCGGGGCGCTCGAGGCCTTCGCCCGGGTCGCCGGCACCCGGGTCCGCTACCTCAAGCCGCACGGCGCCCTCTACAACCGGACGGTGGTCGACGAGGTGCAGGCCGCGGCGGTGGCGCGGGCCGTGCGGCTCTACGACAGCTCGTTGCCGGTGCTGACGCTGCCCGGCTCGGCCCTTGCCCGGGCGGCTGCGGCTGCCGGCGTTCCGGTCGTGGCGGAGGGCTTCGCCGACCGGGCCTACACCGCCTCCGGCCAGCTGGTCCCGCGCACCGAGCCCGGGGCGGTGCTGACCGACGAGGCGGAGGTGGTCGCCCGGGCCGTCCGGCTGGTGGTCGACGGCCAGGTGGACGCCTACGGCGGCGGGGTCGTCTTCCTCCGGATCGCCTCGCTCTGCGTGCACGGGGACACCCCGGGGGCCGCGCAGCTGGCGCGGGCGGTGCGCGACGGGCTCACCGCCGCGGGGGTCGGGCTGCAGGCCTTCGCGTGAGGCTGCGGCCGGTCGGGCGGCTGGGGGTGCTGGCCGAGCTGCCGGACCTGTCGACCGTGCACCGGCTGGTGGCGGCGGTGCGCGCGTCCGGGCTGCCGGTGGTGGACGTCGTGCCCGGCTACCGGACGGTGCTGGTGACGACCGGGTCTGCTGCTGATCTCGCGGTGGTACGGGAGGCGCTGCCGGAGCTGGATCTGCCTGCTGCATCGGCGGTCTCGGGGCGGTTGGTGGAGGTCCCGGTCGTCTACGACGGGGAGGACCTCCCGTCGGTGGCTGCCTTGACCGGGCTGTCGGAGGCGGAGGTGGTGCGGCGGCACACCGCGCCGGACTACGTCGTGGCCTTCCTCGGCTTCGCGCCCGGGTTCCCCTACCTGGTCGGACTGGACCCGTCGCTGCACGTGCCTCGCCGTTCCTCGCCACGGACATCGGTCCCGGCCGGCAGCGTCGGGCTGGCGGGTCCGCAGACCGGCGTCTACCCGCAGGCGACGCCGGGCGGCTGGCAGCTCATCGGGCGGACCTCCGTCGCGCTCTTCGACGTCACGCGGGACCCGCCGGCGCTGCTCGCTGCCGGCGACCGGCTCCGGTTCGTCGCCGCGTGATCGTCGTCGTCGCACCCGGACCGCTCACGACGGTGCAGGACCTGGGGCGGCCGGGGCTCGCGTCGCTGGGGGTCCCGCTGGCCGGGGCGGTGGACCGGGCGGCCCTGCGCGCGGCGAACCGGCTGGTCGGGAACGCCTCACGCGCAGCGGGTCTCGAGACGACGCTGGCCGGGCCGACGCTGCTCTTCGAGACCGACGCGGTGGTGGCGGTCGCCGGGGGACGCTGCGACGTCGTCGTCGGGGACAGGGTTGTCGGTGCCGGTTGCGCGGTGACTGTCCGACGTGGTGAGCAGGTGCGGCTGGGGCCGGTGACGCTCGGCCTGCGGAGCTACCTGGCGGTGCGCGGCGGGATCGACGTGCCGCCGGTGCTGGGGTCACGGTCGACCTGCACCCTGTCCGGGCTCGGACCGGCGCCGCTGGCCGCGGGGGACCGGCTGCCGATCGGATCGGCGGTCGCCGGGGCGGTGGGTGCGGCGGAGGAGCTGCCGGCGATCGCGGCGGAGCCGGTGCTGCGGGTGGTGCCGGGCCCGCGCGACGACGCCTTCGTCGAGGGGGCGCTCGACACGCTGGCGAGCTCGTCGTACATCGTCTCCAGCCGCAGTGACCGCACCGGCGTTCGACTGGAAGGGGCTGTGCTGCAGCGGGTCTCGGACGGCGAGCTGCCGTCGGAGGGGGTGGTGCCGGGCGCGGTGCAGGTGCCGCCGGACGGGCAGCCGATCCTGTTCCTGGGCAACTGCCCGACGACGGGCGGCTACCCGGTGATCGGCGTGGTGCTGCCGGCCGATCTCGCGCACGCTGCGCAGGCGCGACCGGGGACGAGGCTGCGGTTCAGGCTGGAGGGCTGAAGCGCATCTCGGGGCCGGGGCAGACGACCGCCTCGTGCCCGTCGTCCCAGCGGACGACGATCGGCGGCGTGCCGTCGGGGCCCCGCACCTCGAGCACCTCGCCGTGCCGCTCGGCGGCTCCGACGTGCTTGCCCGGGACGGTGACCAGGTCACCCTGCTGAGCGCGCATGACGCCTCCTCCTGCTCGGGACTGCGGCCTCATCCTGCTCGGGTTCGGGGGCGCTGCCAAGGGCGCCGGTGAGGTAGCGGTCGAGGGTCGGGCCGAGGTGCGCGGCGAGCTCGGCGGCGGGGGTGGAGGCGAGCGGCTCGATGCGCAGGACGTAGCGGCTGACGGCCAGCCCCACCACCTGCGACGCGACGAGGGAGGCGCGCAGGTCGGGGGAGTCGCCGCCGGCGGCCTTCGCGAGCGGACCCATCGCGACGCGGGTGAGGAAGTCGCGCAGGAGCTCGGCGGCCGTCTCGTCCGCAACGGCGCTGCGGAGGAGCGCGAGCATCGGGCCCTGGCCCGGGGTGGCGTCCCAGAGGGTGAGGAAGGTGCCGACGACGCGCTCGCCCAGGCCGTCCAGACCCTCGCCGAGCAGTGCGGGGAGGAGCACGCTGGGGTCGGCGGGCAGGTCGAGGGTGGCGGCGAAGAGCGACTCCTTGCTGCCGTAGAACCGGTGCACCAGCGCGGGATCCACGCCGGCGGCCCGGGCGACGCCGCGGATGGTGGTGCCGGCGTAGCCGCTGGCGCCGAAGCTCTGCCGGGCGGCCTGCAGGATCGCCTCGCGGGTGCCGCTGTCGCCAGGACGGCGGCCGGTGCGGGCCGGGGTCACGGCGAGCGGCGGGGGAGGGTGACCGAGCCGAGGGCGACGAAGACCACGACGCACGCGGCGATGACGCCGAGGTCGGTGATCAGCTCGCCGGTGACCTCCTCGCTGGCCGCGACGATCTGCATCCCCTCGACGGCGTAGGTGAGAGGGAAGGCGTCGGACAGCCACTGCAGCGGCTCGGCCATCGACTCCCGCGGTGCGAACAGCCCGCACAGCAGCACCTGCGGGAAGACGACGGCGGGCAGGAACTGCACCGCCTGGAACTCGGTGCGCGCGAACGCCGACAGCAGCAGCCCCAGGGCTGTCCCGAGGAGTGCGTCCAGCACGGCGAGAAGCACGACCACGCCGGCAGATCCGCGTACGTCCAGGCCGAGGGGGCCGAGCGCGACGGCGGCGGCGACGCTGGTCTGCACGATCGCCACCAGCCCGAAGGCCAGGGCGTAGCCGGTGAGCAGGTCGCCCTTGCCCATCGGGGTGGACAGCAGCCGCTCGAGCGTTCCCGAGGTGCGCTCGCGGAGCATCGCGACGCTGGTCACGAGGAACATGGTGGTGAAGGGGAACAGCGCGAGCAGCGGGCCACCGACGGCGTCGAAAGTCGCTGGGGATCCGTCGAAGACGTAGCGCAGCAGGGTGAGCAGCAGGACCGGCACGACCATCAGCAGCGCGATGGTGCGGTGGTCCGAGCGGAGCTGGAGCAGCACCCGGCGGGCGGTCGCGAGGGTGGCGCGGGCGGTCATGCCGCACCCGCCAGGTGCAGGAACGCGGCCTCGATGTCGGCGGTCCCGGTGGCTGTCAGGAGGTCCGCGAGCGTGTCGTCGGCGACGAGGTGACCGTCGCGGAGCAGCAGCAGCCGGTCGCAGCGTGCGGCCTCGTCCATGACGTGGCTGCTGACCAGCAGGGTGGTGCCGCGTGCCGCCAGGTCGCCGAACATCTGCCAGAGGTCGCGTCGCAGCACCGGGTCCAGGCCCACGGTCGGCTCGTCGAGGACGAGCAGCTCCGGCTGGCTGAGCAGCGCCGCGGCCAGGCTCACCCGGGCGAGCTGCCCGCCGGAGAGCGTGTTGACCATCTGCCCGGCGGCGTCGGCGAGCGCGACGTCCTGCAGGACCGCCGGGACGCGGGCGCGGTCGGCGCCGAGGACGTCGGTGAAGTACTCGAGGTTGTGCCGCACGGACAGGTCGCCGTAGACGGCGGGGGCCTGGGTGACGTAGCCGACCCGGTGCCGCAGGGTGCGGTCGCCGGCGGGGATGCCGAGCACGTCGACGCGCCCTCGTACTCCCGCCTGGACCCCGACGACCGCGCGCATCAGCGTGGTCTTGCCGCCGCCGCTGGGACCGAGCAGGCCGGTGACGCTGCCCGCCGGGACGGTGAAGGTGAGGCCGTGCAGCACCTCGCGGCCGCCCCGGTCGACCCGGAGGTCCGCGGCCTCGATCGCAGAAGTCATCATGTGTTGACTTCTAGACCTGCTCCGCGATCTCGTCAAGACGGGGCCTTGACGGGCGGCGCGTGCAGGAGTGCAGTTCTCGGCGGAGCCGGCCGCTCCGGCCGGCGAGGGGGTGGGCCATGAGCGCGATCACGGGAGACGACCTGCGGATCTCCGTCGGACCGACGCAGGCGGATGCGCAGCTGGTGCTGCAGCTCGCGCAGCTGAGCCAGACGCCGGCGATGGAGCGCGGGCAGGCGCTGCTGTGGAAGCACCGGCCGACCGGCGGGTTGAGCTGGGAGCAGTTCCAGGGGTTCGACGTCGAGTCGGAGGACTACGGCGGCGTGATGGCCGTCCTGAAGTGGCACGAGACCATCGGCACGCTCGTGAAGCAGGGGCTGCTCAACCGCGAGCTCGTGCTCGACTGGCTGTGGGTCAGCGGCACGTGGGAGCTGTGCAGGTCGATCGCGCTGGGGCAGCGGGCCGAGACCGGCGTGCCGCAGATGTGGGAGAACTTCGAGGCGCTGGCGGCCAGTCAGACCGACTGACGCTCAGGCCTTGCGGCGGTCGAGCTCGCGCAGGAACACCTCGTCGTCGGGCGTGCGCAGGACGTAGACCGATGCCGCGTGCGCGGACAGCCCGATCAGCCAGCCGAAGAGCGGGAAGACGAACCACGGGAAGCCCGCGCCGGTCACCGCCCAGATGACGATGAGCAGCAGGTTGACCGCCGCGAAGACGATCCCGTGCATCCACACCCCGCGCCGGCGGACGCTGCGGGAGGCCTCCCACTCCGCGAACGCCTGCCGCGAGAACTCGTCCATGGTCACAGCATCACCCTCCGCACGCGCACGGCGTCGTCGAAGCCCGGTACGTCGATCGACTCGTCGCCGCCGGTCACGAGAGCCTCGCCGGGGCCGGCCACACCGCACAGCCGCGACACGAGGTTGACGTCGCGGCCGAAGACGTCGCCGCCGTGCCGCAGCGGCGCGCCCAGGTGCGCGGCGCCGTGCAGCCGCCACGTCGGCTCGCCGGTCGCCAGGCCGATCGCCAGCTCCTTCAGGACCGGCACCGGGTCGGCGTGCGGTGGCAGGCGGAGCAGCACCCCGTCGCCGAGCGACTTGACCACCTTGCCGCCGTGCGCCGCCGCTGCTGCCCGGGCTCGCGCGGTCAGCCGCGAGGCCTGCTCGTGGGCGGCGGCGTCGCCGTGCTGCTCGGTGAAGCGCGTGAAGCCGACCAGGTCGGCCATCACCAGCAGGGCGGGCTCGGGTCGCCCTGGACCGCTGTCGTACGCCGCTGTGGTCCCGCGCTCGGTCAGCGCGTAGCGGTGCGGGTCGCCGGTGCGGTCCACCTTCACCAGCTCGGCACGCTCCAGACGGATCAGCGCCGGCAGCAGCTGGCGGGGCGTGCAGCGGCGGCCGGTGGCCGAGCCGACGGTGGAGCAGATCTCGAAGCCGCTCGCGGGTGGCTGCCCGAGCAGCGCCCAGAGCACCGCCGTGTCACCGCTCGGAATGGGCACGCCGCACGGTACGACGCGGGGCTCCCGGATGTGGCGATCACGCCCGCTCAGGAGGCCGCGTTGATCGCCACATCCCGCGCCGGCTAGCAGTGGAAGATGATCAGCGGCGGCTTGCCCGGGATGCCGATCTCGCCGCAGTTGGCGGACGCCGGGGTGGCGAGCGCGCCGAGGGTCGCGGCGGCGAGCAGAGCGGTGAACAGGGCACGAACCAGCACGAGGCGGGCCTTTCGGTCGACGGAGCCGCCGATCGTGTCGGCCGGGCGACGCCGCGTCAACGGAGGTCCGCGTCTGGTCGAGCTCGATCACACACAGCCTGATCATCCGAGGCTGGCCGAGACGCAGCTGCACGCGGGACGTCGCCCGGGAGTGGCTCAGGCTGTGTGCGAACCGGCCCGCTGCGACGAGCCGACAGCCCGCCGTGAGCCGGCGAGCCCAGGACTGTCGGACCCCGGTGACACCGTCGGGGACGTGGATCAGGACATCTCGGGACGCCCCCGGCGCGGGTGTGACCTGCGACACGCCCGGGCGTCGCGGGCAACACGCGGCGTGACCTGCGACTTCACGACGAGTTCGGCGTGTTGCTTGCCTCCCTTGTGGTCCGGCCCTACTGTCCCCACAACATCTAGGGATTACACCGGTGTAGTTCTCCACATGGTGTGTGGACGGTGTGTCACAGGGTGTGGACAAGACGACGCTACTGAGAGGAGTCCGGCCGTGCGCTGCCCGTTCTGCCGGCACCCCGACAGCAGGGTCGTCGACAGCCGCGAGACGAGCGAGGGCGACGCCATCCGGCGCCGCCGCTCGTGCCCGGAGTGCGGCCGCCGCTTCACCACGGTCGAGGAGATGTCCTTGTCCGTGGTGAAGCGCTGCGGCGTCACCGAGCCGTTCAGCCGCGCCAAGGTGGTCAACGGCGTGCGCAAGGCCTGCCAGGGCCGCCCGGTCGACGAGGACGCGCTCGCCCTGCTGGCCGCCCGGGTGGAGGACGTCATCCGCGCCGCCGGCAACCCGGAGATCCCCGCCGACGAGGTGGGCCTGGCGATCCTCGAGCCGCTGCGCGAGCTCGACGTCGTGGCCTACCTGCGCTTCGCCAGCGTCTACCGGGCGTTCGAGTCCCTGGCCGACTTCGAGGCCGAGATCACCGCACTGCGAGCCGGCATGGAGCCGGACGACCACGAGACCGGCCCGCCGGACCGCCTGGTCCCGGCCCGCTAGCTCCTCGTACGCAGAAATCCCCCTCCCACAGACGAATGCCGCGGACGCCGCGGTTGTTGCACCTACAGACGACTGGAGAACACAGCATGACGGAGACGGTCAGCGGCGCCACCCCCTCGCAGCGATCGCGCAAGGCGCGGCTGCCCATCGAGCGGGTCTACACGACCCCTGGCGTGCACCCGTACGACGAGGTGACCTGGGAGCGGCGCGACGTCGTCATGACCAACTGGCGCGACGGCTCGATCAACTTCGAGCAGCGCGGGGTGGAGTTCCCGGACTTCTGGTCGGTCAACGCCGCCAACATCGTCACCACGAAGTACTTCCGCGGCGCTGTCGGCACCGAGCAGCGCGAGAGCTCGCTGCGCCAGCTCATCGACCGGGTCGTCCTCAAGTACGGCAAGGCGGGCCGTGAGCACGGCTACTTCGCCAGCGAGGACGACGCGACGCTGTTCGAGCACGAGCTGACCTGGATGCTGCTGCACCAGGTGTTCAGCTTCAACTCGCCGGTGTGGTTCAACGTGGGAACCACTGCGCCGCAGCAGGTCTCGGCCTGCTTCATCCTCGCGGTCGACGACACGATGGACTCGATCCTCAACTGGTACAAGGAGGAGGGGAAGATCTTCCAGGGCGGCTCCGGCGCCGGCCTGAACCTCTCCCGCATCCGCTCCTCCAAGGAGCTGCTGTCCTCCGGCGGCACCGCCTCCGGCCCGGTCTCCTTCATGCGCGGCGCGGACGCCTCCGCCGGCACCATCAAGAGCGGTGGCGCGACCCGCCGCGCCGCCAAGATGGTCGTGCTCGACGTGGACCACCCCGACATCGAGGAGTTCATCGACACCAAGGCGCGCGAGGAGGACAAGATCCGCGCGCTGCGTGACGCCGGCTTCGACATGGACCTCGGCGGCAAGGACATCGTCAGCGTCCAGTACCAGAACGCCAACAACTCGGTCCGCGTCAGCGACGAGTTCATGCGCGCGGTCGAGGAGGGCACCGAGTTCGGCCTGCGCGGCCGGCTCGACGGCCAGGTCATCGAGACCGTCGACGCCCGCACGCTGTGGAACAAGCTCGCGACCGCCGCGTGGGAGTGCGCCGACCCCGGCATCCAGTACGACGACACGATCAACGACTGGCACACCAACCCGGAGTCGGGCCGCATCACCGCCAGCAACCCGTGCTCGGAGTACATGTCGCTCGACAACTCCTCCTGCAACCTCGCGTCGCTGAACCTGATGAAGTTCCTGCGCGAGGACGGCACCTTCGAGGCCAAGAAGTTCGCCAAGAGCGTCGAGATCATCATCACCGCGATGGACATCTCCATCTGCTTCGCGGACTTCCCGACCGAGCCGATCGGCGAGACGACCCGCGCCTACCGCCAGCTCGGCATCGGCTACGCCAACCTCGGCGCGCTGCTGATGGCGACCGGGCACGCGTACGACAGCGAGGGCGGCCGTGCGCTCGCCGGTGCGATCACCTCGCTCATGACGGGCACCGCGTACAAGCGGTCCGCGGAGCTGGCCGGCATGGTCGGGCCGTACGACGGCTACGCCCGCAACGCCGACGGCCACAAGCGGGTCATGCGCAAGCACGCCGCCGCCAACGACAGCGTCCGCCCGGTCGGGGCCGACGACGCGCGGATCCTGCACGAGGCGACCAAGGCCTGGCAGGAGTGCCTCGCGATCGGCGAGCGCAACGGCTACCGCAACGCGCAGGCCTCGGTCATCGCGCCGACCGGCACGATCGGTCTGATGATGGACTGCGACACCACGGGCCTGGAGCCCGACCTGGCGCTGGTGAAGTTCAAGAAGCTCGTCGGCGGCGGCTCGATGCAGATCGTCAACCAGACGGTGCCGCGCGCGCTGCGTGCCCTGGGCTACCAGGAGGAGTCGATCGAGGCGATCGTCGAGCACATCGCCAACCACGGCAACGTGGTGGACGCGCCCGGCCTGAAGCTCGAGCACTACAGCGTCTTCGACTGCGCGATGGGCGAGCGGTCCATCGGCCCGATGGGCCACGTGAAGATGATGGCGGCGATCCAGCCGTTCGTGTCCGGGGCCCTTAGCAAGACTGTAAATCTTCCTGCGGAGGCGTCGGTCGACGACGTCGCGGACGTCTACTTCCAGGGCTGGAAGCTGGGTCTCAAGGCGCTGGCGATCTACCGCAACAACAGCAAGGTCGGCCAGCCGCTGCAGAGCAAGAAGGACAGCGAGAAGAAGGCCGACGGCGACGACGTCGTCATCGCCTACCGGCCGACCCGCCGTCGCCTGTCGAAGAAGCGCCGCTCGCAGACGGTGTCGTTCTCCGTCGCGGGTGCCGAGGGCTACATGACCGCCGGCGAGTACGACGACGGCACCCTCGGCGAGGTCTTCATCAAGATGTCGAAGCAGGGCTCGACCCTGGCCGGCGTCATGGACGCCTTCTCGGTGTCGATCTCGATCGGCCTGCAGTACGGCGTGCCGCTGGAGGCCTTCGTCTCCAAGTACATCAACATGCGGTTCGACCCGGCCGGCATGACCGACGACGCGGACATCCGCATCGCTCAGTCCGTGATGGACTACCTCTTCCGTCGGCTGGCGCTGGACTACCTGCCGCTCGAGAAGCGCACCGAGCTCGGCATCTTCAGCGCCGAGGAGCGCGCGGCTGCGGTCGCCACCGGCTCCTACGGTGGGTCGTCGGACTCGCCGTCGGACATCGACGTCGAGGGGCTGGCGCAGGGGGTCCCGGTGGCGTCGTCGGCTCCCGCTGCCGTCGCTCCGGCGCCGGCTGAGGTCGGCTCGTCGACCGAGCTGCTCGAGGCGATGCAGGGGATCGGGGCGGACGCTCCGCTCTGCATGACCTGCGGCACGAAGATGCGCCCGGCCGGCAGCTGCTACGTGTGCGAGGGGTGTGGGAGCACCAGCGGCTGCAGCTGATCTGATCGACCCTGCTGCCCCGGTGCCTCGTAAGAGGCGCCGGGGCAGTGGCGTGTCTGCAGGCCGGAGCGACGCAAGGGAACTCGGTGCACGATCGCGCGCAGACCGAGACGTAACCGTACGTGCGCATCGACGTCTTGCGATGTGAGCACGTTCGTGCACAATGGTGCCTGTGCACGAACGTGCACTCCCAGCTCGCGAGGAGGACCCATGCCGCGCATCGACACGGCCGACGACCTCGGCCTGCTGGTGCGCGCCGCGCGGACCCGCCGCCGCATGACCCAGCAGGACCTCGCCGTAGCGGCCGGCGTCAGCCGCCGTTGGATCGTCGACCTCGAGGCGGGCAAGCCCCGGGCCGAGCTTGGCCTGGTGCTGAAAGTGCTCGCCACGCTGGGGATCCCGCTGATTGCGGACGCGCCCGACGCGCCCGCTCGCAGTGACAGCACGCCCCCGCAGGGCGTGGATCTGGACGCTCACCTGCGCTCGCTCGCCGGCCCGAGCTGATGGCGGTCCAGCGCCTCGTCGTCCTGGACGGCGCCCGGCGGGTCGGCACGCTGGTGCGCAAGGCCGGTGAGATCACCTTCGGCTACGACGATCAGTGGCGATCGGACCCGTCATCGACTCCACTGTCGGTGTCGATGCCGCTGACGTCGTCTGAGCATGGCCGTGACGTCGTCAACCCGTGGCTGTGGGGACTGCTGCCGGACAACGACCGCGTGCTCGCCCGCTGGGCGCGCACCTTCCACACGACCACCAAGCATCCCCTCGGCCTGCTGGCAGCAGTCGGACGCGATCTGCCCGGGCGGTTCCGCCTCGTCCCGGAAGCCGACGTGGACACCCTTGAGCCGTCAGGCGTCGAGTGGCTGTCCGAGGGCGACGTCGCGCAGCTGCTGCGCGAGGTTCGCAACGACCAGACCGCGTGGCTTGGCGCGCACGGCGCGGCCGGCCGATGGAGCCTGGCCGGCGCGCAGCCCAAGATCGCCCTGCGCTTCGACGGGCAGCGCTGGGGCCGGCCGTACGGTCTGGCGGCGACGACGCACATCCTCAAACCGGCGATCCAGGGCCTCGACCAGCACGACCTCAACGAGCACCTGTGCCTGCAGAGCGCGCGCGGCGTCGGCGTTCTCGCTGCTCGGTCGCGCGTCGTGTCCATCGGTGACGAGCGGGCGATCTGCGTCGAGCGCTACGACCGCGTGAGGGCCGGCGACGACGTC
This sequence comes from Actinomycetales bacterium, assembly GCA_036675425.1. Classification (GTDB taxonomy): domain Bacteria; phylum Actinomycetota; class Actinomycetes; order Mycobacteriales; family SCTD01; genus SCTD01. The sequence continues at coordinate 28,488 of JAKFFB010000280.1, read as the reverse complement.
GTACGCATCCATCAGGAGGACCTGTGCCAGGCCCTCGGGATCCATCCTGTCGACAAGTACGAGAGCGACGGCGGCCCTTCCGTGCCTGCGATCTCGGCGCTGCTGACCCGGTGCATCGGCGGAGAGGCGGCGCACGAGGCCCGGGAGCGCTTCGCTGACGCGCTCGCCCTCAACTGGCTCCTCGCAGGGCCGGACGCCCATGCGAAGAACTACTCGTTGCTGCTCAGCGCGGGCCAGGTCCGGCTGGCCCCGCTCTACGACGTGGCCAGCGCCCTGCCTTACGACGACTTCTTCCCGGGGAAGCTCATGATGGCCATGCGCATCGGCGGGCAGTACCTCGCTTCTCGCGTCTCGGCCGAGCGTTGGCGGAAGGCGGCGGCTCAGCTGGACCTCGAGGCGGACTCGGTGCTGGATCGCGTCGTCGCCCTCGCGTACGAGCTGCCCGCGGCCATGGCGAGCGCTGCGGGCGATCCGGACGTCGTCGCGCTGGAGAGCCCCTTGCCGCAGCAGCTGGTCGATCTCGTCACCGCACGGTGCGCCGCGTTGGCTGCTCATCTGCAGTAGCTGAGGACGTCGCGGCGAGGCGCAAAACCGATCAGGTCCTGGGTCGGTCGAGCAGACGCGACAGCACGATCACGCTCTCGGTGTGGTCGACGTGCGCGTTGTCCCGCACCCGCTCGATGGCCTGCTCGAGGTGGTTGATGTCGGCGGCGAGCATGTGCAGCAGGGCGTCCGCAGCGCCCGAGACCGTGCAGGCACCGACCACCTCGGGGATGCGCTCCAGGGTGCGGCGCAGCTCCGTCGGAGCGACGGTGCCCTTGCAGTACAGCTCGACGTACGCCTCCGTCGTCCATCCGAGGGCGGTCGGGTCCACGACGGCGGTGAACCCCTTCACGGCGCCGGATTGGAGCAACCGGTCGACACGGCGCTTCACGGCCGGCGCCGACAGGCCGACGACGTCGCCGATCTCGGCGTAGGTCGCCCGGCCGTCCTTGAGCAGGCAGCTGATGACCTCGTGGTCGATGGTGTCCATGGCAGCCTCTCGCGACGCAACGAACAGCCGGTAGGACTGCCCAGACGCAAGGAAAGCACGCACCAAGCGCAACGGATGACGATTGCTTGCGTCGCCCTCCGCCTCTAGCGTTCGGCATGCAGCAGAAGAGTCCGCCGCCGCGGAGCCTGCTGCGCCCTCCCCAGGAGCCGACGTGACCATCCTCGCCCCCGCCCCCGCCCCCGCCACTGGTTCGGCCCGCACCGCGCGGCCTCGCCGCTACCTGATGTGCGCCCCCGAGCACTTCGAGGTCAGCTACGCCATCAACCCCTGGATGGATCCCACCGCCGCCGTGGACCGCGAGCTGGCGATGACCCAGTGGATGGCGTTGCGGCAGACCTACCTCGACCTCGGTCATGAGGTGGAGCTGATCGACCCCCTGCCCGGCCTGCCGGACATGGTGTTCGCCGCGAACGGCGGCCTGGTCGTCGAGGGGCGTGCGCTCGGCGCGCGGTTCACCTACCCCGAGCGCCAGCCCGAGGGCCCGGCGTACCTCGCGTGGCTGTCGCAGGCGGGGCTGAAGGAGGCTGTCGACGCCAGGCACGTCAACGAGGGCGAGGGCGACTTCCTCGTCGTCGGCGGCGTCGTCCTGGCCGGAACGGGCTTCCGCACCGACCCCGGCGCCCACGCCGAGGTGCAGGAGCTGTTCGGCCTGCCGGTCATCAGCCTGACGCTGGTCGACCCGCGCTACTACCACCTCGACACCGCCCTGGCCGTGCTCGACGACAGCAACGTCGCCTACTTCCCCGGTGCCTTCAGCGAGGGCAGCCGCGAGGTGCTCCGCCGGCTGTTCCCGGACGCCGTCATCGCGAGCGCCGAGGACGCGGCCGTCCTGGGACTGAACGCGGTCTCGGACGGCCGGAACGTGGTGCTCGCTTCCGCCGCCGTGGAGCTGGTCGCGACGCTGCGTGATCACGGCTACACGCCGATCGGCGTCGACCTGTCCGAGCTGCTCAAGGCCGGTGGCAGCGCCAAGTGCTGCACTCTCGAGCTGCGTGCCTGACGCGTCTCGGCGCGGACCGGCCGGGTGCGGGTGCGACCGAGCAGGCGCTTGCACATGTGGCGCTGGGGGCCGCGTGCTGACAGGCCACCTCAGGACGGGCAGGCGTTCCTGACGAGCTCACGCATCACGAGGTCGTGCCCGAAGAGCACCCTGGTGGAGTCCTGGCCGTTGTCGACCTGAGCCACGAACGGCGGTTCCGCGAACGCCGACGTCTCATAGGGGCGGGGGGCGCGCCCGCAGTCCGGCACGGTGACCTCCACCCCCCACGTCTCGATCGGTGTGAAGCCCGCGGGGGAGCGGGGGGTGCTGAAGTCCCCGGCGGGTAGCGGCATCGGCAGCGGCAGCGGTCGGCCCTGCTCGTCGACGAGGCGCACCGACATCCACGGCACGACCGACTGCAGCCGATCGACGGTGAGGGGGCTCCGGGAGTCGTTCGCCACCTGCAGCGACAGCAGCGCCACGCCGGCGGAGGCTCGAACGAAGGTCAGCTGGGTGCGGAACGCCTCGTCCGGTCGCAGGTCGCCGCACATCCGGCCGGCGAGCTCGTCCGACAGCCTCCAGGTGGACATCGCGGCCCGCAGCTCGACCTGCCTCTCGCCCGCGTCGGTGCGGGCCCGCACGGTCAGCTGCGGCGCCGCGACGTCCGGTACGCCCTGCTGCGGTCCACTGCCGCAGTCCAGCGGCCGCACCAGGACCAGGCGAGCCTGCTCGCCCGGGGCCAGCCGCTGGCCCATCAGGTCCTCGGTCGTGATCCCGGTTCCGGGCAGCTGCACCGACACCAGCGCGATCTCGCGGGGTCCGGTGTTCTGCAGCCTGAAGGGCATGCCGATCCCTGGGCGTCCGTCCTCGGTCGCCACCGGCTCCAAGCCGCCGTCGGAGTTGTCGATCTCCCACGCAGTCACCGAGAGCGTCGCCGCGTCGGGCCCGCCGCGGGTGTCGTGCCGCCACTCCGCCAGCGCCGTGGCGGCGGCGAAGCCCAGGAGGGCGGACACCGCCGCCACCCGCACTCGACCGGGGGTCCGCCACCACCGGCCCTCGTCGCCAGGGTCGACGCCGATCTCGTCCGCAGGCGCGCTGCCCAGCTGCCAGCCGGGCCCGCCCTCGATCGTGACCCTCGGTGCCGAGTGGTCGTCCACAGGCGGACGGTAGGCCTGAAGGAAGGGGGGTGTCGAGGCATGGACCGCCGTCCGGGGCCGGCAGTGCACAGCCCCCAATGGCGCTGCTCGACGAGCTCGAGCCGCCGGCGAGCGCCGCTGATCAGGAAGCGCAGCCGTCCAGTGGCGCTGTCTCAAACGCCTCCGCCGGACGCCTGCACCTTCTCCGTGTGGCGGCAACGAGGGAACGTGCTGCAGCCGAAGAACGCGCCGTATGGCCCCTTGCGCGGGACCAGGCTGCCCTGACCGCACGTCGGACAGATCCGCACCGATGCGCCGCCTCCTGTTCCGTCGACGACCACGACGTTGGGGTCCTTCATCAGCTCGACGACGAACGGTGATTCCAGTCCCTCGACGGCCAGGAGGGTCACCTCGCGTCGGGCGCGGGTGAGCGCGACGTAGAGCAGGCGGCGCTCCTCGGCGTGCGGGTACGGGTCCGCCTCCGTCATCGCCAGTCGTAAGACTGGATCGTCCGCGATGGTGCTCGGGAAGCCGTACGTTCCTGTCGTCAGGTTGGGCATGAGGACGTAGTCGGCCTCGAGTCCCTTCGACCCGTGGATGGTGCGGAAGGTGACGTCGACCTCTGGCGGCACGGTGCTGGGCATGAGCGACTGGTCGAAGCGGTAGCGACCCAGGACCAGGACGGTCGCTCGGCGATCGGGGGACGTGGTCTTGATCTTCGCGAGCTGCGCGGCCAGTGCTTCCGGTACCGCGTCCCTGGTCGGGACCCGCACGATCCGGACCGGGGCTCCGCCGTCCGGGTGCACCGAGCGGACGCGCTTCCGGAGCTGTCGCGGGTTCGTGCCGACAAAGCTGCCGGCGACGTCGCAGATGGTCTGCGGGCACCGGAAAGTGGTCTGCAGCGGCAGCGTCGGACCGTCTCCGAACCACTGCTCGAAGCTCGTCATGACGGAGATGTCGGCGCCGGCGAACCGGTTGATGGCCTGCCAGTCGTCCCCGACCGCGAGCAGGTAGCGGTCGCGGCCGGCCACGAGCGCTCGCGTGACACGGGCCCGGGCTTGGCTCGCGTCCTGGAACTCGTCGACCAGGACCAGCTCGTGCGGCGCCGGAACCTCTCCCCGCTCGAGGTGGTCCGCAGCCTGGACGAGCATGTCTTCGAAGTCCACGCAGTCTTCGCGGGCCAGGCGCGCCTGCCACTCCTCGTGGATGTCCCAGTAGAGATCGAGGAAGAGCTGGCTGCGCACCGTCGCGCCGTGGCTGGGCAGCTCCGCCACTCGCTGCTGGAGGTGCTCTCGTGTCAGCGAGTTCGACTTCACATGTGCCATGAACGTGCGCACGAGCCGGCCCAGGTCCTCGTGCCGCAGGGGTTGACTGCCGCTGCCCGAGCGGTCCGGGTTCCAGTCGAGCTCCAGACCGCTTCTCGACAGCGTGTCTGCCAGTCGCTGAAGTCCGCTGAAGTCGATGATCTCGGCCCAGGTGGTCTCGATGAGCGTTGTGCCGTGGGTGCGGTGCAGGTCCTTCTTCCACTTCATCGAGTCGGCGTAGCCGTGGAAGGACGCCGGCGGCCGGCCGTCGCTCCCGAGCGCCCAGTGCTCGTGCCAAACGTCGATGCTCGGGTAGAAGAAGTCAGGCCGGTACTGCGAGTGCTCGATGTCTGCAACGTCGACGACGTAGGGCTTCTCGTAGCGGTAGTCGACCCCGTTGTAGAAGAGCCAGTTCGCGATGATCCGCTCGCCTTCGCTCTTGACGACCTCGCCGTTGGCGGTGCGATAGCCCGTACGGCGGGACTCACGGTCGTAGCCGTCCGGCTCACCGCCTTCGATGCTGTCCGACGCTCGGGCGTACAGCAGTCGGAACAGGTCCCACCGGTAGGCGAAGCCAGGCGAGCGGTCGCGCAGCTCGTCGACGATGCGGCAGACCATGTCGACGTCCTGTCCGCCGTCCAGCCAGGGCGCCGGACGAGGCTTGCGTCCTGATGCCTGCGCAAGGACGCGCAGCCCGAACGCATGGAACGTCGTCGCCTGCACGCCCGCTGCCGGCAGACCGAGGGCGCTCAGACGCGCGGTGACCCGAGACTGCAGCTCGAGGGCAGCATCTCGGTTGAACGCCAGCAGCAGGACGCGATCGGGCGCAACGAAGCCCCGCATCACCGCGTAGGCGGCGCGGGCGACCATCACCGAGGTCTTGCCGGAGCCGGCCGACGCAATCACGCGGACGCGGTTGTCGAAGCAGATGACGGCGCGCACCTGCTCGTCCGTCAGGGGCTGGCTCTCGACCGTCTCGAAGAAGCGGCGGTGTCGCTGCCGCTCTGCAGCGAGGATCTCCTCGTTGCGAGCTGCGATCCAGGCGCGGAGATCAGCGGCGGCGAAGGCGAGCGCGGCGCGTTCCGCGCGCGTCAGCGAGGCGAGCACCTCGCCACGGTCGGGGACGTCGAGCGCGGTCAGCCTCGGTCGGTCACCTTCCAGGTCGTCGACGTCCTGCCGGGGGATCCAACGGCCCTCGTCCGTCGCGGCGGCCGCTACGGCTTCGGCCCTCGCCTGCCACACGATCGCCGCAGCAACGGTCGGGCGAGCCCGATGCCGAGCAATCCGAAGGTTCAGCGCCTCCTGCAACGAGGCTGCCTCGCTGCGCCGCAGGCCCTTGAGCCTCTCCGGCTCCCCACCAGCAAGCTTCAGGGACCAGCGTGGCCACCCAGGCTGTACGGCCAGCCGACTGAGGTCCTCACCCTGGAGGCTCACCGTCCTCCCTGCGACGGTGAGCGTGCAGCCGTCGGCGGTGGTCGTCAGCGTCCACCGTCGGCTGTGCCGGCCGCGGGTCCGCCCCCACTGGCTGACGGGCACGGCGACGGGACTCCAGAGTGCGAAGGGAACTGGCACCGTAGCCGCCATCGCGTGAGCAGTCCGGCCGTTCGGGAACATCGGCTGAGGTGCTTCAGGCGGCGATCGGGCTTGTCGAAACCGCTGCGGGCGTGCCGTGCGCCAGGCATGGTGCAGGGTGCGAACCGGAGGAGATTGCAGTGGGCGTGGCGGGTGGCAGTGCTCAGGACCAGGCGACCCGAGCGCGCGCGGCGGCGCAGGTGCTCGAGCGCAAGGCGCCGCACGCCGCACGCCGCGCCGACCAGTTCACCCGCGGCAGCGAGGGTGAGGCCGCCGTCGCCCACGCACTCGCCGAGCTCACCGCTGATGGTCATCACCTGCTGCACGACCGGCGGATGCCGACCGGCGGGAACATCGACCACCTCCTGATCGGGCCGCTCGGCGTCTACGTCATTGACGCCAAGGCGTGGAACGGGGTCGTCACCGCCGCTGAAGGCGTGCTGCGATGCAACGGCCGGCGACGACAGGACGCGGTCGAGGGGATGCTCCGCCAGGTCGCTGAGGTGCGCGCGTCGCTTGCTGCGAACGGCCACGGCGACGTTCGAGTCCGAGGGGTGCTGGCGCTTGCAACGCCCGCAGATGAGCAGCCGATCGTGCGGGTCGACGACGTCTCGGTGGTTCCGCTGCGCGAGCTCGTCCCGGGGCTGCGGGGTCGACAGGGCCCGGTGGACTCCGCCGCAGCAGAGTCGATCTTGCGGACCCTGTCCGCGGCCCTCCCACCTGCCGATGCCAAGGCGGAGCTTCCGGCGCCGCTCCCACCGGAGGACAGGGACAGCCGCTTCGACAAGTTCACCCGGACGCTGTTCGTCGACAGCTGGAGCAAGGCGGGCAAGCGCCGGCTCTACCTCAAGGACGGCGCCGGAACCGCTCTGGGTTGGAAGGACCTGAACGACGGCAGCATCGCCGTGACGCACCAGCCGGACGACGAGCTGGTCCGCGCGGTGCTAGCCCACGCCGATGCCGTCGGTCTGCACCTGGACTGCTCCCGGCTTCCCAAGATCCCGGCGGCCGTTGCCGGAGGACGGCTGATGTCCCTGACCGGCTTGCGGACCGTCTTCCTCATCGGCCACCGGTGGCGCCGCGGCGCACAGGACCGCCTCTACGGGACCTGGGCCAGCACCAACGAGGGCAAGGCCGATCTCGGGTACGTCGACCTGCTCACCGGTCAGCTCCACCCGAGCAACGACAGGCCGGTGGCGAGGGACCGCGACGTGCCCGAACGACTCCTGGGCGCGCTGCTCGCACGGCGTCCGACGGCCTAAGGCCGCAGGCCGGCGAGCTGTGGCCCGCGAGCGGGAGCTGCTCACCGACCGGGAGCGGACCCTATTCGAGGAGCACCTGCTCGGCGAGCTCGGAGACAAGCTCCGTGCGCGCGGGCCGAGGCGACCGACCTGGTCAAGGGCATGAACGACCTGCTCGCGGATGTGAAGACCTCCCAAGGCATCCGGGTGCGGCTGGACTGGTCGCTGCGCGAGGACGCCGGCCAGGACGTCCACGACGCGGTCGCCCTCCTCGGCCGGGCGCACGGTTCGCTGACGCCGGAGGAGCGCACCAGGCTGCGCGACGTGCTGAGCGCGCTGATCGCGGTGCAGCGCGACGCCGACCCCGAGCGCGGCTACACCGAGCACCTGGCCCGGGCGCTGGACTACCGGCGCTGGTCGGCCTTCGCGGTGCGGCTGCACCGGCCGGGCACGACGGCGTGGACGACGCTGACCCGGCGCACTCCGCTGTCGCAGGGCGAGCAGAAGGTCGTCTGCTACCTGCCGCTGTTCGCCGGCGCCGCAGCGCATTTCACGTCGGTGGCCGGCCCCGCGCCGTACGCGCCCCGCCTGATCCTGCTCGACGACGCCTTCCCGAAGATCGACGTACGCACGCACCCGCTGCTGTTCGGGCTGCTCGTCGACCTCGACCTGGACTTCGTCCTGACCAGCGAGCGGCTGTGGGGCGACCATCCGACGGTGCCGTCGCTGGCGATCTACGAGGCGCTGCGGGCGCCGGGGGAGCGCGGCATCGCGCAGTACCGCTACACCTGGGACGGGCACGCGCTCGTCGGCGAAGGATGACGCTGCCCGACTGGTTCACCGACCCGGCGCTGCTCCCGGTGTGGCGTCAGCTGCGCGCTCCGCTGGAGCGCGGGGTGCGTACGACCCACCTCACGGCGCTCGACCGTGCCACGCGGCATGCACTGTCCGGTGTCCTCGGCCGGCCCTGGTCGGTGACGTGCCGCTCGTGCTCGCGGACGTGTCGGCGCTGCTGGAGAGCCGCGCGGGGTTGACCCTCGAGCAGGGCCGCCGGGGTCACCGATCGGGCCAGCGCCGGAGTCAATCCGAACTACAGGGTGGGGGCCACGTCGTGCCATTCCCGACATCCGGCTCATCCGTGACTCTCGGTGCAACAGCGGACACGCCTACCCGGAGAGACCATGAAGAAATCAACCATCGCGGTTCCCATCGTTGCCCTTCTTGTCGGAGTGGGAATCGGCAGCAGTAGCGGCACGGAGACCGAGCCGGCTTCAAAGGAGGGGGCCACAACTGCGAAGGGGGCCGAGCCCAAGCACGAAGAGAGGGTCGTGATCAAAGAGGTCCCGAGCGAGACGATCGTTGAGAAAGTGGTCGAGAAGCGGATCGAAGTCAAGGTCGTTCCTCAGGCATGCCTTGACGCCATCGACGCCGCTCGTGACGTCGCTCGGGGCGTCGTGATGTTCACCGAGGCAGCCGGCATCTATCCGCCCCTCGTAGGGCGTGCATTTCAGGCCGGCGTCCTGAGCGACGCGGGTGAAGCCGAAGAAGTTGTTGACGCGATGCAGGAAGCCAATGCCGGGATGGATGAAGCTGCGGAGTACACCGCGCCGGTGGTAGCGGCCTTCAACAAGGCTGCTGGCGGCTGTAAGAAGTAGCGGCGCACGCGGCGCAATCCGACGATGGCCTGGCAGCGTCTTTGATCATGAGAAGGAGCGCCCGTTGTCGGCACGTGTGTCAACCGGCCTATCCCGTTACGGACGCACTTCGGAATACGTCGACCGCCATGGGATGCCGCAGGCGGTAGGTGATCGCGATGGGCTTGGTGCCTTCGTGCGTCTCGTACAGGGCCGGTCCCAGGCACGTGTACGCCTGCGTGCCGCCCCACTCGTTCACCTTCGTGTCCCGCACAAGCAGAAGCACGTGCGTCCCTGCCTCCCGCTGCGACAGGTAGCGGCGGCCCACTGACGAGTCCACAGACGTCCGGTTCTGCGACTCCCAGTGGAACAGTTCGGGGGAGATGGCGTAGTCGCGATACATGGTCGTAGGGGAGTAGTCGCGATCGCTCTTCTTGAGCGTGACGAAGAAGGCGTCCGTCTGGATGGCCTCCGCCCAGAGCACCCCTTCGCGGAACGATGACGGGAGTCGCTCCAGCGAGCAGTAGTCGAGCGCTGCGAGCACCTCCTCCAGCGAGTACCGCGCATCGGTCCTCAACGTCACCTGCTGCAGTCCGGACTCGAGAGGTCGAGTCACATGCTGTGCCCGTGCCAGGCCCAGCTCGAGGATTTGCAGGACCTCATCGCACACCGCAGGGTGGCGCCGCAGGTGGCGCAGGCCGTCACCGAAGTTGTCGAAGCCGCCGGCGTTGCGCCAGAAGGAGAAGAACAGCATGCGCGCGTAGCGTTGCTCACGCTCGGTCAGGTCGTCGTACTCAACCGCGGAGCTCAGCAGCATCGAGTACGTTTCGACCCGCTCACGGTCATCAGCGTGCGCGAAGGCTGACGTTCGGCGCAGCAGAGCCACCTCGTCCGTTCCTGCGGCGGGCGTCGGAAGGCCGGCCGCCCGTCGCAGCAGCGTCCAGGAGCCGAAGCGAAGAACGTCCGTGAGCTCGCGCCCGCTCTGCTCCAGCCACTCCGAGAGCCCCAGATCGCCGTGACTGCGCAACTCAGCTGCGAGCTCTTTCCGGTTCAGCTGCAGTTGGCGCTTGACGTTCTCGAGCACGACGGACCGCGCCACCGAATCCAGCACCAGCTCGCAACCGGACGGCAGGAACGCGAAGCCGTGCTCGACCTGGTGCTGCAGCTGCCGCCGGCTGGTGCCAGTCAGCGCGCGGTACTTGAGATCGAAACGGAACTCCCGGCGCTGCTGGCCGATGAAGTCGAGCACCGTGAGGACGGGCTTGTCCGCGGTCCGACGTAGTCCCCGGCCGAGCTGCTGCAGGAACACGGTTGCCGATTGCGTCGGTCGCAGGAGCAGGAGGGTGTCCACGTCAGGAAGGTCCAGACCCTCGTTGAAGAGATCCACCGCGAAGAGGACGTTGACCTCCCGATTCCTCAGCATCCGCAGAGCCGCTGCGCGGTCTTCGCGGCTGCTACCGCCTGAGACCGCCAGCGCAGGTACTCCGCGCTGGTTGAAGCTGCGGGCCATGTACTCCGCGTGGGCGACCGAGACGCAGAAACCCAGCGCGCGCATGCCGCCAAGGTCGACCACCTTGTCTTGCAGCTCGCGCAGGACGATGCGGACCCGTGCGTCGTCGGCTGTGTAGACGTTTGTGAGAGCGGCGGCGTCGTACTCCCCACGGCGCCAATCGAGGTGCGTCAGGTCGGTCGCGTCGCTGATGCCGAAGTAGTGGAAGGGGCAGAGCAGATCAGCTTCGAGTGCATCCCACAGCCTCAGCTCAGCAGCGGCTCGGCCCCCGAAGAACTCCCGCACATCCACGCCGTCGGTGCGCTCGGGGGTGGCAGTCAGTCCGAGCAACTCGTGAGGGTCGAGATGGTCGAGCAGGCGTCGGTACGTCGCCGCCTCCGCATGGTGGAACTCATCTACAACGACCACCTCGAACGCTCGCGGATCCAAGCGCGTCACCCCATACGCGGAGAGGCTCTGCACGCTGGCGAACACGTGCTGCCACTTCTCCGGACGCTGGCCGTCGACGTACAGCTCGCCGAAGCTGCCGTCCGCCAGCACCTCCCGGTAGGTGCGAAGGGACTGGTCGAGGATCTCCTTGCGGTGAGCGACGAAGAGCAGGGAGGGGCGTCCAGCCATGCGCGCGTAGTCGAGAGCGGCGATGACGGTCTTGCCAGTGCCCGTGGCAGCGACGACCAGGTTGCGGTGGCGGTCATGCATCTCGCGTTCCACCGCCAGCTCGTCCAGGATCCGCTCCTGGTGTGGGTAGGGTCGCACCTGGAGCCCGCTGACGGTGAAGGTGACGGAGTGGGACTCCGCGTTGCCACTGGCGATGGCCAGTGCTTCGTCAAGTCGGTCAGCATCGGTGTCTGGGTTGTAAGGGACGAAGGCGCCGTCCTCCCACAGGCTGTCGAACGTCGCCTCGAACTTCGTCAGCAGTTCCGGGGTGTGGAAGCCCGAGAGCTTGACGTTCCACTCCAAGCCATCGAGCAGCGCAGCCTTGCTCAGGTTGGAAGAGCCAACGTAGGCCGTGTCAGCGCCGCTCTGGCGTCGGAAGAGCCATGCCTTCGCGTGCAGCCGAGTTGATCGCGTCTCGTAGTTGACCCGGACCGCTGCTCCGAAGTCCCGCACCAGCCGGTCGAGAGCATGTCGATCTGTCGCGCCCATGTAGGTGCTCGTCAGGACGCGCAGAGGCCGACCCCGCTGCTGGAGGTCCTTCAACTGCTCCTCCAACACACGGAGGCCGTACCACTTTACGAACGCACAGAGTAGGTCCACCCTGTCTGCCGTTGCGAGCTCGGCTCGGAGCTCCTCGCCCAGCTTTGGGTCACTGCCTGCGTTGGTGAGCAGCGCCGGCCTTGAGAAGGGGACGCGGGGCCGCGTCTGGAGTAGGCGCCACACCCCCGGCTCCTCCTCACGAGCCACCGCCAGAAGTTGCTGGGGGCCGGCGATGATCCGTTCACGGCTACCGAGGTCCGCGAGCATGGCGTTCGCGCGACTGACTCGCTCATCGGCGGGCAGGTCCTCGAGGGCCCGGACGACCGCGTGTGTGACGTAGTCGGCCAGGCTTGCCGGTGATTCCGCTTCCCCCACGTGCTGGCTCACGTGCCGAAGCCCCGTCAGCCTGGCCACAAGATCTTCGGTGAGCAGCTCTTCGTAGACCCCGGTGGGCAAGTCCGACATGGCGCGCAGCTTTGCAGACAGCCGCTTCTGCCGAGGCGCTTCTACTGGCTACTCACGCTGAGCATCCGGGCGTGGACAAGCGACTCCAGCAGCTGCTGTGTCTCCGGGTCGACGCTCATGATCAACGTCCCCACCATGCCGCGGGTCAGCAGCACCTTGTAAACGTTGCGGACCAGCCGGTCGAAGTCGCGGTCGTCGACCTTGGTTCGATTGCGAAAGTCGGGGTCCTTGTTGCACTCCCGGCGCGTCACCCAACGGTCCGTTCGCCAGACGAAGTCCGGCCCGAAGATCACTCCGTTCCAGTCGTACTCGAAGCCCTGTGCTGTGTAGACGCAGCCGACCTGCTCGAAGCCACCGTCCGCGGTGGCCCACAGTGATGCGGGCGGTGCGCCACCGATTGCGCGTTCGCCCTTGACGTTCCACGGTCGTGACCAGGATCCGATGCGCACGTCCGGGACGAGACCACCGTCCTTAGTCGGATCACTCCATGGCCAGCAGTAGCCGGCCGTCATGCGGGCTCCGTAGCCAGCCTGGAGCCGGTTCTGCAGAGTCGCCTCCAGTTCCTCAGGCCCGAAGACCGTGGAGACCTGGAAGCTTTCGTCCCCCTCCCAGGGAATCGGACCACCGGGCTCGAGTCCCAGTAGCCGCAACACCCAATGGACGTAGGCAGCGCTGCCGCCACAGCGGAACTGCGCGTCGAGGTCAACGCGGTGGACGGGCAGCCCGAGCGCCTTCGCATGCTGCTCGATGTCCTCAGCCGTGCCCAGCTCGCCGGGCCGCACTACCTGGTGCTCGTCGAGCAGAAAGACTGGCACCCGTGCTGCAGCGATGAGCTCATCCACCTGCGGCCGGTCCTGCGATCGCAGCTCCTTGCGCGTCCACCTGCTGATCGATGTCTCGCGGATGCGGTGAGCCTCGTCGAGGACGAGGACGTCCAGCCCGTTGCGGTCGGCAGCCATGAAGTCGTTGAAGTACTTGAACAGACGTTGTGTGCTGGGGGAGCGGGCACCAGCCACCTTCCGCAGCGTCTGCGTGAACGACCTTGATCCGGTGGCGTGAATGACGGTGCGTCCCCGCCGCGCCAGCTCGCCCATCAGCGACAGCGCGATCACGCTCTTGCCGCTGCCCGGTCCACCCGTCACGAGCACCACGCTCTTGTGGTCTCCGCGGCGCGCCTTCTCCACCTCGTGCATCACCAGCTCGAATGCCAGACGTTGCTCCGCCACCAGCACGAACTGCTGGCGGTTCTGCACCTCATCGGCGGCGACGCGCAGCAGCTGCTTGCTGGGGGCGCTGGCTGAGTTCAGCAGCAGGTCGGCGTACGGCGCACCGGCGACAGCGGAGTCGAGATGATCTTGCAGGAACTGGAGCCACTCGGCGCGGTCGGCCGCGAGGAAGAGTCGGCCGAGTCGGTCCTGCGGGTAGTTGCGCAGATCGGCGACCGACCGCTCAGCAGTGGCGTTGTGCAGGTAGGCGGCACCAACGACCGCCTCGCTCTGGTCGTGCAGCGCGGAGGTGAACTCGAGCAGGTACTGGCAGTACCCACGGACCTGTTCGGCTGGGTGGACGTGCGGCCGCGAGCCGTGACCATCCACAAGGACCAGCTGCGGGTCGTCCTCCCAGGCCGTCGCGCTGCTCCACTGCTTGAGCTCCACGACGACGTACGACGCGCGTCCGGTGCGTGGATGCTGGCCGGCGAGGACCACGTCGATACGCTTGCTGCTGAGCGGCAGCGAGTGCTCGATGATCACCTCGACCTTGTCGAGCCCCGCTTGCACAAGATCCTGTGCGATGACAGGGAGGCTGCGCTCCCAGCTCCGGATCTCGGAGGGTCCCGCTCGCCGGCCGGATTGGTGCCGCATCTGCTCGTCGATGCGCACCCCCAGCGAGCCCTCGAGCGCCAGCGCGGCGAGGCCGGCGGCGGACGTTCGAAGCAGTGGCAAGGACTTCCCCAGGCAGCACGAAGGAACTCGTGCGGTGGGGGCATGTCCAGGAGGAAGCCCGTCGGTACCGCTGGTCGGACCCTAGTAGTCCGCGGCGAGATCTGTGCGCAATCGGCCCGTTCGACGGCCGGTCGGTCTGCATGCCCGGAGTAGCCCTTTCGGGCCATCTCGTCCGGTTCCGCCTCCGGCGGCGGTCCCCAGGTGGAACGGTCGCCGCGTTCCCACCCCTGCCCCGGTGCCCCTTGAGCGAGAGCGGCACATGTCATGTCCGACATCCAGTTCCCCCACATCCCGAGTCCCCGCGAGCTGAAAGGGGCGCAGCCCAAGCCGGGCTGGCGGCGTAAGAGGGTGCTCGTCCCGGGCGTCCTCGTCGCGCTCATCGCCATCGGAAGCATCGGTGGTGCGGACAAGGAGTCGCCGGAGGCGCTCTTGAGCGTCACCCAGGCGGCGGACAGCAAGGCCAGGCAGGCGTCCGAGCAAGCTGCACGCGACCTGGCCGCTGCCGAAGCCGCCGCGCGCCAGGCAGCCGACGACCGCGCCGCCGCCGAGGCGGAGGCGGAGGCGGCCGCCGAAGCGAAGGCGGCGGCCGAGGCCACGGCGGCAGCGGAAGCGGCGGCACTAGCTGCTCAGCAGCAGGCAGCGGCCGAGAGGGCTGCGGCGGAGAAGGCCGCTGCGGACAAGGCCGCGGCGGAGCGAGTGGCGGCGGAGAAGGCTGCGGCCGAGAGCGCTGCAGCTGCGGCGGCCCAGCAGCAAGCGGCGCAGATCCAGCCCCTGGCGGCGGCACCCAAGGCAGGCGGGAACTGCACTCCCGAGTACCCCGATTTCTGCATCCCGCCGGCCGGCGACTACAACTGCCCTGACTTCTCGCAGAAGAACTTCACCGCGCTGTCGCCCGATCCGTACCGGCTTGACGCCGACAACGACGGCATCGCCTGCGAGAGCCGCTAGCTCGACGGCAGCCCGCCCGGCGGAGACGTGCGCTCTCAGCGTCTGGCTCGAACGGCTTCAGAACGAGCGCCGCTTGTCATGTTGACCGTGACGTCAAGTCAGCCCCTCCCGGCACCGATGGCCACCTGGGCGGCCATGGGCCGCCCGTTGGAGACTTCGAGATGGGTTTCATGTGGTCAGGCAGAATGATGTGGGCGCACCTCATGGCAGAGCCGGACCGAGCGCTGCCCTGCTTCGACTCGTCCTAGGTGTACTGACCACGCACGTTGGTGACGCGGCGCGTCGTGCGGACATGAAGAGGACCTCCGAGTGAGGTGGGGCTTGCGACAGCTTCACCAACTCGGAGGTCCTCTTGCCGCACGCTAACGCCACCCTGACCCCCAGGGGTCGTCTTGCCCTTGCCCGCAGCGTCGTCGAGGACGGCTGGTCGCTGCGCCGCGCGGCTGAGCGGTTCCAGACCTCGCCGCAGACCGCCGGCCGCTGGGCTGCCCGCTTGCGCCAGTGCGAGCCCGGCAGCGACCCCTTGGAGGCGATGCAGGACCGGCCGAGCCGACCGCGTCGCAGCCCGACGCAGGTGCGTCGACCGCTGGTTCGCAAGATCGTGCACCTGCGCCGCAAGCGTGGCTGGGGCCCGGCCCGGATCGGGCACCGCCTGGACATGCACCCGTCCACGGTGAACCGGGTGCTGCGCCGCGAAGGCGAGCCTCGGCTGCACGAGGTCGACCTGGCGACCAGGCGCCGGCTGCGTGGTCAGGTCGTGCGCTACGAGCGGGACCGGCCGGGCGAGCTCGTGCACGTGGACATCAAGAAGCTCGGCCGGATCCCCGATGGCGGTGGGCACCGGGCGCACGGACGGGCCTTGGGCAAGCGCAACAGCCGACTGAGCGCGACGGTCCGCAAGAACTACCGACCTGTCATCGGCTACGGCTACGTCCACACCGCGCTGGACGACCACTCCCGGCTGGCCTACAGCGAGGTCCTGACGAACGAGACCGCCGCGACCACCGCCGCCTGGTGGGAGCGCGCGATCGCCTGGTTCGCCGCCCAGGGCATCACCATCGATCGGGTCATCACCGACAACGGCCCGTGCTACCGCTCCGGCCTGTGGCGCGAGGTCTGCGCCCAGCACGGCATCACCGCCAAGCGGACCCGGGCCTACCGGCCGCAGACCAACGGCAAGGTCGAACGGTTCCACCGCACGCTGCTCGTCGAGTGGGCCTACGTCCGCGTCTACACCTCAGACCGCGCCCGAACGACCGCCTTGCGCAAGTGGCTGCACCTCTACAACCATCACCGCACCCACACCGCCCTCGGAGGCCGACCGCCAGCGAGTCGCGTCACCAACCTCTCGGGTCAGTACACCTAGGCGTCGACCTTGGACTCGAGCTCGATGGTCCTGGGAGTCTGCGCAGGGATCGCCGGCGCGGAGTCCGCAAGACCGAGCTGCGTGAGCATGCCCAGGTCGTCGCTGAGACCCCAGTGCTCGACGGCGCGCCCGTCCACCACACGCACGATGTCCACCATGGTCATGTCGATGGGCTTGCCGGTGGCCGGCTGTCCCATCAGCGGGCCGGTGTTCGTGCCAGTTGCGCGCAGCACGGCGCATCCGACATCGCCCTGCTCCAGGTACTTGTCGATGGTCATCCGCAGGTCCGGGAAGGCCGTCCGGTATTCCGCCATGAAGGCCTTCACGCCCTCGCGCCCCGAGGGGAAGCCCGGGGGGATCGGCGCGTGCTCGACGAGGTCCTCGGCGACGAGCTCGTCCAGCTCGGCCAGATCGCCGTTGCTCATGATCTCGTACGCCCGGCGGAACAGGTGCTCGTGTCGTGGCACCTTCGTCGCCGCCAGCACCACCTCGTACTCCGCGACACCCGCCACCTGCCCTCCGGTCTGCGCCGCGACGCTGCCGCGCAGCGTGCCTGCGAGATCGCGGCTGCTCTCGAGCGTCGTGCGGCTGCTCCAGATCGTGGAACCGACTCCCGTGCCCGTCGCGCGGTCGATCAGGAGCATGGCCCCGCAGAAGCCCGGAACGCCCCGCAGCTTCGGGATCACGGTGGACTGGAAGCCGGCGATGGCGTCCCGGATCCTGGCCGGGTCTGCCGCGAGCGTCGTCGCACGCAGCCAACAACCCGGTTCCGGCTGGACGACCTGCTCGGTCACAGCGATCTCGTACTCCGCGGTCCGCACGGTGCCTGCCATCAGTCGCGCCGCCTCGTCACGCAGCGGCGCCAGGTCGGCGTTGCTGGCTTCGCGCGCCTGCTCCGTCGCCCAGGCCGACGTCGCCACCACGCGGCCCTTCTCGCGATCGACGAAGACCGACATCCCGCGTCCGTCCTCGCTCCGGTCGACGACAGGCTTGGCGCGGTCCCGCACCAGCGCCACCACGTCGTCGATCCTGCCCGGGTCCCCCTGAACCGTCGTCACTCGCATGTACACGGCGCCACCCCCTCCGCGTGCGCCTCGCCCTGGGGCGTCACGCGACATCCACACTGCTCCCGTCCGCAGCATGCGACAAGACCTCGAGACACCCTGCGGTGCAGGGCAATCGCGACACTGCGCATCGATGTCGTCGATACCGGCGTGCGGTCGAGGGCCTCGAGCGGGGCCCGTCCCGCTGAGTTCTGAGTCTTCGCGGAGACCCGCTCCCCGGCGTACCGTGCGGATCATCGCTCGAGGGGGACTGACATGTCGCAGGGGTTCCACGCCGGAAGTCGCAGCCTGCAGGAGCAGTTCGACACGACGGCCATCGCCGAGCGCATCGACACGCTGCTCGTCAGCGACACGATCAGCGACTCCGACCGGGCGTTCATCGAGGCACGCGACATGTTCTTCCTCGCGACGGCCGACGAGCAGGGCCGGCCGACGTGCTCGTACAAGGGCGGCGACCCCGGCTTCGTCCGCGTCCTCGACGAGCACACGATCGCGTTCCCGAACTACGACGGCAACGGCATGTACCTCTCGCTCGGGAACGCGCTGGTCAACCCCGAGGTCGGGCTGCTCTTCATCGACATCGAGCGGGGCAACCGGATGCGGCTCGACGGGACGGCGAGCATCGACGCCGACGACCCGCTGATGGCGGACTACCCGGAGGCGCAGCTGATCGTGCGCGTCCGGGCCCGCGCGGTCTACCCGAACTGCCCGCGCTACATCCACCGCTACCAGCTGGTCGAGCGCTCCCGCTTCGTCCCGCACGTCGGCGTGCCGACACCGGTGCCGGACTGGAAGCGGATGGAGTGGGCCGCCGACGCGCTGCCGGCGAAGGACCCGGCGCGCGACCCGGGGGACCGGGAGGTCCGCGGTCGCTGAGCCGCGGCAGCGCTCAGGCCCCAGCGCTGAAGCGCTTGTCCGCCGCCGGCAACATCACCGAGCGCGGATGATGTTGCTGCTTCGTGATCAACCCCCGTCGGGGATCGGTCGGCCCGAGTCGCGCCACTGCACCGCGGCGGGGAAGCCCTCCCGCTCGGCCAGGTCCTTGAACCAGTGCCCCTCCGGCGTGTGCCGGGCGATGCCGTCGAAGAGCGTCGCCAGGAGCTGGGTGCCCTGCAGGCCCATGTTGTCGTACGCCTGGTTGATCATCAGCTTCTGCATCACCAGCTGGTTGGTCGGCACGCCGGCGATCCGGTCCGCGAGCTGCTCGACGGCGGCGTCGAGATCGGCCGCCGGCACCGCCTCGCCCAGCCCCCAGCTCGCGGCGGTCGTGCCGTCGATCGTGTCGCCGGTCAGCAGCATCCGCTTGGCCCGCTCGGCGCCGACGCGGTAGACCCACATCGCCGTCGTCGGGCAGCCCCAGACGCGCGCGGGGGGATACCCGATCTGGGCGTCGTCGGCCAGCACGATGAGGTCGCAGCACAGCGCGATGTCGCTGCCGCCGGCGACGGCGTAGCCGTGCACCTTCGCGACGGTGGGCTTCAGGGAGCGCCACAGGCTCATGAAGTCGTCGGTGTTCGTGCGCATCTCCCGGTAGTCCTTCACCGGGTCCCAGTGCTCGCCCTGCCGCCACCGGTCGCCGACGTCGCCCTCGGCGAACTTCTTGAGGTCGTAGCCGGCGCAGAACGCCCGCCCGGCACCGGCGACCACGATCACCCGCACGCTGTCGTCGGCGTTCGCCTGCTCCACCGCCGCCCGGATCTCGCCCGGCATGGCGTCGTCGATGGCGTTCAGCCGCTCCGGGCGGTTGAGGGTGAGGTAGGCCTTCGCGCCGCGGACCTCGTAGGTGAGCGTGGAGTAGGTCGTCATGGCGGGTTGCCTACCACCCGGTCCGCTGCTTGATCCACGTGAGGTTGTGGGTGGATCCGGCGACCTGATGCACCCACAACGTCACGTGGATCACTGCGGGGGCGGCTGTCGTACGGTCGATCCATGCTGACACCGGAGCCCGTCTCGCGGCGCCGGCGTCGCGCCGGCTCGCCCTTCTCGGTCGTCGTCCGTGCCGACCTCGACGAGGCCGAGCCGCCGATCTGGCGCCGGGTCGAGCTGCCGTCGACCCTGCACCTCGACGAGCTGCACCTGCTCCTGCAGGCGCTCTTCGACTGGGAGGACTGCCACCTGCACCGCTTCACGCAGGGGGAGTCGCCGTACGACCAGCAGTCCGAGCTCTTCCTCTGCCCGTTCGACGTCGAGGAGGGCGAGGACGACGGCGTGCCCGCCACCGACGTGCGACTCGACGAGGTGCTGGCCGAGGTCGGCGACTCGCTGCTCTACGCCTACGACTACGGCGACGGCTGGGAGGTGCGCCTGGTCGTCGAGGAGGTGGGCGGTCGGGTCGAGCGAGTGCGCTGCGTCGACGGGCAGGGGGTCGCCCCGCCCGAGGACAGCGGCGGCATCCATGCCTGGAACGAGAGGCGCGGGAGATCGGAGGACTTCGCGCCGGAGAAGCTCGCCGACGCGCTCGCCGGCTGGGAAGCGGATCGGCGGCTCCCACCGGCGCTGCGGACCCTCCGCGGCCAGGTGATCGCGACACCGGCGCAGCAGGTGCTCGACGCGCTGCTGCGGGACGCCGACCTCGTCGACGGACCGGCCAGCGTCGACGAGACCGAGGCCGCCGAGATGACGCGGGCGTACTCCTGGTTGCTCCGGCGCGTCGGCGACGGACTGGCCCTCACGGCCGCGGGCTGGATGCCGCCGGCCGTCGTCATCGCTGCGGTGGAGGACCTCGGGCTGGCACAGGAGTGGACGGGCAAGAACAACCGCGAGGACACGACCCGGCCGGTGCGGGCACTCCGTGCGTCCGCGCAGTCGATGGGGTTGGTGCGGGCCAACAAGGGACGGCTGCTGCGCACCAAGGTCGGCGTCGCGGTGACCGACGACCCGGTCGCGCTGTGGTCGCACATCGCGCAGCGCCTCGGTGCTCCTCCGAGCGACCCGTTCCGGCTTCTGGCGCAGGCACTGCTGCTGCTCGCGGTGGCGGCGGGTCGGCCTCGTGACGTGCGGCTGCACGAGGTGCTGACCGCAGCCGGGTGGCGTACGGGAGACCGGTCCGGGGTGAGCGACATCGCTGCGTGGCGGGCCGTCGACGGCGTGACGGCGGTGCTCGATTCCGTCCGGGCGTACGGCGACAGCGATCTCTGGCGCGACCGGTCCACGCCCGCGACACCCGGTGCGCAGGCTCTGGCCCGCGCGGCGCTGCTGGCGTCGCGCGGCTGATCCACGAGAGGTTGTGGGTGGATCCGGCGACCTGATGCACCTACAACGTCACGTGGATCAGTGCGGTGGCGGCTGTCGACCTCCGCGGCTCACCGCAGCGGCAGCGCCATCCGCTCGAGCTCGCGCACGAAGGACCGCCGCGGCCTCGCGGCCGGCAGCACCCGCATGACCCGGTCCAGCGCCTGGAGCGGTGTCGAGCCGGTGACGAGCGCGCCGTACACCGCCGCGGCGGTCGGCGTCCGGGTCTGCGCATGCACGCAGTGCAGCAGCACCGTCTTCCCCTCGGCGCGGAGCTCGCGGACGGCCTGGGCCGCGTCGAGCAGCTGCCCGCCCAGGTCGTTGTTGGCGTCGTCCTTGTCGATGACCCAGAGCTCCACGTGGTCCTCCGGCGGGACGCCGGGGAGGGGAGCGGTGGCGCTGCCCATCCGGCACAGGCTGACCACCGCGTCGGCGGCACCCGGCCGCACCGCCCCGACCGCGCCGAGCAGGACGCCGTCGTCGTCCGGGTGGGCGACGACCGCTGACGACGCCCCCGCGTAGGACGGGATCGTCGCGCAGCTCGGCCAGCCCTCCGCGCCGTCAGTGCCGCCGTTGACGGTGAGCAGCGCCAGCCGGTGCAGGTCGCGCACGCGGACGCCGGGCCAGCCGTGCAGCCGGCGCCGGTAGCGCGCGGGGACCGCGCTCGCGCCGTAGCGCGCACCCAGCAGCTGGCCGGCGATCGCCGCGACGGTGTCGGTGTCGCCGCCACCCGCGATCGCCGCGTGCAGACCGGCGACGAGTCCGTCGGTGCGTGAGATCGCCGACCAGGCTCCGAGCAGCGCGGCGACGACCCAGCCGTTGCTGTGCCCGTAGTGCGACGGCTCGACCGACTCCGCCTCGTCGAGCAGCGGTGCCCAGTAGGTCGCGTCGACGTGCGTCAGACCGGCGCGCACGTCGAGCTCGCCGGTGCGCACGGCGTGGTCGATGGCGAGGGACCACAGCGCGCAGGCCTCGCCGGCGCGCGGGTCGGCGTGGGTCAGGGCGCTCACCCGCCGGGCCGCCTCGACGACGGCGCCCGGGTCACCGAGGTGCGCGAGCGCGACCGGGCCGGTCCGCATCAGCGAGCCGTTGCCGGCGGTGCGGCCGGTGCGGGCGTGCAGCTCCGCGCTGACGCTCAGCATCGTGGTCGCGTCCCCGCCGCTACGGGCCGTCTCCCCGAGCACGTGCCTTGTCTGGATGCCGACGTCGGGTGGGCTGTCGCCGTACCACCGGAGGAAGCCCTGCGCGATCTGCTCGAGCGCCTGGTCGGTGCGCAGGTCGGCTCCGGTCGCCGTGACCTCTGCGATGCAGACCGCCATCTCGGTGTCGTCGCTCCACTGACCGGGCGCGATCCCGCCGAGCCCGCCGCCGAGCAGCTGCGGCTCGCCGGTCAGCGCGCGGCTGCCGTACTCGTACGGCACTCCGAGCGCGTCGCCGGCCGCTTGCCCGACCAGGACGCCCACCGCGCGGTCGTTCTGCTTGCTGTCCAGCTGCATGGCACCCTCCTTCGTGTCATACTGACACTAACATCGAGGTCCGACAAGCTCCGGGTCCGCGAAACTGTCGGACCCTGCTGGCACTCTCGTCTTCCGGGTCGAGGAGAGAAGGTGGCGGATGTCCCTCCAGGACATGGCGCGATCGCATGTGAAGGAGCTCGCGCGCGAGGCGTTCGGGCTCGACGAGGTGGTCGTGGACGAGGACGGCGACCTGCCGTTCCCGTACGGCACGGCGATGGTCTACGTGTCCGTCGTCGGGCAGGGCCGGCTGGTCCGCGTGTGGTCACGCGCGGTGCGCGGGATCGAGATCAAGAAGTCGGTCCTGCGCGAGGTCAACGAGGTCAACGAGGGGCTGGTGATCGCCCGCGTGTGGACCACCGGTGCCGAGGTGTGGGTGGAGGCGTGCTTCCCGATCGAGGTGGCCCGCCCTCTGGACCTGCACTGCCTGGTGAGCGAGGTGGGGCGTACGGCGGACAGCCTGGGCTCGATGCTCGCGATGGTGCACGGCGGACGCGTCGCGATCCCCGAGGGGACCGCCCCGAGCGACGAGCACGAGTGGGAGGACTGACGCCTCGCATCTTGACGCTGCCCCGACACAGGTCGACTCTCCCGGCCAAGGGGAGGAACGGCCGGAGGGGGCTGAGGATGGGAACGTCGATCGAGCAGCTGCGGGCGGCGATGGCGGGGATGGTGCTCGTCGCCGGCGAGGACGGCTATGACGATGCACGACGGGTGTGGAACGCCGACGTCGACCGCCGGCCGGCGGTGATCGCGCGCTGCACCTGCGCGGCGGACGTCGCGGCGGCGGTGCGCTTCGCCGTCGAGCGGGGTCTGGAGATCGCGGTCCGCGGTGGCGGGCACAGCATCAGCGGAAAGTCCGTCGTCGACGACGGGTTGATGGTGGATCTGAGCCTGATGAACGCCGTCCACGTCGACGCCGGGGCGCGGCGCGCCCGTACGGGCGGAGGAGCGCTCCTGGGCGACCTGATCGCCGCAGCGCAGGAGCACGGTCTGGCGCTGCCGGTCGGCGCCATCAGCCACACCGGTGTCGGCGGACTGACCCTGGGCGGGGGGATGGGCTGGCTGACCCGCAAGCACGGGCTGACCATCGACAACCTCGTCAGCGCGGAGGTCGTGCTCGCGGACGGCCGGGTCGTGCGCGCGTCGAGCGATGAGCACCCTGACCTGTTCTGGGCGCTGCGCGGCGGCGGCGGCAACTTCGGCGTCGTCACGGAGTTCGAGTTCGCCCTGCACCCCGTCGGTCCGATGATCGAGCTCGGGATGATGTTCTGGCCGCTCGCCCAGGGCAGGGAGGCGCTGCGCGCCGCGCGTCACGTCGTCGGCTCCTTGCCGGACGGCGTGAACGTCGTGATCGCGGCGCTGAACGCCCCACCCGAGCCGTTCGTCCCGGAGGAGTACCGGCTGCAGCCCGGTTACGCCGTCGTCGTGGCCGGCTTCCACGGCGAGCAGGAGCACCGGGACGTCCTCGACCGCTTCCGCAGTGCGCTGCCACCGCTCTGGGAGTTCGCGACGCCGATGCCGTACCTGGCGCTGCAGCAGATGCTCGACGAGCCGAATGCCTGGGGCAACCACTACTACGACAAGGGCCTCTACCTCGAGGATCTCACCGATGAGGCCATCGAGGCCCTCGTCGTGCACGTCCCGCGCAAGAGCTCGCCGCTGTCGATCGTGCTGCTCTACCGGCTGGACGCGGCGTACTGCGACGTGGCCGACGACGCGACGGCGTTCAGCGGCGGACGCACGCCGCGCTACAACGCCTTCGTCATCGCGAACGGGCCGGTGCCCGAGCTGCTCGAGCTCGACCGTCCGTGGGTGCGGGATCTCTACGACGCGCTCGCGGCGCACTCGCCGGTGGGGGACACCTACATCAACGCGATGAGTGGCGACGAGGCGGAGGACCGGATCCGCGCGGCCTACGGGCTCGCGAAGTACGACCGCCTCGCCCGGATCAAGCAGCAGTACGACCCGGCGAACGTCTTCCGCCGCAACGCCAACATCCGGCCCAGCTCCGGGGCGCCCGCGCAACGCGTACCGGACCGCGAACACGCCGGCGCACGTCAGGGGTAGCGACAAGCCGGACGTCTGCTGTAGTGGATGGATGGTCTTCCGACGCCGGCAGCACGTCGCCGCACCACCGCCCGAGCCGATCGACAGCTCCGCCGTGCAGGTGATCACCGACGACACGTTCATGGACGCGACCGAGGGCGGGTTCACGGTCGTCGACTTCTGGGCCGCCTGGTGCGGGCCGTGCAAGGCCTTCGCGCCGGTCTTCGCGGCGGTCGCGTCCGCGCACGACGGGCCGGTGCGCTTCGGGTCGTGCGACGTCGATGCCAACCCGGCGACGGCGGCGCTGGTCGGCATCCGCAGCATCCCGACACTGGTCGTGTTCGGTCCGGACGGCAGCGAGGTCGGCCGCAGCACCGGTGCCGTCAGCCGGGGCGCCCTGGAGGCGACGGTGGGCCAGCTGCTCGAGCGCTGACACACGGAACGCCCCGACCTGCCGAAGCAGACCGGGGCGTTCCGGTGAGGCGAGGAGCTACTTCACGTCGAAGCGGTCCAGCATCATGACCTTGTCCCACGCGTCGACGAAGTCGCGCACGAACTGCTCCTTGGCGTCGGCGGAGGAGTAGACCTCCGCGATGCCGCGCAGGATCGAGTTCGACCCGAAGACCAGGTCGACCGCGGTGGCGGTACGGACGACGTTGCCCGAGGCGTCGACGCCCTCGTAGACGCCCTCGTCGTTGGGAGACGTGCGCCACGAGGTGCCGAGGTCGAGGAGCTCGGTGAAGAAGTCCTGCGACAGCACGCCGACCTTGTCGGTGAAGACGCCGTGCGTGGCGCCACCGGTGTTCGCGCCGAGGACGCGCAGACCGCCGATGAGGACGGTCATCTCCTTGGCGGTCATCTCGAGCAGGTAGGCCCGGTCGATGAGCAGCTGCTCGGGGGAGAGCTTGGAGCCCGGCTGGACGTAGTTGCGGAAGCCGTCGGCGCGCGGCTCGAGCCAGCGGAAGGTCTCCGGGTCGGTCTGCTCCTGCGAGGCGTCGGTGCGGCCCGGCGTGAACGGCACGGTGATGTCGACGCCGGCGTCCTTGGCGGCCTTCTCGACCGCGGCGCAGCCGGCGAGCACGATCGTGTCGGCGAGCGAGATCTGCTTGCCGAAGGAACCGCGCAGCTCGTCCAGCTTCGCGACGACCTCTGCCGTACCCGCGTTGACCGCCCAGTCCTTCTGCGGCGCGAGACGCAGCCGGGCGCCGTTCGCGCCACCGCGCTTGTCGGTGGTGCGGTAGGACGCGGCGGCCGCCCACGCGGTGCTCACCAGCTGCGAGACCGACAGGCCGCTCGCGAGGATCTGCGCCTTGAGGTCAGCGACGTCCGCGTCGGACACCAGCTCGTGGTCGACGGCCGGGACCGGGTCCTGCCAGATCTGCACCTCGGACGGCACCCACGGGCCGACGTAGCGCGAGACCGGGCCCATGTCGCGGTGCAGCAGCTTGAACCACGCCTTGGCGTACGCCGCGGCGAACTCGTCGGGGTTCGCGCGGAAGCGCTCGGCGACCTTGCGGAACTCAGGGTCCTCGCGCAGCGCCATGTCGGCGGTCGACATCATCGGCCGGTGCGTGACGCCCTCCCGGTGGGCGTCCGGGACCGTCTGCGCCGCGGGGTCGGTCGGCTGCCACTGCTTCGCGCCGGCGGGGGACTCGGTGAGCTCCCACTCCCAGCCGAGCAGGGTGTCCCAGTAGCTGTTGTCCCACTGCGTCGGCGTCGGGGTCCATGCGCCCTCGAGGCCGGACGTGATGGTGTCCTCGGCCTTGCCCTTGCCGAACTCGTTCTTCCAGCCGATGCCGCCGGAGTGCACCGGGCAGCCCTCGGGCTCCGGGCCGACGAGCGACGGGTCGCCCGCGCCGTGCGCCTTGCCGAAGGTGTGGCCGCCGGCGACGAGCGCGACGGTCTCCTCGTCGTTCATCGACATCCGGCTGAACGTGACGCGGATGTCGTGCGCGGACGCGAGCGGGTCGGGCTTGCCCTTCGGCCCCTCGGGGTTGACGTAGATCAGACCCATGGTGACCGCGCCGAAGTCGGTCTCCTCCAGGTCGAGCGGGTCGTCGCCGCTGTAGCGCTCGTCGCCGAGCCAGGTGTCCTCCGGACCCCAGAAGACCTCCTCCGGCTGCCAGACGTCCTCGCGGCCGAAGGCGAAGCCGAAGGTCTGGAAGCCCATGTCCTCGTGCGCGACGTTGCCCGCGAGCACGAGCAGGTCGGCCCACGACAGCGAGCGGCCGTACTTCTGCTTCACCGGCAGCAGCAGGCGCCGGGCCTTGTCGAGGTTGCCGTTGTCCGGCCAGCTGTTGAGCGGGGCGAAGCGCTGCTCGCCGGCACCCGCGCCACCGCGGCCGTCAGCGGCGCGGTAGGTGCCCGCGGCGTGCCACGACATGCGGATGAAGAGCGGGCCGTAGTGGCCGTAGTCGGCGGGCCACCAGTCCTGCGAGGTGCGCATGACCGAGACGATGTCGGCCTTGACCGCGTCGTAGTCGAGCTGCGAGACGGCCTTCTTGTAGTCGAAGCCCTCACCCAGCGGGTCCGACTTGGGGTCGGTCCGGTTGAGCACCTGCAGGTCGACCTGGTTCGGCCACCAGTCGCGGTTGGTGCGCGGGCGCTGACCGGTCTTGACGGTCGGGGCGTCGAGCGCCGGGTTCTCGCTCTCGCTGTTGCTCGCGGTGTCGGCCTTGTCGGTCACGTGGTTCCCTCTCCTCAGGTGCTGTGGTTTCTCGGAAGTCTCAGGCGGCGGTGCAGTCGGGGCAGCGGCCCCAGTAGACGACCTCGGCCTCGTCGATCGCGAAGCCCGCGTCGTCGGCAGCCGTCAGGCACGGCACCTCGCCGACGGCGCAGTCGACGTCGGCCACGGTGCCGCAGGACCGGCACACGACGTGGTGGTGGTTGTCGCCGACCCGCGCCTCGTAGCGCGCGACCGAGCCGGCCGGCTGGATGCGGCGTACGAGCCCCGCATCCGTGAGCGCGCGCAGCACGTCGTAGACGGCTTGTGAGGAGACGGCACCGAGCTCACGGCGTACGGCGGTGATCAGCGTGTCGGTGTCCGCGTGCGGCGCGGCGTGCACGGCGGACAGCACCGCGAGCCTCGGCTGCGTCACGCGCAGGTCCGCCCCCCGGAGCAGCTGCTCGGCGTCGACGGGGGAGGGCACGGCCGCAGTCTTGCCCATCTTCTGGAACGGATCAAGTCCAGATCAGCTCGGCGTGTCCGGCGGGTCACCGCTGGCGGGGCAACCGGAGCAGTCGGCCGTACTCCTCCTCGTGCCACTCCTGCTCCAGCTGGTCATCGAGGTCGCGCAGCTGTCGCGCGACGAAGGCGCTCATCCAGTCCGGGACCAGGTCGTCGTCGCGATGGGCGGCGCGGATGGCCACCTCCTGCAGCGCTGCGGGCAGCTCGAGCGTCACCGTCCAGCGGGAGGCCTGCCGTTGCAGCTCCTCGCGGCGAGCCCGGAGGGTCTCGGCCAGAGCGGGCACGCATCGGCTGAGCGGCGGCGTGGGCCGGGTGAGCAGCTCCGCGTCGGTCGCGAGGCGCGCCCACAGGGTCGCGGCGATGTCGTCCGTGCGCCAGTACGACCACAGGTCCCTGCTCCTGAGGTGGCCGAGCGCCCGGGCGAGCTGCTCCCCCTCGGAGTGGAGCGCCTCGGTCACCGGCACGACCTCGAGGTGGAGGGTGCCACCGCGGATGCGCAGGCCGAGGAGCTCGTCACTCCCCACGTCGACGTCGGGCCATCCCTTGGGCGCGATCCACTCGGCTCCGTAGCTCCGGCTGCGGCGCAGCTCGCCTCCACCCGCGAGCGGGACGGGTCCGCTGCGCAGCGCCCGGTCGAGGGGAGCCACGTCGTACTCCGTCCCGTCGATCCGGTCCTCGAACCAGGGCGCGTCGCACAGCGGCAGCCGCCGGGCGGTGAGGATCCGGCCCTCGAGCAGGTGCAGCGGGGTGGTCCAGCGCCCGTCGGGGAGCTGCACCTCCGCGTCCGCGATGGCGGACCGTACGGCAGCCTCGGGATCTCTGGCGCGCGTGACGCCGGCGTCGGCGGCTCGGCGGGCGAGGGTCAGGAGGGGGAGCGGGCCCTCGGTGAGCAGCAGGTCGTGGCAGAAGGAGGAGATCGTCATGCGGGGGAGCGTCGGGCCGGCTGCCGTGACCGTGGCGTCGTCGCCGCCGATCTGTGGACAGTGATGATGAGCGGGCTTGATCAGCACCGCTGCTGGGTCTGACCCGTCTGTGGACTGGCCCCCGTGCCTTTCACTTGAGCTGTCGGCCTAGCAGCGGTGTCCGGGCGCGCA